>NZ_JBEXUD010000089.1:0-25034 GCF_040614215.1 Dactylosporangium sp. NPDC006015
CCGCCGCGGCGCGGCCCAGCTGGCCCGTGCCGCGGCGGCGGTGGTGCTGGCCCTGCTGCTGCTCGCCCTACAGTTGTGCACGATCTACGTCGTCGGGTGGGTGGTCTGGGCCGAGACCACCGGGCCGACCGGCTTCGACCCCGTAGTCGTCCCGATGATCGTGACCGTCGTGGTCGGCATCGTCGCGACGCTGGCCGGGCTCGCGGGCCTCGCCGATCCGCGCAGCGAGCGGTTCATGGTGCAACCGCACCAGCCGCAGTACGTCACGTGGGGGTCGTGGGCGCCGGCCGCACAGCGCTCGCCGGAGGAGGCCGCACCGGTGGACGGCTACACGGTGCCCTGACGCAACGGCAGCGGGCCGGCCCTCCAAGGAGTGCCGGCCCAGGTGCTGACGTTCGGTGTTACGCGGTCGGGTACTCAGCCAGGTAGATCGGCACGCCGATCATGCTGGTGTCGGCCGGGTTGCCGCTCCTCGCGTCCGTCGCGTCTGTGTCACGCGCCGCGGGCGGAGCGGGTCGGGACGTGGCGGAGGCCGGCGTCGTGGGCTACCACGATGGCTTGTGCGCGATCTCTGACGTCGAGCTTGGCGAGGATGTGGCGGACGTGGGTCTTCACCGTCGCCATGCTGATGACGAGGTCGGCGGCGATCTCCGTGTTGGACAGGCCGGCGCCGATGCGGCCGAGGACCTCCAGCTCGCGGTCGCTCAGCTCGCGCAGGCCGGGCGGCGGCGACGACGGCGACGACTGCTCCGGGGGGCGGGCGGCGAAGTGGTCCAGGACGCGGGCCAGGACGCTCGGCGCGAGGACGGGCTCGCCGGCGACGGCGTGGCGGATCGCGTCGCTGAGACCGTCGGACGTGACGTCCTTGAGCAGGAAGCCGGCCGCACCGGCCCGCAGGACGTCGAGGACGTGCTGGTCGGTGTCGAACGTGGTCAGCGCCAGCACCCGCGTGCGTCCCCCGGTGTCCTCGACGATCCGCCGGGTCGCCTCGACGCCGTCCATCACCGGCATCCGCAGGTCCATGAGCACCACGTCGGGCCCGTGCGCGGCCACCGCGGCGACCGCCTCAGCGCCGTCGGCCGCCTCCGCGACCACCTCGAAGCCGGCCAGCTCCAGGATGAGCCGCAGCCCGTGCCGCACCAGCACCTGGTCGTCGGCGATGACGACGCTGGTCATGCGGCCGCTCCTGATTGCGGCAGCGTCACATGTACCTCGAAGCGCCCGTCACCCTTGGACGCCGCGAACGTGCCGCCGAGCAGCTCGGCCCGGTGCCGCATGCCGGCGATGCCGCGGCCCTCCCGGTCGCCGGTCCGGCCGCCTTCCGTGGGCCGTGGCGGCGGGCCGGCGGCGTTCGCCGCGGTGACCGTGACCGTGTCCTGGGCCCAGTGCACGTCGACCGTCACGGGCGTGCCGGGTGCGTGCCGGCCGGCGTTGGTCAGGCACTCGCGGACGATCCGGTGGACCGCGAGCCATACCGACGTGTTTCCGGCCCACGGCGTGCCGGTGACGGTGAGCGAGTTGGCGATCCCCGCGTCCCGGGCCCGGCGGGCGAGGTCGGTGAGGCCGGCGGGGGTCGCGTCGGTGGGGTCGGTGGGCGGCGCCACGACGTCCAGCGCGGCGCGGATCTCCCGCAGCGTCCGGTGCGCGGTCTCGCGGATCGCCTCGACGGGCGCGGCGGCCCGGTCGGGGGCGAGCCGCAGCGCCGCCGACGCCGCCTCCGCCTGCACGGCGATCAGCGTCAGCTCGTGGCCGAGGACGTCGTGCAGCTCGCGGGCGACCCTGGCCCGCTCCTCGCTGACCGCGGCCTCCTGCACCTTGCGCTTCTCCGCTTCCAGCTCGCGGGCCAGGTCCAGCAGTGCCTGGTGCTGCTGCCGCTGCCGGCGCACGATGCGCCCGGCGAGGACCGGCGCGACGACGACGAGGACCGAGCCGATCGCCGCCGTCGGCACCTCCGGGCCGAGCAGCGTGCCGACGACGCCCGTCACGCACGCCCACACCGACACCGCCCACACCGCCGCGCGGGGCGCGCCGTAGGCGCCGAGGGCGTAGAACTGCAGCAGCACCGTGACGAAGCCCAGCAGCGGGAACCCGTCCATCGTGATGAGCCAGAACGCGCTGGACACCGCGGCCGCCTCGACCGGGTGCCGGCGGCGCCACGCGAGCGGCAGCGTCGACCCGACGACGAACAGCTCGCCGACCCCCGGCGCGGCGAACGGCAGCACCAGCGCCTGGACGAGCCCGGCGACCGTCAGCACGGCGGTCAGGACGACGTCCAGCCGTGTCACGTGCAGCCGGTCCAACCTGGGGTTCACGCGGCGAGCGTAAGCCATGACCAGCGGCGCGGGCCTCATCCCACGGGCTGATCGTCGGAGCAGCCCGTGGGTCGATGCGGGTCGGCCGGCGCCGTTCGTACCGTGGCGGCATCCGCACCTCGCGGACCTTCCGACGAACCTTGAGGAACCACCATGACCTTGACCGAAACCGGCCGTCCACAGGCGCCGGCCGCCGACATGACCCGTGCCAGCACCCGCTTCGGGATCGCCTTCACCGTCTGCCAGTTGCTCGTGATGGTGGCGATGACGGTGTTCGTCCTCCCGCACGCCGGCTCGCCGACCGACCCCGCGCTGGAGCGCGGGCAGAACGTGTTCGACGCCGCGCAGCTGTACCGCATCGGCAACTTCGCCTTCATGGCCGCGGGCACGCTGCTGCTCGGGTTTCTCGGGGCGGTGCACGTGCGGCTGCGGCGGGCCGACGGCAGCGGGGCCCTCGCCACCGTCGCGGTCGCGGCCGGTGCGCTGCTGGCGCTGATCTGGCCGCTGGGCGGGATGCTGCACGACGTGGCCCTCGAGACCGCCTCCGCCGGGGCGGACCTGCGGATCCTCGCGGGGTGGGACTCGGTCGCGCCGTTCGGGCTGGCGTTCTCGGTGTTCGCCCGGGTGTTCTTCGTGGGGCCATCGCGCTCGCGCTGCGGGCCGGGGGCAGGAACCCGTGGCTGGTCCGCACGGGCGTCGTCATCGTCGTGCTCAGCCTCGCCGGCAGCGCGACCCTGGTGTCAGGTGCGATGTTCCCGCTGCTCGCGGTGAGCACCCTCGCGTTCGAGGTCTGGGTCGGCGTGGTCGCCTGGCGCTGGCTGCGCGACGATCGGTGACGGACTCCGCTCTTGGCCCGTGACGCGCCGGCCAGGAGCGGACCGGACTGCGGCGTCGCGACCGGCGTGCTGAGGACGAACTCCAGACCGTCGTCACGCTCGGCGGTGGCGGCCCAGCCGCCCGTCGACACGTACTCCCACAGCCCGCCGGGCTCAGCGGGCGCGACCCGCAGCACCCTGAAGTGCGGGTTCACGGCCCGGATCGGTCCCGCCTCCCACGTCAGCACCTCGACGCCACGGGGACTGAAGAACCGCCGGACGTGCTCCTCCAGCGCACCGCACACGTCGTCACACGGCGGGAGATCGACCACCGCAGCAGCCTACGGCTGGGACATGCGGTCGTCAGCGCCGAACTCGCCCGGGAAGGTGTCGAACCGGCGCGCCACCGCGGCCCGGATCAGCCCGGCGTCGTCGCCGAACGGGCCTGAACAGGCCTGGTACCTCTCGTGGAGCCGCCGCCAGTCGATGTCCTCGTCCGCGTGGATCTCACGGATGACAGCGGCGAGATCGGGCAGGTCGAGGTGGTCCGCGCCGAGGGCGGCGTCCTCTGCCAACTCTGGCGAGAAGCCGTTGGCCTGTGCCTCGTTGTGGAACAGCATGAGGTGTTTGACATGGAGCAGGGCGGCGGGCGCGTCCGGTGGGGCGGCGTAGGCACGGTCGATCAGGGCTTCGACGACGTCGCCGAGCCGCTCGTGCAGCGGGTCGTGCAGCCAGCATGGCACCGCCCGCCAGGAGTGCGCGGCGCGTAGCCGCTCCGGGTCATCGACGCCCTGGAGGGCCTCGAGGCCTCGCCGGCGGGGCACGACGGCGCCGGCGGGCACGGCCGTCCGCACGCCGGACAGGGGCACCGACGTGTCGTCGTTGCCGGGCTCGACCAGGAACTCGTCGGTCCCACCCGAGCGCAGCATGACCAGGCAGTGGGCGTCGCCGACGAGGAACACGATCACCGCGGCCGTGGCGGTGGCGCAGCGGAAGGCCGACTCCGGGCCCGCCTCCGGGGAGTCGTAGACGGCCGCGAGGTCGTCCGGGTGCACGTCCCGGTCCTCGCCCGGATCGCCGAGCGGGCGGAACCAGCAGGTCGTCACTTCAGCCAGCGGAGGGCGGCTTCGGCGGTGTCCTCGGGGGTGCTGTTGAAGGCGATCGCCGCCGCCGGGGCGTGCCGGCGGACCAGGTTGACGGCCTGCTCGAACAGGAGCAGGAGGGGCTCGTGCTTGCGGATGCCGCCGCCGACCACGACGCAGGTGTAGGGCTTGGCGGTCAGGGCCTCGGTCATCGCGGTGGCGGGGTCCTCGTCGGGGGCGAGGAGGCACAGGTCGGCCTCGATGCCGTGCTCGGCGAAGTGGGCCTGGCCGCGGGCGATCGCCGCGACGACGGGCTCGGGGTCCCAGCCGGGGATCCGTTCGGGGTCGAGCCCGATCACCAGCACAGGTCCCCGCGACACGTCGTCCACGACCTCGATCGTGCCACAGAGTCGTGCGACGATCACGCGGTGAGCACTGCATCGAGGTTCACCGAATTCGCACAGCGGGAAGCGCGGGGTGTTTCGCCGTTGTACGAGCGGCTGTGCCACGCCATCGCGCGGGACGCCGAGGTCGTGGCGCTGCTGGAGACGGTGCCGGAGCCGAAGCGGCAGCCGAACCTGTTGCTCGGCGTGGTGCGGCTGCTCGGCGGGCCGGTGGAGGATCCGGGTGCGTTCCACGACTTCACGGTCGCGAACTGGGCCGCGGTGCAGACTGAGCTGCGGCGGCGGGCCACGCAGACGAACGAGGCGGGGCGGTGTGCGCTGCTGCTGCCGGTCCTCGCCGCGCTGCCGCAGCCCCTGGCGCTGCTCGAGGTGGGGGCGTCCGCGGGTCTGGGGCTCTACCCGGACCGGTACCGCTACCGGTACAACGGCGGCGACGTCATCGGCGAGGACGGTCCGGTGCTCGACTGCGCGCTCACCGGCACGGCACCGCCGCAGCGGCTGCCGGAGGTGGTGTGGCGGGCCGGCATCGACCTGAACCCGCTCGACGTCACGGACCCTGCCGACGTCGCCTGGCTGGAGGCGCTGATCTGGCCGGAGCACCAGCACCGCCGCGACCGGTTGCGCGCCGCGGCCGCCGTCGCCGCCGCCGACCCGCCCGTCCTGCGCCGCGGTGACCTCGTCGACGACCTGCCGGGCCTGGCGGCGCAGGCGCCCGGCGGCGCGACCCTCGTCGTCTTCCACACCTCGGTGCTCTACCAGGTGCCGTCGGCCCGCCGGTTGGCGTTCGCGGACGTGGTACGGCGGCTGACCGGCCACTGGATCGCCGTGGAGGGCGCGGACGTCCTGCCGTACGGGCGGATCCCGGACGAACCGGACGACACGCTGCACAATGTGCTGGCCCTCGACGGGCGGCCCCTCGCGTGGACCAGGGCGCACGGTCAGGCGATGACCTGGTTCGGCTGAAGCCGGGTCCGCACCACCAGGTCGTGCAGCGCGTCGACGGCCGCCGGGTCCGGGCGGTCCGGCAGGTGTGAGGCGTCGCGGGCGGCCTCCAACTCGGCGCGCAGGCGCGGGACGTCCGCGGCCAGGTGCGCGGCGGCACCGTCGGGCAGCGGCCCGTGCTCGGCCTCGCGCTTCGCGGCGATCAGGTCCGGCACGTAGGGCAGATCAGCGCCGAGCACGCCCAGGTCCGCCTCGACCTCGCCGGTGCGCATGAGGTGGATGCCGGTCAGCAGCACCCGCAGCGTGTACAGCGCGGGCTTGAGCTCGCCGGTCCTCGCGTGCAGCCGCTCCTGGGTGGCGGCGAAGCCGAGGTAGTGGTGCGCGTGGTGCCGGGTGACCAGCCCCGGCGCGAGCGCCTTGAGCGCGGCGTGCACCGGGGTCGTCACGACCACCAGCGGCGACAGCAGCTGCTCCAGGACGTAGCCGTTGCGGCCGGTGAGCATCTTCGCGAACTTCAGCAGGTCGTGGCTGACGACGTCCAGCTCCACGCCGTCACGGACCCCGGCGTGCTGCAGGGTCTGCGGCCCGGTCCGCAGCCCGACGACCTCCTCCGCGGCGAGCAGGTGCGCGCCGCGCAGGTCGAGGTCGGAGTCGACGGACGCGAACCCGTACAGGTGCGCGCCGCTGACGGTCGCGAACACCAGCGGCCGCGCCAGCCCGCGGGCGACCTCCCCCGCCCACGCGGGCACCTCGAGCGTCACGACGGCTCCCGGGCGAGGGCGGCGGTCAGGAGGTCCATGGCCTCCTCGTCGAACGCGACCAGGCGCACGCGCTCGACCGACGTGCGGGTGGTGCGCAGCGTGTCGACCGCGATCCTGGCCGCGGCGGCCGGCGGGAAGCCGTAGACGCCGGTGGCGATGGCGGGGAAGGCGATACTGCGGACGCCGAGCTCGTCGGCGACCGCCAGGCAGCGGCGGTAGCAGGAGGCGAGGATGGCGGGCTCGTCGTACGCGCCGCCGTCCCAGACCGGTCCGACGGTGTGGATGACGTACCGCACGGGCGGGTCGAGCGCGAACGCCGGCGTGGCCTTCGCGTCGCCCGGGTCGCACGGGGCGATCGCCGCGCCCGCCTCGGCCAGCCGCGGCCCGGCTGCCTGGTGCACGGCCCAGTCGACGCCGCCACCGCCGAGCAGCGACTCGTTGGCCGCGGTCACGATCGCGTCCACCTGTTCGTCGACGATGTCCCCGAGCACCACCTCGATCTCCATCACCGCATGATGCCATTCCGTCGGGCCGGGCAAGGGCCGGCGGAAGGATTGCCGAAGGTTCGGCGAAGGTCGGCGGCCGACAGTGGCCGTCATGACCCGCCACCGCAGGCGGGCATGACGGAAGGAAGTCAGTGATGACGATCGTCAGCAAGAGCATGCGACTGCTGTTCGCCGTGACCCTCGCCGCCGGTGGCGTGGTGGCGGTGTCGGCGCCGGCGCGTGCGGCCGACGGGGAGTGGGAACGCCTCAGCAGCTTCGCCACCGACAAGGTGGCCGCCGTGCCGGCGCCGTACACCACGAACGACCTGCAGGTCGTGACGGCGGAGTACGGGAACATGGCCTACAACGGGCAGTGGAAGTTCACGCCGCTCGGCAACGACCGGTACACCATCCAGAACCGGTACAGCAACCAGTGCCTCGACACGCTGGGTGGCCTCGGGTCGACGGCCGGGACGCCGGTGGTGCAGAACCCGTGCGACCAGACGACGAGCCAGAAGTGGGTCCTGATCCGCGACAACGGGCTGCAGATCTGGCGCATCACCAACGACCTCTCCGGCCTGGCGCTCGCGGTCGAGACCGGGGCGGACGCGGACGGTGTCGGGTTCGTCCTGGCCAACAACGCGCGCAACAACACCAAGCAGATGTTCCAGAAGTGGGCGTGAGGTGAGGTTCGGCTTCCTCCACGGCGGTCAGGTCAGGCGGCCGTGGAGGAAGCCGGTGATCTCGGCGCGGGCGGCCCTGGCGTGCGGGACGACGCCCGGCATGCTGAGGAACGCGTGCGGGGCCCCGGCGTGCTCGGTGAGCTGCGCCGGGGTGCCCTGTTCGCGGAGGCGGCGGGTGTACGCGCGGCCCTGGTCGGCCACGGGATCCAGCGTCGGCACGACCACGAGCGCCGGGGGCAGGCCGGCGAGGCTTCCGGCGTACAGCGGCGACACAGCCCTGGCGTCGGCGCCTTCGGGCACGGCGAGCCGGCGGAACAGCTGCAGCTGCGGCACGGTCAGCGTGGGGCTGTCGGCGTGCTCGGTCATCGACGGATAGTCCAGGGCGGTCTCGGTGAGGTCGACGCACGGGTTGACCAGGACCTGCGCCCGCAGGGCGAGGCCGGCGTCGCGGGCGCGGATCGCGGCGAGGGCGGCCACGAGCCCGCCGGCGCTCTCGCCGAAGACGGCGGCGCGGGCGGGGTCGACGCCGAGCGCGGCCGGGTGGTCCAGGACGTGGCGCAGCGCGTCCCACCCGTCTTCGACGGCGGCCTCGAACGGGACCCCGGCGGCGGCGAGGCGGTGCTCGACCGACACGACGACCGCGGGCAGCCGCGCGGCGAGGTGGCTGTTGATCCAGTCGCTCTGGACGGCGGTGCCGACGAACCCGCCGCCGTGCACGTGGAGCACGAGCGGCAGCGCGTCCCCGGCGCCCCCGGCGTCGTCGTTCGCCGGCCGGTACACGCGGATCCGCAGCGACCTGCCGGGCAGCGGCAGCTCGTGCCAGTGGATCGTCACGCCGCGGGCGGGGAAGCCGGTGACGACCCGGATCAGCGGCGCGGACCGACGCCGGTTCTCCGCGGTCCGGAACGCGTCCAGGTCCTCGGCCGGCATCGCCAGCCAGTCCGGCTCCTTGCGCAGCGTCTGCAACACCCGGATGCCCAGCGGTGCTCTCATGGCACGCCCTCCAATTACGCTACTTGAAGTATCGATACTAGGAGTAGCACAACTGGGTATGGTTTGGCCATGCCCGCTTCCACCAGACCGCCCGGCCGCCCCCGCACCGGCGTCGACGCCGCCGTCTTCGCCGCGACCCTGCGCACGGTCCACGAGCTGGGCTACGCGCACGCGACCGTCGACCGGATCGCCGCCGCGGCGGGCATCGCGAAGACCACCGTCTACCGCCGGTGGCCGTCCAAGGGCGCGCTGATCACCGCCTGCCTCGTCGACGCGTTCGGCCCGGTGCCCCTGACCGGCGCCGACCGGTCCGCCGTCCTCGCCAACGCCATCCGCTGGATCGCCGCGAAGATCGGCGAACCGGGCGTCGGCGCCGCGTTCGCGGGCGTGTTCACCGACGCCGTCAACGACCCCGCGCTGCGGCAGGTGCTGTCCACGCAGCTGCAGGACCCGTACCGGCTGGTGCTCCAGGACGCCCTCGACGAGCCGGAGCACCGCGTCCTGTTCTTCATCGACGTCGTCGTCGGCACCCTGCTGCACCGCATGGGCATGACCGGCGAGCCGATGACCACCACCGACGTCGACGCCCTGGTCGACATGGTCCTGCGCGCCCTGGGCTGACGGCGGATCGGTCAGTGGTTGGTGCGGGCAGGTCAGCGGCCGGTGCCGACGACCGTGCCGAACCTGACCACGTAGACACCGACGGCCGCCGTCGCCTGCGAGACGAGCGGATCCGCAACAGCCTCCCGTATCGCCTCCGGCCAGCGGGTCGCACCTCCGCTCGCCGTGGCGTCGGACCAGCGCACGCCGTCCAGGTCTTCCAGGGTCGGCTGCCACTGCATCGCCCGCAGGTCGGCGCCGCGGAAGTCGGACAGCGCCGCACCGAGCTCGTCCAGCGACTGCGTCAGACTGTCGACGTGGCCGGTGCATTGCCGCCACGCCGTGACGCCCATGCCTCCGGAGCGGTCCGCCAGGCGGAGGTTGAGCTCGCCGAGCTCATCCGCCGTCTGCCGCAGCACGTCACCGGCTTCGGCCACGGCACCACGGTCGACCTCGTCCTCCGAGGCGACCGGCGTGCCGTGGGAGAACAACCGCTCCGCCAGGCGGGCGACGGAAGGCGTGATGACGTTGAAGCCGCCACCGCCGGACCCGACGACGATGGCGCCGGCGAGGTGTGCTTCATCGCCGGGTGTGGACTCCGCCTCCGCCGGAGCATCCAGGTGAGGCAGGAACGTCGGGTCCACGCCCACGTCGAGCAGGTCAGACGTCATGGTCACCTTGAGGCCGGTCGCCTCATCGCCCGTGGTCAACGCAGTCCCGAGCGCCCGGGACGCTTTCGCGGCGAGCTCCCGCTGGCGGACGAGCACGCCTGCCAGGTCCGCGTCGGAGTCACCGTCCTCGAGGTCGAGCGGCACGTCGGCGAGGTGGTCCCGCACGTCGCGCAGCTCGCGCACCGCCCGGTCGAGGGCGTGGTGAAGGCCGAGGGCGCGGGTGGAGAGCCGGCACGGATCAGGTGCGGCGTAGACGTCCGCGAGGGCTGCCGCGGGCGCCCGACCGTGCTCCGGTCGCAGGATGGCGGTGAGGCCGCGCGAGGCATCCAGGGTGCCGGACAGGTCGTCGACCAGGCTCGCGTGACCGCCCTCGACGCCGAGGATCGCGGTCAGTCCGTGCTGGACGTCCAGACCGCTCGCGAGGTGTCCGACGAGGCGATCGTGCGCGCCCCGGTCGTCCTCATGGCCGGCGGCGGGTGCCACCGTCGTCACGATCGACCCGAGACCCGCGCCCAGGCGCAGGGTGTGGGCCAGGTCCGCCAGCAATGCCGCGTGCAGACGACTGTCGGGCGTGGTCACGGGGTCACCTCGCCGCGCGGGTACCGCTCCCGCAACACCGCCCTGGCGTCGCGCAGCGCGGACCGGACGGCTTCGGGGGTCTTCCCCAACTGGGCCGCGATCTCCGTCGGCAGGTATCCGTCATACGTCCAGGCGAGGACCTCACGCTGCCCGGGCGGCAACGTGCCGATCACCGCCAGAAACGTGTGCCGGTGCTCGATGTCGGCCGCCTCGTCGCGCGACAGCAGCGAGCCGGGCTCGGGCAGCGAGTCCAGCGGCACCTCGTGCCGGTGCCGGTCGTTGTGCCGCCACCAATGGCGGGTGGCGACCGTCCGGACCCAGGCCCTGGGCGCCTCGATCGTGTCCCATTGACGGTACGCATCGGTCATCGCCAGCTGTGCCAGGTCGGCCGCGAGGTCCGGCCGGGCGCCCTGCACGACCAGGAACCCGACCAGCTTCGGCAGGTCAGCGGTGTAGAACAGGGTGAACTCCAGGTTCTTCGCCGCGACGTCGACCACCGGGCGGGCAGCGACAGGCGCGATGTCCGTCGTCCCGGTGTCGGTGCCGTCATCGTGCATCGCTGCTCCTGATCACGTGCCACGGGTGCCACGCCACCGTGGCGACGCCGCTCAACATAGCGCCGTCTCAGGTCGTGCCGGCCCGACGACCGGAGGGTCGCCGGCGATGCACCCCGACGCGGTCATCCATCCGGTCATCCGGCCAGCATCCGATGCAGGGCCGGGACGGTGGCGCCGGCGGCGCCGACGCCGGCCAGGAGGGCGGCCGGCCAGCTACCCGTCTCACGCACGGTGAGACCACCGACGGCCAGCGCTGCCACCACCGCCGCAAGCAGGATCACCGCCCATCGGATCGGTAAGGGAGCCGGAGATGACGACGGTGCCATGGCGGTGACCTTTCCTCAGGGGAAGACCGGGGAGCCGCCGATCACCATCCAGCGCGCTCGCAGGGTAGTCCCCGGCAACGCCGTCAGCGTGCGAGTGATCCAGCTCACACAACCCGGTCAGCGGCTCCCAACGCTCGTCGGGAGCCGCCTTCGCCGCCTGTACGTCAGCGGGGGTCAGTCCCCTGTCGTCCGGGCCCGTTTCACCTCGCGGGCGAGGGCCCAGCCGTCCGCGACCGGGCCCAGGTGAGCGAGCTTGTCGGGGTTGACCACCGAGCGGATCGTCTGGATCCGGCCGTCGAGCACGTCCAGCGACACCGTGCCGGCGACGTTGCCGTTCCCGTCGCGGAAGACGGCGCCGGGCTGGCCGTTGATCTCGCGCTGCTCGACGCCCAGGTCGGCGCGGAACACCGCCGGGAAGTACGCGGCGAGCAGGCGCGCCACCTTGTCGGCGCCGAAGATCGTGTTGGCCAGGGCGGGTGCCTTGCCGCCGCCGTCGCCGACCATCTGCACGTCGGCGGAGAGCAGCTCGCGCAGCGCGTCGACGTCGCCGTCGTGAAGGGCGTCGAAGAACCGGGCGGCGAGCTCGTCGCGTTCGCGGCGGTCGGCCTCGAACCGGGGGCGTCCGACGTCCATGTGGCGGCGGGCCCGCACGGTGAGTTGCCGGCACGCCGCCTCGGACCGGCCGACGGCGGCGGCGACCTCACCGAAGCCGAACCCGAACACCTCCCGCAGCACGAACACCGCCCGCTCCAGCGGCGTCAGGCGCTCCAGCAGCAGCAACGCCGCCATCGACACGGAGTCGGCGAGCTCGGCGGCGCGTTCCGGGTCGTCGTACGGGTCGGCGAGCAGCGGCTCGGGGAACCACTCCCCCACGTACGCCTCCCGCCGCACCCTCGCGGAGCGCAGCACGTCGATCGAGATCCGCGTGACCACCGCCGACAGGAACGCCTTCGCCGACGCGGGCCGGGTGCCCGTCTGCTCGTAGCGCAGCCAGGTCTCCTGGACCGCGTCCTCAGCCTCGGCGACGCTGCCGAGGATCCGGTACGCGATCGAGAACAGCAGCGGCCGCAGCTCCTCGAACTCCTCGACCTTCGTCATGCCACCGCCTCCTTGAAGCCCTGCCGCCATGACGGGTACCGCAGCTTCCAGCCGAGCTCCCGCTTCGCCTTCGCGTTGGAGAAGCCGCGGCCTTCGACGAGCGCGCCGACGGCCATGTCCCCGGCGACGAGCTTCGCCAGCCACACCGGCACCCGCCGCGGCGGCTTGGCCCCGACGCACTCCGCCAGGTACGGCAACCACACCGCGACCGGGGCCGGCTCGTCGTCGACGATGTTGAAGATCCCGTGCGCCCGCCGCTCGACGGCGAGGACGGTGGCGGCCGCGGCGTCGTCGACGTGCACCCACGAGAAGTGGCCGGTGCCGCGCCCGACGATCGGCACGAGCCGCTTGCGGACCAGGTTGACCTGGTCGTCGTGGGAGCCGGCGCCGTAGAAGCCGCCGTAGCGCAGGATCGCGCCGCCGGCCGCGACGACCGCCGACTCCAGGTGGTTGATCGCCTTGGTCCCCTCCACGACCACGAGCGGGTCGTCCTCGGTCTTCACCCAGCCGCCGTCGCGCCCGCCGTTCATGCTCGCGTGCCCCTGCGCCACGATGTGCGCGCCGCCGACGGCCTCGGCCGCGGCGAGCAGGTGGTCGATGCCCTCGCTGCGCAGCCGGTTGGTGAGCGCGAAGAACCGGTCGGGTCGCCGCGGGTTGGGCTTGCCGGAGTGCCCGGGCGACAGCGCGGTCATCTGGTGCACGATCGCGTCCGGCGCGGCCGCGGCCACCGCCTCGCCGACGGCCGCCGCGTCGAGCCCGTCCATCACGACCCCCTTCGCGCCGAGCCCTTCCAGCAGCCCGATCTTCGCCGCGGTCGTGGTCGTCGCGGTCACCTGGTGCCCGCGCGCCACCAGCAGCGGCACCAGCCGCCGCCCCATGACCCCGGTCCCGCCTGCCACGAACACTCGCATGACGCCGCCCTCCTCGTCCCGCATGCCTCTGTACTCCCCTCTGGGACGAGACAGCCCGCCGCCCTGTGACACCGCCGCCGCCCGACGTTCATGCAACCGTGATCCCGGCACGGGAAGCGGAGGGCGGCGGCGGACAGAACATTGGTGATGGATGACGACGACCGACTGTTGTGGGACCGGGCGCGGGCCGCACCTGGTCGACGCTGTCCACGGCGTTGCAGAGCTTCGAGTACCGCCGCACCCACCCCGACGCCCTGCACAGCGTCGTCATCCAGCCCGACCGCATCCCACCCGGCGCGGTCCTCGTCATCGGCACGATCGAGGCCAAACTCGACGGCGAGCGGCGGATCGTCGTGTACCCGGAGCTCTTCACCGACCCCGGACCCACCTGCTACGAGACCGACCTCAACGCCGACAAGCTCCTCCGCATCGAACAGCAGCTCCGCCCGTCATGACCGCGGCGCCGCTTCGGCCTTCAGCCGCGGCGTACGGGGTTCCGGCGCGGACGTGCGGCAGGCAAGATGTCAGCCGTGACAGAGGATGATCCACTCGCCGACCTGGTCCTGGAGCATTGGAGCGCGAGCACCCTCCCGGTGGGGTCGCGCACGAGCCCGGGGACGGCGTTCTTCTACAACGAGCTGGTGGCGTCCACGCCCGACGGTGAGCAGGTCCGGGAATGGTGGCTGACCGCCGACCGGTTGACGCGTACCAAGTTCGGCGAGGTGCGGTTGCGGCCCGAACTGGTCGAGCCCGCCGGCGCGGCGTCGGACGAACTGGTCGTGCCCGACTTCGAGCAGATGTGGGCGCGGCGCTCCGGTGTGGCGGTGACACGCACGTCGTTCCTCCACGAGCACGCGGCGAGGAAGGGCTGGTCCTGGGCGACCACGCAGATCACCGACGGCGCCGCCGCCAAGGCCGAGCACGTCCGCGCCGTCGATGCGCAGCCGCGCGGGGCGTACGCCCTGGGCCACGTCACCCGGGAGCTGGGCGAGCCCGGCGAGGCGCGACCGCTGGCGATCGCCACCTCCACGATCGCCCGCGACCCTGACGGCGTCGTGCGCTGGCGGGGCACGCTGCCCGCCGGCTTCGCGGGCGGTCCCGTCTTCACCGCCGACCAGCGAGGCGCCCGCGAGTTCGTGCTGCGCTGCCTGGGCCTGCTCGCATCAGCCGACCGGAACCCGACCGTGCTCACGTTCGACACGATCCACGCACTCATCAAGAACCTCGTGCAGCCGAAGCGCACCTTCTTCCGCCGCCGCTGAGCGATCCTGCTGCGGTGGGTTCGATCCGGCCGGCCGGTTGTCTACGAGGGACGCCTGCCTCGCCTGGCGGCCAGCACCGCCAAGCCTGCCGTGATGGCGATCAACGACCCGGCGACGCCAGAAAGCCGGCAACCACGGCGGCCACGACCAGCATCGGGGCGGCCCATCGCCCGGCCAGGACGACGATCGGCACGACGATGCCGATGGTCCCGAACAGAAACACCGCTTCCGCACGCGCGGTGGTCAGGCCGACGATGCCGGCGAGCGCGGCGACGCCGAACATGAGGACCAGCGGCCCCATCAACAAGCTGACGCGAACTGCGAGGATCCGACCACCCTCCGCCGCGCCCACGAGGATCAGCGTAGATCATCGCCGGCGCCGTCAGGCGTGTGCGATGAGCATGCCGCCGGTAACGGTGTCGGTCAGGTGGTGCAGCAGCTCGACGTCGGTGCGGAGGCCCGCCTCGGTCAGCCAGCCGGCGACCCGCTCGATCGGGCGGCGGTGGACGTGCACCTTCATCGGGTGGCCGCCGTAGCCTTCGGTCTTCAGCACCGTGGTGTCGCCGACGTAGAAGCCGACCAGCACCACCCCGCCGCCCCGCAGCACCCGCCGGAACTCGCCGAACGCCTGCCGGACCGCGTCGTCAGGCACGTGGATGATCGAGAAAAAGGCGAGGATGCCCTGTACCGACCCGTCGGCGAGGTCCAGGCCCGTCATCGAGCCCACGTCGAACCTGACCCCAGGATGGTCCTGCCGCGCGACCTCGACCATGCCCGGGGACAGGTCCACACCCGACGCGTCGAGGCCCAGTGTTCGCAGGTGGACGGTGACTCGGCCGGTACCGCAGCCGACATCGACGACGGGCCCGCCTCCGGCGCTCAGCACCAGCTCCGCGAACATCGCCAGCACGTGCCGCACCACCGGCTGCCCGTCCAACGCGTCCTTCAGCATCTCCCCGTAGCTGACCGCGACCGTGTCGTACGACGCCCGCGTGTCCGTCACCCAGTCCGGCTCCACGCCGCCCGACGCTACCGCACGGCTGGTCCGTCAGCCGCGGAACGGGGGCCACGGGCCGGTCAGTGCCCGCGCGGCGGAGCGGTCGATCTCGGTCCAGGACTGGCCGTCGTACAGGAAACCACCGAAGAAGCCCACGGCGGCATGATCGCACGTGGCTTGACCTGGAGCGCGCTCCAGGTGTCAGGGTCGGCGGTATGGACGATGTGACGCAGGTGCCGCTGGTGCTCGGGGCGATGATGTTCGGGACGACGATCGACGAGCGGACGTCGTTCGCGCTGCTCGACCGGTTCGTCGAGCGGGGTGGGGTGTGGGTCGACACGGCGGACTGCTACGCGTTCTGGGCCAGTGAGAGCGGGCACGGCGGGGACAGCGAGCGGGTCATCGGGCGGTGGTTGAAGGCGCGGCCCGGCACGACGGTACGGATCGCGACGAAGCTCGGCGCCGAGCCGGTCGAGCCCGGGTCGTGGCCGCAGCGGCGGGCGGGGCTGTCGCCGGGCGCGGTGCGCAAGGCGTTCGACGGGAGCCTGGAGCGGCTCGGCGTGGAGCGGGTCGACCTGCTGTGGCTGCACCAGGAGGACCGGTCGGTGCGCATCGAGGACACCGTCGACGCGCTGCAGGGCCTGGCCGCGGACCGGTTCGGGGTCTCCAACCACCCGGCGTGGCTGGTGGAGCGCGGTCGCGCGCACGCACAAGCGACCGGCGGGAAGCCGTTCGACGCGCTGCAGCTCAACGCGACCTACCTGCGGCCTCGGCCCGGCACCCTGCCACCGGGGGTCGCGCACCGTTTCGGGGTGCTGAGCGACGAGCAGGCGGACTACGCCAAGGAGCACGGCATGGACGTGTGGGCGTACACGCCGCTGCTGTCCGGTGCGTATGACAACCCGATGAAGCCGATTCCCGACGTGTACGACCACCTGGGCAACGCCGCGAGGATCGCCGTGCTGGACGCGGTGGCCGCCGAGACCGGGGCCGCGCGCGGTCAGGTGGTGCTGGCGTGGCTGCTCAGCCACGGGCTCCGGCCGATGCTGGGCGGCAGCAAGGTCGACCAGCTCGACGCGGCGCTCGACGGCGTCGCGCTCACGCTCAGCGCCGACCAGCTGGCCCGTCTCGATGCCGCCGACCGGTTCGACTGGGCCGACCCGTACGCCGGCCAGTGAACGCTACAGCCGGTCGAAGGTCAGGTCGAAGTCCTTGCGCCAGGTGACGCTGCCGTCCTCGGAGGCGTCCCAGTGCCCGGCGACGCGGTCGGGGCTGACGGTCTACAGTGTCGCCGTGTCAGAGTCAGTCTGCGTGACGGCGGCGGTCAGGATCGAGCATTCCCGGCTGCGGGCGTACCTGAACGCGCCGGTCGAGCCGGCGTCGGCCTGGTCGCCGGCGGAGTGGGCTGGCGTCACCGGTGGGCAGGAGGACCGGGACGAGCTGCCCGCCGCGATCGCCGAGTGCGACTCGTGGCTCGACGGCGACCATGCCGACGTGCTGCTCGACCTCGTCCAGGACGGTTTGCTGCTGCGGTACGACGAAGCCACCGCCGCGCTCGTCGTCGAGTTCGAGTCGCGGGCCGACTTCCGGCTGCCGACGCTGCTGTGGGCGTGCACGGTGCTGCGTGGGATGGCGGCGTGCATGGCGGACGGCGACCGCGGCGTCGTCACCGTGACGACCGACTGGCGCGACGACAGCGTCGTGCTGCAGCTGACGCCGGGCGGTTCGGACTTCGTGGCGCCCGGTGCGAGAGCCGAGGTCCGCGGCTGGGAGATCGACGTCCGCGCGGACGCCGAGGACGCCGACCCGGACGAGGAGCCGGACGAGATCATCAACCGCCTGATCGGCTGAGGGTTACCCTCCAGTAGGCTCACCGGCCATGCGACGCAGCGCCCTCCTCGGCTGGATCCCGCCGGCCATCATCACCGTGGCGATCGCCGTCTATGCGGGCGGCGTCATGACGGGCCGCTGGGACCCGAACCCCACCCGCGCCGACGCCGACGTGGTGCCGAAGGTCGACTCGACCGACCCGGAGATGCGCAAGTCGCAGGAGCTGTGCCCGTTCGTCGACCGCCGCGAGCTCCTCGACATCCTCGAGCCGGGGGCGAAGGTCAAGGGCATCGGCACCACGTACGACCCGGGCGGCGACTCCCACCAGTGCACCGTGTCGCTGCAATACGCGTCGCTGCGGCTGAACGTGGCGCACGACCGGCTGCGGGTCGCGGACTACCAGGGGCTGTTCGAGCAGGCGCAGCCGCGGACCGTGCTGGGCCGCCCGGCGCTCTGGCTCCTCGACCCCGTCCCGATCGTGAACATCCCGCTGAAGAGCGCGTCGCTGCTGGTCGCCTGGGACCCCACCGACCCCGGCGGCACCGCCTCGATCGCGATCATCCGCGAGTCGCACGACCCGGGCGACGAGGCCCGCGCCACGCAGATCGCCGAGCGCATCCTACCGACCCTGCCGGGCTGGCCGGGCTGACCGGCGGCCGCCGGGAAAATTCGGTGGCGCGGAACGCGCCCGCGGGCGTTGCATCGAGCAGGTGGACGACGCGGAGCTGAGCGGCCCGGAGGCCGGCGTGGTGGCGACCGCCCAGGCGATGGCGAAGGTCGAGGGCGCCGCGGCGATCCTGCTGGTGGAGGGCCTCAGCGACCAGATCGCCCTCGAGGCCCTGGCCAGGCGCCGGGGCCGGGACCTTGACGCCGAGCGGGTCGTGGTGCTGCCGGCCGGCGGCGCGCACGCGGTCCCGAGGTTCCTGGCGAGGTTCGGTCCGCAGGGTGTACGCCTGGCGGGCCTGTGCGACGCCGGCGAGGAGCACGTCTTCCGGCGCGGCCTCGCCCGGGCAGGGATCGGCACCCCGGCGACACGTGCGGAGATGGCGGCGCTGGGGTTCCACGTGTGCGTCGCCGATCTGGAGGACGAGCTGATCCGCGCGATCGGCGTACCGGCGATCGAGGCCCTCCTGGACGAGCACGGCGACCTCGGCCCGTTCCGCACCATGCAGCACCAGCCCGTCTGGCGCGACCGCCCACCCGAGGCGCAGCTGCGCCGGTTCTTCGCCAGCGGCTCCCGCCGCAAGCTGCGCTACGCCGGCCTGCTCGTCGAGACGGTCGACCTCGACCGCGTCCCCCACCCCCTCGACGCCGTCCTCACCAACACCCACCCGTGACGGGGTGGCGTCCGTCCCGATGTCGAAGATCCTGATAACCGGCATGTCAGGAACGGACAAGTCGTCGGCGCTCAGCGAACTCGCCCGCCATGGTTACCGCGTCGTGGACACCGACGATCCTGGCCGGCGCGAACACCGCGGGGAGTGGCTCTGGGTATTTCGTGAGTGCTGGCTGGCCTAACTGAGGCCGGCGGGGGCAGGAGGTCAGCACGCTCCGGCTGCCCGCCGGTCTGGGTCGCGGCACCGGAGCGGGACCCGTCTGTGCCGAGGAGGGCAGTCATGCACAAGCACGCCGCCTACATCACGGAGATCATCGGGACGTTCTTCCTGGTGTTCACGGTCGGCACGAGTGTGTTGACCGGGACGCCGCTCGCTCCGCTGGCCATCGGCGCGGTGCTCATGGTCATGGTCTATGCCGGTGGGCATGTCTCCGGTGGGCACTACAACCCGTCGGTGACCACCGGTGTCCTCGTCCGGCGCAAGCTGGCGCTGCCCGACGCGATCGCCTACTGGGTCGCGCAGGCCGTCGCGGCGGTGGTCGGTGCCGTCGTGACCCGGTGGGTGGTGAATCCGCGCAACGTCGCTTCACTGCAGCTGTCCGGCCGGGAGCTGTTCACGGCGCTGCTGGTCGAAGTGCTGTTCACCTTCGCGCTGGTGTACGTCATGCTCAACGTGGCCACGAGCAAGACGAACCCGAACAACTCCTTCTACGGCCTGGCGATCGGCTTCACCGTCGCCGCGGGTGCCATCGCCGTCGGCCGGATCTCCGGTGCCGCGTTCAACCCGGCGGTCACCGTCGGCGTCTGGCTGATGGGCCTGCTCACGTGGTACACGGCCGCGCTCTACATCGGCTTCCAGCTGCTCGCCGGTGCCGTGGCCGGCGCCGTGTTCCTCGCCCTGAACCCCGACGAGCTGCCGGCCAGGCCCATGCCGGAGGAGGAGCTCACGACGGCCCCGGTGGCCGATCGGCAGGCCGGACCGTAGGCGCAGAGGCGCTACTGGGTCTCCGTCGCGGTGGTGAGCTTCTTCAGCAGGCGGTTGAGGGTGGCGAGCTCGCGCTCGGAGAGGGCGCCGAGGAGCTCCTCCTCGGCGCGGCCGCGGAGCATCATCGCGCGGCGCCAGATGGCGACGCCGGCGGTGGTGGCCTCGATGTCGACGCCGCGGCGGTCGGTGGGGCTGGGGGTCCGCTTGATGTAGCCGGCCTTCTCCAGGGTGTCGAGGCGGCCGGTCATGCCGGCCGGGGAGACGCCCAGGTCGTCGGCGAGCGCGCGCGGTGAGGCGTGGCCGGGAGTGTCGCGGACCATCAGGTGGTGCAGCGTCTCGTACTCGAACTGCTGCAGCCCCACCTCCGCCGCGGCGGTCTGGCTGGTGTCGCGGAAGTGGCGGGAGATGCGGGCCAGGCGCACGGTGGCGGCCTCGATCGCGTCGTCGAACGGGATGTCGATCCAGTGGTCGCGCCAGCGGGCGACGTGACGGTCGGCGAAGTCCTGCCCCATCCCGGCATCGTAGCATTCGTTCGCTGGCGAATAGTTCGTTGACAAATAATTCGTCAGCGAAATACCGTCGGGACATGCTGGACGTCCTCGACAGGCAGGCGAAGAACCCGACGAAACCGTGGGACTCGGTGCCCTTCCGGTGGCTGCTCACCGGGCGGACGCTGATCGGGCTCGGGTCGGCGATCACCCCCGTGGCGATGGCCCTGGCGGTGCTGCACCTGGGCGGGTCGGCGACCGAGCTGGGCCTGGTCGTGGCGGCGTACGCGCTGGTCGACGTGGTCACCACCCTGTTCGCCGGGGTGCTCGGCGACCGGTTCTCCCGCGCGCTGCTCATGCGGGTCGCCGCCACGCTCTCGTGCCTGTCGCAGGCCGCCGTCGCGGTGAGCCTGGCGACCGGTGCGGCGACCGTGCCGATGCTCGCCGTCATGAGCGCCCTCAACGGCGGCCTCGCCGCGGTCGCCGGCCCGAGCTCCCGCGCCGTCGTCCCGCAGACCGTGCCGGCCGCGGCGCTGCCGACCGCCGTGTCGGTGCTGCGCCTGTCGCAGAACACGGCGATGATCCTCGGCTTCAGCCTCGCCGGCCTGCTCGTCGGGCTGTTCGGGCCGGGCTGGGCGATCGCCGTGGACGCGGCGACGTTCGCCGCCGGCGCGGCCTGCTTCACCGCCATGCGGGTGACGGGGCAGGACAAGGCCGAGGCCCGCTCGATGCTCGACGACCTGGCCGGCGGCGCCCGTGAGGTCCTCCGGCACACGTGGCTGTGGACGCTGCTGGTCCAGGCGCTGATCTACCACCTGGTCTACGGCGGCGTGCAGGGCGTCCTCGGGCCGGTCCTGATGACCCACCGGTTCGGCGACGCCGCCTGGGGCTGGGCCCTCGCCGCGCTGATGGCCGGCTTCATGGTCGGCGGGGTCGTCACCCTGCGGTACCGGCCGCGCCGCATGCTGCTCGCCGGCACCGCGTTCCTCGCGCTGACCGCCTGCTTCCCCCTCGCCATGGCGCTGCCGGTGCCGCTGCCGGTGGTGATGGCGGGCGCGTTGCTGCACGGGCTCGGCCTGGAGGTGTTCAGCGTCAACTGGGACCTGGCCATCCAGCAGCAGGTCGCACCCGACAAGCTCGCCAGGGTGTTCGCCTTCGACCAGGTCGGCTCGTTCGTGATGCGCCCGCTCGGCCTGGCGCTCACCGGACCCGTCGCGGCGGCGGCCGGCGAGCGCACCTGGCTGCTGGTCGCGGCGACCGTCATGGCCGCCACCGTGCTTCTGTCGCTGGCGCCGTCGTCGGTACGACACCTGCGACGGCAACCGGAAGAACGGCAAACGGAAAACTGAGAGCATCGGCGAACCTGACGCCGCCGACACGCAACAGAGTAGGTGATGGAAGACGATGCGCTGATCGCCGCGATGGCCGGCGGCGACGACACCGCGCTGCGGGTGCTGTTCTCACGGCACGCGCCGTGGCTGGCCGCCCGGCTGCGCGCGGCGCTGCCCGCCGCCGACGTCGAGGACGTGCTGCAGGAGACGTTCCTCGGCGCGTGGCGGGGCGCCGGGAGCTACCGGCGGGAGGGCGCGGGCGGCTGGCTGTGGGGCATCGCCCGGCGGCAGGCCGCCCTGTGGCTGCGCCGGCGCGGCCGCCCGGAGACGGTCCTCGCCACGGTCGAGGAGCAACCCGACCCCATCGACGCGGCGCTGTCCAGGGTCGAGCTGGCCGGGGCCGTCGAGACCCTCGGACCTGAGGGCAGCCCGCAGCGCGAGACGTGGCGGCTGATGTACGAGGAGGACCGCACCGTGGCCGAGGTGGCCGACCTGATGGGTGTCCCGGCGGGCACCGTGAAGAGCCGCGCGCACCAGATCCGCCGGCTGCTGCGGGCCGCGCTGCAGGGCGGAGGTGCACAGTGACTGAGCCTGACGACGTCGACCTGGGTCGCGTCTGGGTCGGCGTGGCCGCGCAGGTGTGGCGGCGACGGCCGGGCCCCGTGGAGCGGCTCGCCGGGCGGCTGCTGCGCTCGGCGGGGCTGGCGCGGGCCCTCGTCACCACGCCGTCGCTGCTGCTCGGCTGGGTGATCGCCACGGTCGTCGTGCTCGCCGCCGGGGTCCTTGCGACGCGCGGGACCGGGACGCCGTACGTCGCCCTGTGCGCACCCGCGGTCGCCGCCGCCGGCATCGCCTACGCGTACGGGCCGGGCATCGATCCCGCGTGGGAGCTGTCGTGCAGCATGGCGGTCAGCGACCGGCTCGTGCTGCTGGTCCGGGCCCTCGCCGTCTTCGGGCTCAACGCGCTGCTCGGCCTCGGCGCGTCGGTCGCGTCCGGCACTGCCACGGCGGTCACGTTCGGCTGGCTGGTCCCGATGACCGCGGTGTGCGCCCTCGCCCTCGCCGCCGCGACGCTCGCCCGCTCGGCGAACGCCGGCGTGGCGGCGGGCGTCGCCGGCTGGGTCATCACCGTCCTGTCGGGGCGGGTCGCCGCCGGACGGATGACGGCCGCAATCACCGAGGCCGCGCTGGTCGTCCCGTACCTGACGGTCGCCGCCTGCTGCGCGGCCGTCGCGCTCTTCGCCACCCGGATCACGAGAGAGGCGTCATGAACGTCGAGATCACGGACCTGACCCGGCGGCTGGGCCGCACCCAGGCGGTGGCCGGGGTGACGCTGGCCGCCGGCCCCGGCGTCGTCGGGCTGCTCGGCCCGAACGGGGCCGGCAAGACCTCGCTGCTGCGGATGCTCGCCACGGTACTGCCGCCGTCGTCGGGCCGGATCCGGTTGCTCGGCCTGGACCCCGGCGACCACCGGGAGCGCCGACGGATCCGGCGGCGGCTCGGCTACCTGCCCCAGCACCTCGGCTACTACCCGGGGTTCACGGTCGTGGAGTTCGTCGAGTACTTCGCGCTGCTGAAGGAGATGCCGGCCGCCGCCGTGCCGCGCGCGGTGGCCGCCGCCGTCGAACGGGTCGGCCTGGGCGGGCAGGCCCGCGCGAAGCTGCGGACGCTCTCCGGCGGGATGCTGCGCCGGGTCGGCATCGCGCAGGCAATCGTCAACGAGCCCGACCTGATCCTGCTCGACGAGCCCACCGCGGGCCTCGACCCGGAGCAGCGGGTCTCGTTCCGGGCGCTGCTGCGCGACCTCGGCGGGACCGGCACCGTCATCGTGAGCACGCACCTGGTCGAGGACGTCGGCGCCGCCTGCACCGACGTGGCGCTGCTGCGGCAGGGGAAGCTGGTCTTCCGGGGCACCCCCGGCGAGCTGACCGCGCGGGGCGAGGGCACCGACGCCGCCGGCGACGCCCCGCTCGAACGCGGCTACAGCGCCGTCCTCGCCTCTGCCGTGCAGGCGGGCACCGACCCGGCGCAGGCGCGGCCGTGACGGCCCGGCTGCTGCGGCTGGAGCTGCGCCGCAACGCGATGGTGTGGATGCTGCCGCTGCTCGGCCTGCTGTTCTGGCTCGTCGCGTTCCGGCGCGGCGTCGCGTACCCGCCGCTGTGGAACATCCGCGCGACGAGCATGCAGACCGCCGCCGTGTCGGTGTTCGCGCCGAGCGTCGTCGGGGTCGCCGCGTGGATCGGGTCGCGGGAGGGCCGCCACGGCATGACCGGCCTGCTGACCTCCACCGCCCGGCCGCGGTGGGCCCGGCAGGTCGTCGCCTGGGCCGCCACCACCTGCTGGGCGCTGCTGGCCTACCTGGTGTGTGTCGGCGTCCTGTACGGCGTGACCGCCGCGCAGGGCGCGTGGGGCGGGCCGCTGTGGTGGCCCGCGATCGTCGGCGCCGCGAGCCTGCCGGCGTTCGCCGCGGCCGGGTTCGCCGCCGGGGCGCTGCGCCCGAGCCGGCTCACCGCACCCGTCGCCGCCGTCGGCGTGTTCCTCGCGCTGCAGCTCACCGTCCAGCTCATCCACGGCGACCGCTCGCACTGGCAGATCTCGCCGCTGGTCGCGAACCCCTGGAACCTCGGCGCCGACCAGGGGGTGGCGACGTTCTACCGGTACCTGCCCGACCTGCCGATCGCCCAGCTGCTGTTCCTCGCCGGGTGCACCGCGGCGCTGCTCGGCGTCGTGGGCCTGCCGGCCGGGTCCGGCGGGCCGTGGCTGCGCCGGTCCGCCGCCGCCGTCACCGCGGCCGGGCTGCTCGCCGCCGGGTCCGCCGCCGCCCTGGCCGGCACCGCGCGGATCGACCCGCACGGGATGGTCGCCATCCCCGTCCTGCACCGCGCCGCCGACGACCGGCCGGTGCCCTACACCCCGATCTGCGAGGGCACGCCGGTCCCGGTGTGCCTGCATCCGGCGTACGCGGTGTACCTGCCGGCCGCGGTGGAGGCGCTCGCACCGGTGCTCGACGCGGTGGCGGGGCTGCCCGGCGCGCCGGTCCGCGTCACCCAGGCCGCCACGACCTACCGGTCCGGGCCCGGCGGGATCGGCGTGGCGCGGGCCGGCGAGGCGTGGAGCCGGACCCCGACGGAGTACCGGCTGCTGCTGCCGAGCCAGCTGCCGGGGCGGACGCTGACCCTGGAGCAGGTCGCCGCGGCGGTACGGGCGGACGCCGGCCACGACATCGTCGCCTCGGTCATCGGCGCGGCCCGCGACGCCACCCCGGCGCAGGACGCGGTCGTCGCCGCCCTGCTCGGCACCCCGGCGTCGGTGACCGACCCGGACGCGGCCGCGGCGGCCCAGCGGCTCGCCGCGCTGCCGCCCGATGCGCGACGGGCCTGGCTCGCCGAGCATCTGGACGCGCTGCGCGCCGGCACCCTCACCGTGGAGCAGCTGCCTTGACAGTCCTCCCCGCCCTAAAGGGCGGGGATTCCCTGGGTCACCCCGGGGGGTTCCTGCTTCACCGACGACTGCCCCGTCCGAGAGGACTCTCGTTGAGGTCTTACACCGCCTCCACAGGCGATCACGGAGAGCCCCTCCGCGAGGA
>NZ_JBEXUD010000090.1:0-22602 GCF_040614215.1 Dactylosporangium sp. NPDC006015
CGAGGCGCCAGTCCGGGTGTGCCAGTAGACGCTGATGTTGTCAAGGATCTGGTCGGGGGCCGCGGGCGGTGGCCGGCACCCGGCG
This sequence comes from Dactylosporangium sp. NPDC006015, assembly GCF_040614215.1. Lineage (NCBI taxonomy): Bacteria > Bacillati > Actinomycetota > Actinomycetes > Micromonosporales > Micromonosporaceae > Dactylosporangium > Dactylosporangium sp. NPDC006015. The sequence continues at coordinate 86 of NZ_JBEXUD010000090.1, forward strand.
TGGTTCGCCGGCGGCGGTCAGGCGGCGCCAGCCGGCGTCGACGTCCGGGTCGGTGCCGATGTGCAGCGCCGCGCCCGCGAACGCCGCGTCCTCCCCGGCGGCGGCGAGCCCGGACAGGCACACGGGGCAGCCGGCGACGTGCTCACGATCGGTGTCGGCGACGCCTTCCGGTTCGTCCAGCAGCCGGCGCAGCGTGCCGTCATTCGGATGGCGCATGACGGTTCAACTCCTTGCGTAGAGCGGACTCGGCGCGGCGCACGATCGTGCCGACGCTGCCGGGGGAGAGATCGAGGGCGGCGGCCACCTCGGCGTAGCTGAGGCCGCTGTGCCGCAGGACCAGGGCGACGGCCTGCCGGCGGGGCAGCCCGGCGAGCGCGGCACGGACCCGGCGGTGCTCGTCGCGCGTGACGACCGCGTCGGCGACGTCGGGTGCGACGGTGTCGGCGCCGCCGGCCGCCTCCTCCCGGGACGCCCGGCGCCGCCCGGACCGCAGCTGGTTGAGGGCGGTGTGCGCCGCGGCGACCGACAGCCAGCCGGGTGCCTCCGCCGCCGGCACCGACGAGCGACCGAACGACAGGAACACCTCCTGCGCCACGTCCTCTGCCTGGTCCCGGGATCCGAGCACGCGGGCGGCGACGGCCACGACGCGGGGATACGAGGCTCGGAACACCTGCTCGAGGTCGGTCCGCACGGCGTCCTTCCGTTCGGCCGGGCGGGCCGCGGCGACGGGCCAGACCAGCCTGACTTCTTCCTGCACACCTATTGAGCACCGCCGGGCCCGCGGATGTGACACCGTTGCGCGGGTGTTCGACGACATGGTGTGGGACTCGGTGCGGCTCCTCGACGCGCACCACCGCGCGGACGACGACCGGCCACGCGACTGGTTCGCGGTGCTGCTCGCGTTCGGGCGGCAGTTCGACGGGGCGGTCACGCATTTCCGCGACATCGACCTGTTGCGGCGGCGGCGGTTCGTGTACGGGTTCCCGGTCGCCCGGCACCCCGACTACGCGCGGCGACGCGGGTACTTCGACGGGTTGACGGAGTTCACGGCCCTGCGGACGTTCGACGAAGAGGCCGAGGACTTCGACGGTTACGAGTCGGAGTTGGAGGACGGCTACGTCGAGCCGCCGCTGCTGTACTGCGACGCCGGCACCGCCCTGTGGCGGCGGATGGTCGACGCCGGCGAGCTGACCGGCGCCGACGCCGTCCCACCGCGGCCGGTGCTACTGGTCGACGCCGTCCTGGCCGTCGCCGAGGCCGCCGAGCACGCCGGCGACGTGCGGCTCATCGCACTCTGGTACACCCTGGGCCCGCACATCCTCGTCGGCGGCGAGGTGACCGCGGACGTCGCCGACCAGGTGGGGCGGCTGCGGGAGATCGTGGTGCGGACCGGGGCGATGTCGGTGCCGCTGCCCGACGGGCACCGCCCGACCGACGAGCAGGTGCTCGCGATGGACGACGAGGCCGCGACGTGGTGGTACCTCTCGGTCACGGCGTAGAGGACCACCAGGTGGACGGGGACGTCACCGTGAAGCCGAGCGACTCGTACAGCGGGCGGCCCAGGCGTGACGCGGTCAGCGTGACCGGCACCCCGGTGAGGTGGGCGAGGGAGCCGAGCATGACGGCCCGCCCCACGCCGCGGGAGCGGAACTTCGGTGGGGTCCCGACCCAGTAGTGGCTGCCGAGCCCGTCGTCCAGGACGGTGACGCACGCGCCGGCGACCTCCCCGTCGAGGCGCGCGACGAAGACGTCCACCCCGGGCTGCTCGATCAGGGCGCTCGGGAAGAGTTCGCCGCCACGGTACGGCTCGAAGCGGCTGAGCTCGAAGCCCTCGATCACGGCCCGCTCGGCCGCGTGCAGGTCCTCCTCGTCCCGCGCGCGGATGACCTCCATGGCGGGCCCGTCCACCGGTCCCGGCCGGCGCAGCATGACCGGCATCTGCCAGGTGCGCATGCCGAGGTGGGTCAGGTCCGTGGCGCTGAACGGGTCCTCGACGTCCACCGGCCCGGCAGCCCGCGCCGCCAGGTCGGTGATCTCGGCGACCTCACCGGCGTCGAGCCCGGCCCGCTGGATCAGCACCCGCACGCCCGCCCGCGCGTCGCCCACGACGGCGAGGTACCCGGGGCGGCGGACCACCTCGTGCCCGCGGGCCCGGCCGGTCGCGGCCCAGAAGGCGGCGGAGTTGCGCGCCTGCCGCAGCGGCGCCTCCTCGATCGTCGTCATGGTCCCCATCCTTGCCGAATCTTCACGGTTCCGGCGCCCGGCCCCCACCGGCCGCCGTTACCGTCGCGCTGGTGCCCCTGACGTTTCCCACCCACCCCGCCGCCGTGCTGCCGTTGAAGGTGTGGCGGCCGCGCTGGTTCGACGGGGTCGCGCTCGTCACCGGGTCGGTGGCGCCGGACCTCGCGTACGTGCTGGACGGCTCCGGGCTGCCGGTCTGGCCCCTGTCGCACCAGCTGCCCGGGCTCGTCGCGTGGTGCCTGCCGGTCGCCGTGGCGGCCGCGTGGCTGATCCGGCGGGCGGCGCCGGTGCTCGCCGCGCACCTGCCGGGGTCCGGCGACTACGGGGTGCTCGGACCGCACCGGCCGGGCCGGCCGGTCACCGTGTCGTCGGCGCTGCTCGGCGCGGCGAGCCACCTGGCGCTCGACCGGCTCGAGCTCGCGGTCCCCTGGTCGGAGTACGTGATGCACGTGCTGGGCGCGCTCGGCCTGGCCGCGACGGTCGGGTGGATCCGCCGCGGCCGGTTGCTGCGACGCTGGCACGGCGACCCGCCGCCGCGCCGCCGGCGGCCGCCGCTGTTCTGGACGGTGGCCTGCGCGGTGACGCTGCCGCTGGCCGCGCTCACGCCGCTCCTGCCCGGGGCGTCGCTGCTGCACACCACCGGCGCCAGGCTGTTGTGCGCGGTGGCCGCGGGACTGCTCGCCGCGTCGTGGGCGGTATCGTCCCGATCATGACGGCTGTGCGGGGGTTCCTGGTGCCCGGCGAGGACTCACTCGAATGGTGGTGGCGGCTGCGGGCGCAGCACCGCGGGACCGGGCTGTGGCCGGTGCTGATGACGCCGGAGACGCCAGACGAGTTGACGCCGTTCCGGATTCGGACGCCGGAGGAGGAGGCGGCCCTGCGGTACGACGGCGCGGCGCTCCTCGCGGGGTGGTTCGAGGGGCGGCTCGCCCGGTACGGCGGCGACTACGCCGACACGCTCCGCGCCGAGCTGCGCGGCGAGGGTGAGTGGCGGCCGCGGCCGGAGCTGCCGGGGTTCGGCGTCTCCGAGTACGCCGAGGAGGTGTTCGTCGCGCTGGTGCCCGTCGCGGCGCCGTGGCAGGTGCCGCTCGCGCTGCACTGCGGCGGGTGGAACGAGTACCCGACACCGGCGGAGCACGCGGCGATCCTGAAGCACTTCCACGCCCGGTACGGCGCCGAGCTCGTCGCGATGACCGACACGACCGCCGAGTTCACCGTGAAATGGCCGCCGCGGGACCGGGCCGGCGCGCTGCGGCTCGCCGCGGAGTACCGGGTGTACAACGACGGCGAGTACGACTACTACGGCGCGGACACGCTGACCGACCTGGCCGTCAGCCTCAGCCACGCGACGGTGTGGCGCGCCTGGTGGGACTGAGCCCGGCTACGCGGTCAGGACGACCCGGCCGACCTGGCCGCCGGTCTCGAGCTCGCGCAGCGCGGCCGGGGCCTCCGCCAGCGGGAACGTCGCCGCGACGTACGGGCGCAACCGGCCCTCGGCGGCGGACCCGAACAGTCCACTGAGGACGGTGCCGGCCCACGCCGGGTCGGGCGGGCCCGCGGCGAACAGGTCGGCGGTGGTGGCCCGGCGCCCGGGCGACGCCGCGGCCCACGCGTCGAACCGCGCGGTCAGCGCGGCATGCCGGTCCGCGGGGTCACCGGTCGCGTCGCGGGTGAAGTTGTGCCCGTACGACACCAGGATCCCGGCGGGGCCGAGCTGGTCCCACGACTCCGCCAGGTTCGGCCCGCCGATCGAGTCGAACACCGCGTCGACGCCGTCCGGCGCGAGCTGCCGTACCCGGGCGGAGACGTCCTCGGTCCAGTGGTCGACCGGCTCGAAGTCCAGGTCCGTGGTCTCGGCGAGCTGGCGGGTGCTGGACACGCCGATGACCCGCACACCGGCCTGCCGCGCGAGCTGCACGAGCGTCGTGCCGACCCAGCCCGGCGCGCCCGGCACCACGACCACCTGACCGGGCTGGACCCGGGCGACCTCATGCAGCATGAACCGGGCGAGCAGGCCGGGATAGGCGAGCGCCACCGCGTCGACGGCGCCGAGCGGCTCCGGCACGGGCGTGAGCGCGCCGGCGTCCACGGTCACGTGGGTGGCCCAGGCGCCGCCCGGCACGACGGCGGCGACGCGCCGGCCGACGAGCCGCGGGTCGGCCGCGTCGCCGGTCGCGGTGACGACGCCGGCCAGGTCGCGGCCCGGCACCATCGGGTAGGCGCGGCGGTCCAGGCAGGTGCCGCGCCGCATCAGCATGTCGTCGAAGGACATGCCGCTCGCCTCGACCTCGACGAGCGCCTCGTGCGGCGCCGGCACGGGCACCGGCCTCCGGCGCACCAGCATGCCTTCGGGCTCGACGGGACCGGGCAGGACGATCTCGACGGCGGGCACGCCGGCCACCGTACGCTTGCCTCGCCGTCGCGGAAAGGCACCTCGAGCGGTCCTGTAGCGGTCCTGTAGCGGTGCCGCCGCGCTTTACTGGTACAGCGGCGGCGGGAAATTCCGGGCTTCCCGGTTTCCGGTGCGGCCCGTGCGGTAAACCGAGGGGTATGGCTGACGGATACTCGTTCGTCGTCGTGGCGAACCGGCTACCCGTCGACCGCACCACCGACGAGCACGGCGAGACCCAGTGGACGCGTAGCCCCGGTGGGCTGGTGAGCGCCCTCGAGCCGATCGTGCGCAGCTCCGGCGGCGCATGGGTCGGCTGGACCGGCGCCCCCGACGACGACACCGGGCCCGTCCAGATCGACGGCATCCACCTGCGCCCGGTGCCGCTGAGCGCCGAGGACGTCGACCGCTACTACGAGGGCCAGTCCAACTCGACGGTCTGGCCGCTCTTCCACGACCTCGTGGAGCAGCCGGTGTACCGCCGGGACTGGCGGCAGGCGTATGAGGAGGTCAACCGGCGCTTCGCGCACGCCGCGGCGGACGTCGCGGCGGAAGGCGCCAGCGTGTGGGTGCACGATTACCAGCTGCTGCTCGTGCCGGCGATGCTGCGGCGACTGCGTCCGGACCTGCGGATCGGGTTCTTCCTGCACATCCCGTTTCCGCCGGTGGAGCTCTTCATGCAGCTGCCGCGGCGGGCCGAGCTGCTGCGCGGCCTGCTGGGTGCCGACCTGGTCGGGTTTCAGCGCCCCCTCGCCGCGCAGAACTTCCTGCAGCTCACCGACCGGCTGCTCGGCCTCCGCCCGTCGGGTGATTCCGTGGTGTACGAGGACCGCACCGTCGTGGCACGCGCGTTTCCCATCTCCATCGACATCACGGAGATCGACCGGCTCGCCGCGTCGCCCGAGGTGCAGGAGGCGGCCGGCCGGCTGCGCTCCGAGCTGGGCGGCGACCGGCGGATGCTGCTCGGCGTCGACCGCCTCGACTACACGAAGGGCATCGAGCAGCGCGTCGAGGCGTTCGGTGAGCTGCTGTCCGAGGGCGCGGTGTCCAGCGACGAGGTGGTCCTCGTCCAGGTCGCCACCCCGAGCCGCATGAGGGTCGCGCAGTACCAGCAGCTGCGCGAACGGGTCGAGCGCGAGGTCGGCCGGATCAACGGCGAGTTCGGCGAGGTCGGGACGATGCCCGTGCACTACCTGTTCCAGAACCGGTCCCGCGAGGAGCTGGTCGCCCTGTACCTCGCCACCGACGTCATGCTCGTCACCCCGCTCCGCGACGGCATGAACCTCGTCGCGAAGGAGTTCGTCGCCGCCCGCCGCGACGCCCTCGGCGCCCTGGTCCTCAGCGAGTTCACCGGCGCCGCCGCCGAGCTCGACGAGGCGTTCCTGACCAACCCGCACGACGTCGAGGACCTGAAGCGCGCCATCCTCGCCGCCCTGGCCTCCCCACCCGCCGACCGCACCACCCGCATGCGCACCATGCGCGCCCGCATCCAGTCCCACGACGTCGACCAGTGGGCCCGCGAGTTCCTGGACGCCCTCGGCGTCCCCGTTCACCAGTAGCCCGGCAGCACCCCGCTGACCAGGCCTAGGTCTCCTTCCCGCTGCCCGGCCGCCCAGAGCCACGCCCGCGGAGCCGGCCCGTCGATGCGCACCAGCAGCCCCGGCGCCGCGTACCAGCGCACAGGCGACACGGTTTCGCCGGCCCACATCGGATACTCGGGGAACGGCAGCGGGCGCAGCCGCGTCAGGACGCCCGCCAGCACGTCGGCGGTCAGGTCACCGGCGTTGAGGATGTGCTTCGTGCCGAACAGCGACTCGCTCAGCACCATCTCGACCGCGGCGAGCGACACGCGGTCCAGGAACGGCAGCCACGCCCGATCTGTCGGGCCTGTTTGATAGACGACCGGCGGGTCCGCCCGCCGGAGATCGTCGCGGCGGATGCCCCAGTGCGCGCAGGACTGGTTCTCCCGCCGGAAGATCAGCACCTCTCCGGTCTCGTCCCAGTGGCACTCGCCGGGCCGTAACAGGAAGTCCTGCCTGCGGGTCAGATCGTCGCGCCGCCCGATCAGCCGGTACATCTCGCCCAACACCTGCGGCAGCGGCACGCCGGCCGCCCCGAGCGCCTCCCTGCTCACCCCGTCACGGTCTTCGAGCGGCGCGGCCCACCCCTCGACGAACCGCCGCACGAACACCCACGCCTTTCCGGCGTCGCTGGCTCCATCACCCATCGCGGCGACCGCGTCGAACCCTGCAAGCACGCCGGAGTGTAACGGTTGGGGCAGCGGTGGGTTATGTGGCGGGCGTGGGCTGGACGGGGGTTTGGGGCGTTGGGAGAATGGTGGGGCAGCGCCTACCGGGGGGAGGCGGCACGTGCCACGACCCTACTTTTCTTTGTCAGCCCCAGATTCCGGCCGGTCCACGGTCCCTGGCTCGATCGACTCGCAGGCGCGTCTCGCGGCGTCGGCCGCTGCGTGGGAGCGCCGGCGTGAGGAGAGGCGCCGGGTCAGGGCGGAGTTCGCCGAGGCCCGCGCGCACGGGCTGCGGGCCCGCCACGCGGCGAAGCTGACCCGCCTGCGCAACGCCCGGGTGCTGGCCGGCGAGCCCGCGTCGCCGCCGTGGTCCGCGGTGCGTCCGGCGGCCGTGGGGTCCGGTCCGGTTCCCGCTGGACCCGTGGGTGCCGCTCGTCCGGCAGCGGTGCCCGACGTGGCAGTCATGCGGTCATGCCTGGCCGTCCGCGAGGAGGTCACCGAGGGCGGACATGGCACGGGAGTTACCGGCGTTGGCCGCCCGGCGGAGCCAGCGCTCGGCCTCGTCGACGGCACCGCGGTCGCGGAGGAGTTCGCCCAGGCTGCACATGGCGAAGTCGTTGCCCGCCTCGGCGCCCCGGCGGAGCCAGCGCTCGGCCTCGTCGACGGCGCCACGGTCGCGGAGGAGCCCGCCGAGGCTGTCCATCGCGTAGGTGCTGCCGGCCCCCGCCGCGCGGCGGAACCATGTCTCAGCCTGGCCGGCGTCACCGAGGTGGACGAAGAGGCTGCCGAGGCGGCTCATCGCGTATTCGTCGTCGCCGGCGCGCCGGTACCAGGCCTCCGCCTCGGCCGGGTCATCGCGGGCCCGGTAGAGGTCGCCGAGGTTGCAGATGGCGACGACGTAGCCGGTGCCGGAGGCGCGGCGAAACCAGGTCTCGGCACCGGCCTGGTCCCCGCGGTTCAGGTGGAGATCGCCAAGGGTGCTCATGGCGAAGGGATCACCAGCGTCAGCGGCGCGTTTGTACCAGAACTCGGCCTCGGCCGTGTCACCACGCTTCCGCAGCAGGTCGGCAAGCTTCACCATCGACAGCGTGCGCCCAGGGTCGGCGGCGACGGCTCGCCGGTGCCACGCTTCGGCCTCACCCGGGTCGGTGGGCGGCTGGTCGGCAGCAGCAGCGGCGCGGTCGGGTCGCAGCCAGCGGCGCCAAGAGCTTCGGCTCACACCAGCCATCGTCGCGCACCCCCGCCACCGCCAGCATCTCCGCCAACCGCCGCACCGTTGCCCCGCGCCGCCTCGGGACTGCGCCCCAACGCTGCGGCCGTCCAGCAACTGGGTGCAGCCGTGCCGAACACCGCACGGTCGCCGCGCGCCGCATCCGAGCCGATGCGCCGGCGCCGCGGCCCGGTGCGGCGGTGCTACGGCCCGGTGCGGCGGTGCTACGGCCGGGTGCGGCGGTGCCGAGCACTGCGCGGTTGTCGTGCGCCGCCTCCGAGTTGATGCGCCGGCGCTGCGGCTGGGTGTGGTGGTGCTGCGTCTGGGTGTTGCTGTGCCGGGCGTTGTGCGGTTGTCGCGCGACGGAGCCGAAGGTGGTGCGGCGGGGCTGTGGCTGGGTAGACGGTGGGTGGGGCGTTGTCGCGGGCGGAGGTCAGCGGTTCTGGGGGACTGGGGCGGTGGTGCGGTTGGCGGGTTGGGGGTGGCGGAATTCGTTGGCGAGTTCGCTGAGGGTGGTGTTCGTCCAGCGGACCGCGGCGAGGTAGAAGGACGCGAGCGCGGCGGGGTCGTCTGTGGCGACCGGCGGGGCGGTTCCGGTCAGGTGAGCGGACTCGGCGGGTTCAGGCGTGGGTCCGGCGCTTCCAGCTGTGCCTGCGCTTCCAGCAAGGCCGTGCGGTCCGGCGGGTCCAACAGGTTCAGCAGGTCCGGCGGACTTGCCTGGTCCGGCGAGCCCGGCACTCCCGGCGAGCCCGGCACTCCCAGCGAGCCCGGCACTCCCAGCGAGCCCGGCACCCTCAGCGAGCCCGGCACCCTCAGTGAGTCCGGCACCCTCAGTGAGTCCGGCGCTCCCGGCGGGTCCGGCGCTCCCGGCGGGTTCAGTGCTTCCAACGGGTTCCGTGCTCCCAGTGTGGCGGCGGGGGGTGGGCACGTCCGACAGGTCGGAGGGGGAGGGGGTTGTGTAGGCGCGGACGGTGGTGAGGACCTGGCCAAGGGGGCCGGCGCCGGTGAGGAGGGCGGCGGTGAGGGACGGGTCGAGCGGGACGCCGTTGAGGACGCGGGTGGTGGGTTCGTTGAACAGGTCGGCGACGGCGGACAGGAGGCCGCCGATGTACGCGGGCTCGCCCGGGAGGGAGGCGGCCTCGGCGAGGAGCTGGCAGCAGCGGGCGCGGATCAGCAGGTGGCTCAGCTGCTCGGGGTCGGCCTCGGTGATGTCGGCGACAACCATCAGGGTGACCCACTGGCGCAGGCGGGTCAGGCCGAGGGCCACGACCGCGTCGCGGATGGAGGAGACGGTGCGGTTGAGGCCGAAGGACGCGGCGTTGGTGGCCCGGAGCAGGCGCAGGCTCAGGCCGGCGTCCTGGCCGATGAGGGGGACGAGCGAGTCGACGTCGACGTCGTCGGTGCTGAGGGCGGCCATGATGCGCAGGCGGGTGAGGCGGGACGGGGCGAGCGCGACGGTGGAGCTGACGTGCGGGCGGCCCAGGACGTGGCCCTGGAAGAACTCGAAGCCCAGGGACATCGCCAGGTCCAGGGCCTCGGGGGTTTCGAGCCGCTCGGCGATGAGCTGCAGGTGGGCGTGCATGCGGCAGTTGACGACGGTCGTGCGGATGGTGGCCTCGTCGGTGTCCAGCATGTCGATCTTCACGTAGGTGGCGACGTCGAGGAGGCGTTCGTGGCTGGTGCCGAAGACGAAGTCGTCGAGGGCGATGGTGTACCCCTGCTCGTGCAGGGCGGTGACGCCGGCCAGGACCTCCTCGTCGACGTCGGTGGTCTCGAGCACCTCGAGGACGGCCTGGCTGCAGTCGAACGGCAGCGGCAGGTGACCGGTGAGGAAGTCCCGGGTCAGGTTGATGAAGCAGACCTGCCCGCCGGAGACCTCGTCGAGGCCGAACTCCGTGAACGCCGCGACCAGCACCCTGGCGGTGGCGTGCGCGTCGCGGCGGGAGGCGGTCGCGGCGGTCGCGCCGGCGCGGAACAGCAACTCGTGCGCGACCACGGCGCCGTCGCGGTCGTAGATCGGCTGCCGGCCGACGTGGACCACATGCTGCTCGTCGTCAGGCTGGCTCACCCCGTCATCTTCGCCCGGAAATCCCCCTGATTACCGCAAAACGGAGGAATGTGGATCCGGTCGCGCGCGGGAGGTGACGCCACCCCCGTGGTGCCGGTGGTGTCCTGGCAGCATGAGCAATCCGGAGCGGGAGCGGATGGCACCCCCCGATCAAACCCCCGATCACAACCCCGATCACACCCCCGGCCAGACCTCAGCCGGCGCCGGGCGGGCACCGGCCGCCCTGAAGGAGCACGCCAATCCTTGGTACCGGTGGGGACCGTACCTCAGCGAGCGGGCCTGGGGCACCGTCCGCGAGGACTACAGCGGCGACGGCACCGCATGGGAGGCGTTCCCGCACGACCACGCGCGGTCCAGGGCGTACAGGTGGAGCGAGGACGGCCTGGGCGGCATCTGCGACGTGGAGCAGCGCCTGTGCTTCGCCCTCGGACTGTGGAACGGGCGCGACCCGATCCTGAAGGAACGCATCTTCGGGCTCACGGGCAACGAGGGCAACCACGGCGAGGACGCCAAGGAGTACTGGTGGTACCTCGACGCGGTGCCGAGCCACTCGTGGCTGCGCTGGCGGTACCACTACCCGCAGCGGCAGTTCCCGTACGAGCAGCTGGTCAGCGAGAACCAGCGCCGGTCGCGGGAGGATCCGGAGTTCGAGCTGCTCGACACGGGCATCTTCGACGAGAACCGGTTCTGGATCGTCGAGGCCGACTACGCCAAGGCCGACCCCGACGACATGCGGATCCGCGTGCGGATCACCAACCCGGGGCCGGAGACGGAGACGCTGCACGTGCTGCCGACCGTCTGGTTCCGCAACACGTGGTCGTGGGAGGAGGGCGGCGAGAAGCCGCGGCTGGCCACGGCGGGCGGCGACACGATCGGCATGGGGTCGATGGTGCTCCAGGCAGCACCCGGTCCTGACGGGTCGATGCCGCGGCAGCTGTACTGCGACAACGACACCAACACGGAGCGGCTCTACGGCGTGCCGTCCGGCGCGGCGTTCCCCAAGGACGGCATCAACGACCACGTCGTGCACGGCGCCGCCACCGTCAACCCCGCGCACGAGGGCACGAAGGCCGCGTTCTGGTATCAGGTGACGGTCGCGCCGGGCGAGACGGTCGAGCTGTCGCTGCGGCTCGCGCCGAACGCCGCCCCGGACGCGTTCGGGCCGGCGTTCGACCAGGTCCTCCACCAGCGCAAGCAGGAGGCCGACACCTTCTACGCCGAGCTCGCCCCCGCCGGCACCAGCGACGAAGACGCGATGATCATGCGGCAGGGCTTCGCGGGGATGATCTGGGGCAAGCAGTTCTACAACTACGACGTGGCGAAGTGGCTCAGCGGCGACCCAGGGCAGCCGCCGCCACCCCCGGGCCGGCAGCACGGCCGCAACGCCGGCTGGCGGCACCTGGACGCGTCCGACATCATGTCGATGCCCGACCCGTGGGAGTACCCGTGGTTCGCCGCGTGGGACTCGGCGTTCCACGCGGTGGCGCTCGCGCACCTCGACCCGGAGTTCGCCAAGTACCAGCTGCTGCTGCTGTGCAGGGAGTGGTTCCAGCACCCCAACGGCGCGATCCCCGCGTACGAGTGGGCGTTCGAGGACCTCAACCCGCCGGTGCAGGCGTGGGCGGCCCTGCAGGTGTACAACATCGACGGCCGGCGCGACCTGGAGTTCCTGACCCGCGTCTTCTCGAAGCTGGTGCTGAACTTCACCTGGTGGGTCAACCGCGAGGACGAGGAGGGGCGGAACCTGTTCGAGGGCGGGTTCCTGGGGCTGGACAACATCGGCCCGATCGACCGTTCGCATCTGCCGCCGGGGTACCGGCTGGAGCAGTCCGACGCGACGGCGTGGATGGCGTTCTACTGCCTGAACCTGCTGGAGATGGCCCGCGAGCTGGCCGCGCAGAACCCGGCGTTCGACGACCTCGTCGTGAAGTTCCTCGAACACTTCGCGCTGATCTCCGAGGCGATGCACGACAACGACCTGTGGGACGAGCAGGACGGCTTCTACTACGACATGCTGCGCCGCCCCGACGGCAGCAGCGAGCCGCTGCGGGTCCGGTCGATGGTCGGCGTCATCCCGCTGTTCGCCACGAAGGCGCTGCCGAAGGAGGACTTCGCCCGCGTCCGCCGGCTGTCCAAGAGCTTCGCCGCGATGCCCGAGCACCAGGTGGTGCCGGGGACCGACGGCATGGTCGGCGTCGGGGTCGCGGCGCACGGCCGGACCCGGCGCATCCTGCCGCACCTGTTCGACGAGCAGAGCTTCCTGTCGCCGTACGGGCTGCGGGCGCTGTCCAAGTGGCACGCCGACCATCCGTTCAGCGTCGAGCTGCCCGGCTGGACCGCGACCGTCGGCTACGAGCCCGCCGAGTCGAGCACCGGCATGTTCGGCGGCAACTCCAACTGGCGCGGGCCGCTGTGGATGCCGCTCAACTACCTCGTCCTGCGCACCCTGGAGGACTACCACGCCAACCTCGGCGACGCCGTGAAGATGGAATACCCGACCGGGTCGGGGCGGCAGTGCACGGCCGGTGAGATCGCCGAGGACCTCCGTCAGCGGATGCTGGCGCTGTACCGGCGGGGCCCCGACGGCCGCAGACCGGCGTTCGGCTGGATCGACCAGTTCCAGCACGACCCGCACTGGCGCGACAACCTGCTGTTCTACGAGTACTTCCACGCCGACAACGGCGCCGGGCTCGGCGCCACCCACCAGACCGGCTGGACCGGCCTGCTGGCGGAGATGATCGCGCGCCCGACGGCGCACCAGGCGGAGGTCCGCTCATGATCAGGTTCGGCCGCCAGGTGTGCGGCGATCTCGACGCGGCGGCCAGCCGCGAGTGGCTGGTCACCGACGGCCTCGGCGGCTACGCGATGGGCACCGTCGCCGGCCTGCGCACCCGCCGCTACCACGGCCTGCTCGTGGTCGCGGCGCCCGGCGCCGCCTCCCGGAGCCTCGGCCTCGCCGCGCTCGACCCGGTCGTGCGGGCCGGCGAGCGGGTCTTCCGGCTCGCCATCGACGAGTGGGCCGGCGGCGCCGTCGACCCCGCCGGCCACACGCACCTCGCCGAGTTCCGGCTCGTCGACGGTGTGCCGTGCTGGCGCTGGGACCTCGGCGACGTGGTCCTGGAGCGGGAGATCGCGATGGCGCACGGCCGGTCCGCGGTCGGTGTCGTGTTCCGCGTCCTGCGCGCCCCGCGCCCGGTCGAGCTCGAGCTCACCCCGCTGTGCACCTGGCGGGACGCGCACGGCGAGCGCCACGCGTGGGGCGACCCGCAGGTCACGCCGGTCGCCGGCGGGTTCGAGTTCGAGGGCGTGTACCGGGTCGCCGGCCCGTCGTGGCGGCCCGGCGGCGAGTGGTACCGCGGCGTCCACGCCCGCGAGGAGGCCGCCCGCGGGCTGAACCCGGACGAGGACCTGTGGGCCGCCGGCCGCTTCACCGCCACGCTCGCACCCGGCGAGACCGCGTCCGTGACCGCGTTCGCGACCGGGGAGCCGGCCGCCGGCGCGGTGCCGACCACCTTCGCCGGTGGGATGCCGGCCGCGTTCATCGACGGCGAGACGCCGTCGGCGATGGAGATCGTCGCCGCGGCCCGGCGCCGTGCCGTCGCGCTGGGCGGGGGCGACGCCGTCGGGCGGCAGCTGGCGATCGCCGCCGACCAGTTCGTCATCGAGACGCCGACGGGCCCGTCGGCCGTCGCCGGCTACCCGTGGTTCGGCGAGTGGTCCCGCGACCTGATGACGTCGTTCGAGGGGCTGTTCCTCACCACCGGCCGCCACGAGCAGGCGCGCCGCGTCCTGCTCCGCGCCGGCGCGACCGTGTCCGACGGCATGCTCGCCAACACCGCCGACACCGGCACCCTCGAATACAACACCGCCGACGCGGCCCTGTGGTTCCTGCGCGCCATCGACAGGTACGCCGAGGTCACCGGCGACCTGGACACCGTGGCCGCCCTCGCCGGCGCCATGGACGAGGTGCTGGACCTGCACCGCCGCGGCACCCGGTTCGGCATCGCCGCCGACCCCGCCGACGGCCTGCTCATGCAGGGCAAGCCGGGGTTCGCGCTCACCTGGATGGACGCCCGCGTCGACGGCGTCCCGGTCACCGAGCGCCAGGGCAAGGCGGTCGAGATCAACGCCCTGTGGGTGAACGGCCTGGCGAGCACCGCCGCCCTCTTCGACCGGATCGGCCGCGGGCACGACTGGTCCACGGCGGCGTCGCGGGCCGCCGCGTCGTTCGAGCACCGCTTCACCCGCCCCGACGGGCTCGGCCTGTACGACGTGGTCGACGGTCCGGCCGGCAACGACCCATCCATCCGGCCCAACCAGCTCCTCGCGGTGGGGCTGCCGCACGTACCGGCGGCGGATCCGGACATCGTGGAGCTGTGCCGGGCGACGCTGCTGACGTCGATCGGCCCGCGGTCGCTCGCCCCGGGCTCCCCGGGCTACCACGGCCGGCACCGCGGCGGCCCGCCGGACCGCGACCGCGCCTACCACCAGGGCACCGTCTGGCCGTGGCTGATCGGCCCGTTCGTCGACGCCGCCCGCCGTGCCGGCGCCGACACCACCGGCGTCCTGGACGGCCTGGAGCTGCACCTCAGTGAGTGGGGCCTGGGCTCGGTGTCGGAGACCGCCGACGGCGACGCGCCGCACGCCGCCACCGGCTGCCCGTTCCAGGCCTGGTCGGTCGCCGAGTTCCTACGCGCCCGCGCCCTGGAAGGCGGTACCTGGGTGGGCCGGTGACGATCCTCAGACGCATCGTCGCGGCGGTCGCGGTCCTCGGGCTCGCGACCGCCGCCGGTTGTGCGGGTGGGCGGGGGCAGGAGCTGGTCTCGTCGGACGCGGATCAGTACTCCAGCCCGGTCTGGGTGGGCGAGACGGTCTACTACCTCGCGCAGCGCGAGGACGGCTCCGACACCCCGCCGCGGTTGATGCGGGTCCGCGACGGCGGCCGTCCGGAACAGGTGACGGTCGAGCACCCGGACTGCCCGGACCCGCGCGGGCTGAAGTCCCGGTTGCGGAAGGTCCTGGCCGTCAGCGGTCACGAGCTCGGGCTGGTCATGTCCTGCCGGGGTACTGGCGCCGACGCCTCCGCGGCGGTCGTGCGATGGGACGCCGACACCGGGCGGTCGACCGTCGTCGGCAAGGTCGGGCACTCCGGTGGCGTCGCCTGGTCGGGCGGCGAGGGCACGGTGTACTACCCGACGTCCTCCTGCCCGCAGAACCTTCCGGCGGGGGCGCTGCCGTCGACGTGTCTGGGCGAGCCCGACGCGATGCTCGGCGACGTGGCCGCCGACGGCTCGCTGGTCTACCTGACCACCCGGTGCGGCACCGACGCGCCGGGGCCGGAGTCCGTCTTCCCCGTCTACTCCGTGTGCCGGCGGGTCGGGCGCGGGCCGGCGCGGACGGTGGCCCGGGCCGTACAGGCGCCCTCGGCGTTGACCGTGCACGGTGACCGGATCGTGCTCGCCGGAGAGGCCAACGGCAAGGCGGGCGTGTGGCTGGTGAAGGACGGCCGGTTCGAGCGGATCGCCCGGGGGCGCTTCCTGGGCGTGGCGTTCAACGCCGACGGGACCCGGCTCGCGGTCGCCGACGAGGACAAGGGATGGTTCTCGATGACCTGGTCATTGCGGGTCATCCCGGCGCCACCGGCGCAGGTCGCCGGCTGAATAAACGGTGGTCTATGCAGAACCGTTGCCAGGGGGTGGCGAGTCTGCTTAACTGATCGGCACCTCGGTGAGAGAGCGCTCTCTGGGGCGCCCGCCGGGGTGGAAGGAGTAACCCCCGCCCCCAACAGGTCCGATCGCCACCGCCAATGGCGACGGACATCACCGCGGCACCGTCCGACCTTCGGCGAGGCGCATGGTGTGCGGCCCCTTCGCGTGGCATCGACGCCCGTGTGACACCCCCATCCACCCGCCGGAGCGGGCGGCACTTCACCGTGCCCGCAAACCGGAAGCCCTATCAGGGATCGGACGTGATCGGCGCACGTCGTTCGCTGCTTTCTTCGTAGGAGAGGTGCAACCGATCATGTTCCGCAGAGTGCTGCTCTGCGTCGCCCTCGTGCTCGCCGCGGCAGGCTTCAACATCGCCCCGGCATTCGCGGCCGACTTCTCGGTGCTGATCTTCAGCAAGACCGCGGGGTTCCGGCACGACGCGATCCCCGCCGGGATCACCGCGATCCAGCAACTGGGCACGCAGAACAACTTCACGGTCGAGGCGACCGAGGACGCGACGCAGTTCAACGACACGAACCTGGCCCGCTTCAAGGCGGTCATCTGGCTGTCGACCACCGGCGACGTGCTCGACGCCAACCAGCAGGCCGCGTTCGAGCGGTACGTCCGCGCCGGCGGCGGTTACGTCGGCGTGCACGCGGCGGCCGACACCGAGTACGACTGGGCCTGGTACGGCAACCTCGTCGGCGCCTACTTCTCCAGCCACCCGGCGATCCAGCCGGTGACAGTGCGCATCGAGGACACCGCGCACCCGTCCAACGCCGGCATCCCGGCGAACTGGAACCGCACCGACGAGCTGTACAACTACCGCACCAACCCGCGCTCGCAGGTGCACGTCCTGGCCAACCTCAACGAGGCCACGTACACCGGCGGCACGATGAACGGCGACCACCCGATCTCGTGGTGCCGCGCCTATGACGGCGGCCGCTCCTGGTACACCGGCCTCGGCCACACCCAGGAGAGCTACACCGAGGCGAACTTCCGCACCCACCTGCTCGGCGGCATCAAGTACGCCGCGCAGAACATCGGCAACTGCTCGGTGCAGTCCGCCGTCGGCACGTTCAGCCAGGTGAACCTGGCCAAGGGCGTGGCGGAGACCGGCGAGCCGATGGGCCTCACCGTCCTGCCGAACCGGGGCGTGCTGCACACCGCGCGCGACGGCGTCATCCGGTACACCGACGTCAACGGCAACACGAAGGTCGCCCTGACGCTGCAGGTCTACACCCACGACGAGGAGGGTCTGCAGAGCATCAAGGCGGACCCGAACTTCGCCACCAACAAGTGGGTGTACGTCTACTACGCGCCACCGCTCAGCACCCCGGCCGGCGACGCCCCGTCCACCGGCACGGCGGCGCAGTTCGCGCCGTTCAACGGCTCCAACAAGCTGGCCCGGTTCACCGTGCGGGACGACTACACGATCGACCCGAACTCGCAGGTGACGATCCTCGACGTGCCGACCAGCCGTGGGCTGTGCTGCCACGTCGGCGGTGACATCGACTTCGACGCCGCGGGCAACCTGTACCTGTCCACCGGCGACGACAGCAACCCGTTCGACTCCGGTGGCTACGCGCCGCTGGACGAGCGGGCCGACCGCAACCCCGCCTACGACGCGCAGCGCACCTCGGGCAACAGCAACGACCTGCGCGGCAAGGTGCTGCGGATCAAGCCGGGCGCCACGGGCGGGTACACCATCCCGGCCGGCAACATGTTCGCCCCGGGCACGCCGAACACCAAGCCCGAGGTGTACGCCATGGGCTTCCGCAACCCGTTCCGGATGAGCGTCGACAAGGCCACCGGGGTCGTCTACCTCGGCGACTACGGCCCCGACGCGGGCTCCGCCGACCCGAACCGCGGGCCGGCGGGAACGGTCTCGTTCGAGCGGATCACCCAGCCGGGCTTCTTCGGCTGGCCGTACTGCTCCAACTACAACACCCCGTACCAGGAGTACACGTTCCCCACTGGGCCGTCGTCCGGGCCGTACAACTGCGCCGGCGGGCCGACGAACAACTCGCGGAACAACACCGGCATCACCACCCTGCCGGCGTCGCAGGCCGCCTGGCTGCCGTACGGCGGACAGGGCCCGTGGCGGCCGGAGCTGGGCGGCGGCGGCCCCATGGCCGGCCCGGTCTACAACTTCAACCCGAACCTGGTCTCCGACGTGAAGTTCCCGGCCCAGTACAACGGCCAGGTCTTCCTCGGTGAGTTCACCAGCCGCTGGATCAAGGCGGCCGCCATCAACGCCAACGGCACGGCCGGCGCGATCACCCAGATCCCGTGGACCGGCACCGCCATCATGGACATGGAGTTCGGGCCGGACGGCGCACTGTACGTGCTCGACTACGGCACCACCTGGTTCGGCGGCGACGCCAACTCGGCGCTCTACCGCATCGAGTACAACAGCGGCGGCAACCGGGCACCGATCGCCCAGGCCGCGGCGACCCCGTCCTCTGGGGCGGCGCCGCTGACCGTGCAGTTCAGCTCGGCCGGCAGCAACGACCCGGACGGCGACGCGATCACGTACGCCTGGGACTTCACCACCAACGGCAGCACCGACTCCACCGCGGCCAACCCGACGTTCACGTACCCCACGAACGGCGAGTACACCGCGACGCTGACGGTGCGGGACACCGGCGGCAGGACCGCGACGGCCAGTGTCGTCGTCGGGGTCGGCCGGCCGACGATCCAGCTCATCACCCCGGCCGACGGCTCGCTGTTCCAGTTCGGCGACCTGGTGCCGTTCGAGGTGAGGGTCACCGATCCCAACGCCGGCACCATCGACTGCAACCGGGTCGTGGTCAACTACGTCCTGGGCCACGACAGTCACGGTCACCCGATCACCAGCAAGAACGGCTGCACCGGGTCGATCCAGACCACAGTGGACGGTGAGCACGACCCCAGCTCGAACATCTTCGGGGTCATGGCCGCCGTGTACACGCCGGTCAGCGGCACCGCGGTCCAGGACCAGCACCAGCTGCAGCCACGGACCCGGCAGGCCGAGCACTACAACACGATGAACGGCGTCCAGCTCGCCGCCAAGGCCAGCGCGCACGGCGGCAACGCCGTCGGCTACATCGAGAACGGCGACTGGATCTCCTTCAACACCTACAACCTGGCCGGCGCCAACACCTTAAAGGCGCGGGTCGCCTCGGCCGGCACCGGCGGCACCATCACCGTGCGGACCGGCTCGCCGACCGGCCCGGTGGCCGGCACCGTGCAGGTCGCCCCGACCGGCGGCTGGGAGACCTGGGTCGACGTCACCGGGACGATCAGCCCACCGTCCGGCACATCTGCGCTGTACCTGGTGTTCACCGGCGGCGCGGGGTCGTTGTTCGACATCGACGACTTCACGTTCACCTCTGGCACGACCCAGCCGCCGTCGTCGAACCTGGCGCTGAACAAGCCGGTGACGGCGTCCAGCGTGGAGAACGCCGGCACCCCGGCGTCGGCGGCCGTCGACGGCTCGCAGACGACGCGGTGGGCGAGCGCCTTCTCCGACCCGCAGTGGATCCGGGTCGACCTCGGCCAGTCGTACTCCATCAACCGGGTGAAGCTCACCTGGGAGGCGGCATACGGCTCGGCGTACCAGATCCAGACGTCCGCCGACGGCACGACCTGGACCACCATCAAGACGGTGACCGGCGAGAACGGTGGCGTCGACGACAACACCGGCCTCACCGGCACGGGCCGCTACGTGCGCATCAACGGCACCGCGCGCGGCACGGCCTACGGCTACTCGCTGTTCGAGTTCGAGGTGTACGGCGGGACGGTCACCCAGCCGCCCGCCACCAACCTCGCGCTGAACAAGCCGGCGACGGCGTCCAGCGTCGAGAACGCCGGGACCCCGGCATCGGCGGCCGTCGACGGCTCGCTGACCACCCGCTGGTCGAGTGCCTTCGCGGACCCGCAGTGGATCCGGGTCGACCTCGGCCAGTCGTACGCGATCGGCCGGGTGAAGCTCACCTGGGAGGCCGCGTACGGGTCCGCGTACCAGATCCAGACCTCGGCCGACGGGACGAACTGGACGACGGTGCGCTCCGTGACCGGCGGCGACGGTGGCGTCGACGACAACACCGGCCTCGCCGCCACGGGTCGCTACGTGCGCATCAACGGCACCACCCGCGCCACGGCGTGGGGCTACTCGCTGCTGGAGTTCGAGGTGTACGCCAGCTAGCGGTATGAACGGCACAACCGGGCGCGGGGATCGTCGGCGGTCCCCGCGCCCGCTATGCAGATCCGGGTCGGCGCAGCGTCAACGACTGGAACCGGCGCCCCCGCCATACCCGACGACGTTCAGCCGCCGACCGCGCCAGACTGAACGAGATGGGTAGCGGGTCTCACTCCCGTTGACGGGTGGCGCGCCCCGCCCACCAGGCCAGGAGCAGGACGGTCGCGACCTCGGCGAGGCCGAGCGCGCGCTCCACGCCGCCGAGGGGGATCGCCCGCCACCAGCGCACGCCGGTCCACGACTCGGACACCAGCGCCCAGAGGATGGGCGAGAAACACAGCAGCGACACCACCCCGCCGAGCGCGACAAGGCGCGCCGCGGTGTCGCGCAGCCAGGGCGCCGCCGCGAGGAGCGCGCCGGCCGGCAGGCTGAGGAACGCGACCAGGCTCGCCGCGCGGTGCACGTCACCGCTCAGCGACGGCCCCGACGCCCAGTTGTGCTTCTCGAACCAGACCACGCCGACCAGCCCCACCACCCACAGCAGCAGCGCCACCGTGGCGCCCCGGCGCACCAGCCCGGCCCGCCGCAGCGCCACCACGACCGCGACCGATCCGGCCGCGAGCAGCAGCGTCGCCACGTCGAACACCCAGCCGTTGGACAGCAGCGCGTACTGGCTGATCGTGCGGCTCGTCCAGTCCAGCCCCGCCGACGGCGGCAGCACGTGCAGCAGCCCGTACAACACGACCGACGCCGCGACGCACAGCACACCCAGCCCTGAGAACGCCCCGACCGATTTCATCCCCTCCAGCCTGCCACGGGCCGCGGGGTCGAAATGTGGGGCCTGGGGGTGCTAAGCCTGTGCGCATGGTGACGCTGGACGAGGCGCTGAAGGCTGGGCAGCTGGACGGGTTGCACGGGGTCGTGGCGGTGCGCGGCGGTGAGACTGTCCTGGAGTACTACGGGCGAGGGGCGGACCGGAGCTGGAACCGGTCGCTCGGGGTGGTCGAGTTCGGGCCGGACACGCTGCACGACCTGCGGTCGGTGACGAAGAGCGTGACGGCGCTGTTGTACGGGATCGCGCTCGGGGAGGGGTGCGTGCCCGAGCCTGACGCGCCGCTGCTGCGGCAGTTCCCGGAGTACGGGGATCTCGGCGCCGACCCGGAGCGGGCGCGGCTCACGGTGGGCCACGCGCTGACGATGACGCTCGGGCTCGAGTGGCGGGAGGACATCCCGTACGACAGTCCGGCCAACGCCGAGATCGCGATGGAGCTGGCGCCGGACCGGTACCGGTACGTGCTGGAGCGGCCGATCCAGGAGCCGCCCGGCACCAGGTGGGCGTACTGCGGCGGCGCGAGCGCCCTGCTCGGCCGGCTGATCGCCGACGGGACCGGCCGGCCGCTGCCGGAGTACGCGCGGGCCAGGCTGTTCGAGCCGCTGGGCATCGAGCGGTTCGAGTGGATCGAAGGCCTGGACGGGGTCGCGTCGGCGGCGTCGGGGCTGCGGCTCGCGCCGCGCGACCTGGCCAGGATCGGCGAGGTCGTCCTGCACCAGGGAACGCATGACGGCAAGCAGGTCGTGCCCGGGGCGTGGATCCGCGCGATGCTGGAGCCGCGGTGCACTACCGACTGGGGCGCCGGGTACGGCTACCAGTGGTACCTCGAGTCCGTCGCCGGCCGCGCGGTGGCGCAGGCCGCGGGCAACGGCGGGCAGCGCCTCGCGGTGGTGCCGGAGCTGGACCTCGTCGTGGCGGTCACCGCCGGCAACTACGACCACCCCGAGCAGTGGCGGACCCCGTTCAATCTGCTGGACCAGGTCCTCCTGCCCGCGCCGGCGTGACGCCCGGACGCTATCGTTCAGGTTGTGTCGGAGCGTGAGGTGCGCGGGTTCGCCGTCGCCATGGACCGGTTGGCGGCCGAGGGCGGCACGGGCGCCTCGCTCGCAGAGGTCGTCGTTTCCATCGGGGTCCCGGTGTACGAGCAGCGCACCATCTGGCTGCAGGAAACCATGTTCCTCGACTGGCGGCCGGTCCTCGACGCGCTGGGCCTGCCCGCCCTCGCGCAGCTCTGGGGGACGTCCAACGTCGGCGGTCCGGCGTGGCCGGTGGTGACGGAGCTGCCGCCGGCGGTGCTCACCACCGAGCTCGAGGCGAGCGGATGGCGGGAGCGGCTGGAGGAGCTGCCCGACGACGCGTTCATCGACCCGGACGGCGACCCGCTGGAGGACGCCTACGACGTCCGCGAGGAGCTCGCCGACTCCCTGGAACTGCTCGCCGCGTGGTGCGTGCGGACGACCGAGACGGCGCCGACGGCTTCTCTCGTCCTGGTGATGCACGGCGACCAGTAACGGTCGATGCAACCATCGACGGCCACCACCTCGTCATCGGATTCCTTCCGTGGATACTCCGGCCTTCAGGCCGGGGAGGAAACGGAACTCCTGCGGAGCAGGGCAGGGAAAGCCGATCCGCCGCCAA
>NZ_JBEXUD010000091.1:0-22247 GCF_040614215.1 Dactylosporangium sp. NPDC006015
GCGCAAGACGATTCGCCCGAGCATCAAGCTCCCGATACGACACCGCCACATCACCATGCACCACCGCCGGCGCATCCGGAGTCCGCGCCACCTGCGCCACGAACAACTCCGGCACGGTGGCGTCCGCCACCACCGACCCAGTGTCGTTCCAACCGACCACCACCTGCTCCAGCTCGGTCGCGTCCATGACGCTGACCGACGACAGCCGCCGGCCCGGATCCGCGACCAGCGCCTCGATCACGCGCACCAACCGAGCGGCCATCACGTCGACAGTCGTCGCGTCGAACAGCGCGGCCGCGCCGGTGACCAGGCCCCGCAGCCCGGCCGGGGCGCCATCGGCGTGGAACGTTTCCGTGAGGCTGACCTCGATGTCGAACTTCGCCGCCGTGCGGTCCGAAGAGATCGCCATCTCGCTGCGCAGGCCGGGCAGGTCCAGCACGGCGCCGGCGTTGTTCTGCACGGTCAGCGTGACCTGGAACAGTGGATGCCGGGCCCGCGAACGGGTCGGGGACAGTTCTTCCACGAGGCGTTCGAACGGAACGTCCTGATGGGCCAGGGCCGCGAGGCTGGTCGTGCGAACCTGGGACAGGACCTCGGCGAAGGTCGGGTCGCCCGACAGGTCCGACCGGATGACGAGGGTGTTGACGAAGAACCCGACGAGGTCGTGCAACGCGTCGTCGGTGCGGCCGGCGACCGCCGACCCGATCGGGATGTCGTCGCCCGCGCCGAGTTTGGACATCAGTACCGCCAGCGCGGCCTGCAGCAGCATGAACGTGGTCACGCCGTGCGCCCGGGCGACCTGGATCAGGCGGGCGTGCGCCGCGGCGGGCAGCTCGACCGGCCGCTGGTGGCCCCGATGGTCGGCGATGGCAGGCCGTGACCGGTCGGTCGGCAGCGCGAGCTCCTCCGGCGCACCGGCGAGGGCCTGCCGCCAGTACGACAGCTGCCGTGCGATCAGGCTTTCCGGGTCGGTTTCGTCGCCGAGTAGTTCCCGCTGCCACAGGGTGTAGTCGGCGTACTGCACCGGCAGTGGTTTCCAGTCCGGCGCCCGGCCCTCGCTGCGCGCGGCGTACGCGGTGGTGATGTCTCTCGCCAGGGCCGCCTTCGACCATCCGTCACTGGCGATGTGGTGCATCACGACCATAAGGACGTGGTCCTCCGGTCCGGCGGAGAACAGCGAGGCGCGGATCGGCACGTCGACAGCCAGATCGAACACGCAGTCAGCGGCGTCGTCGACGGCCGCCTGCAGGTCGCCGGGCGGGACCTCGACGACGGTGAGCGACCACCGCAGTTCCTTGAGCGGGATGATGTTCTGGTACGGCCGTCCGTCGACCGTCGGGAACGTCGTGCGCAGGACGGCGTGTCGGCCCAGGACGTCCCGCAGTGCCACGTTCAGCGCGTCGACGTCGATCCGGCTCGACAACCGCAGGGCGGCGGGGATGTTGTACGTGGCGCTCGGGCCCTCGAGTTGCCCGATGAACCACAGACGCTGCTGCGCATACGACAACGGGATCATCAGGACTCCTCTGAGACGTGCATCGGCCGCAGCGCCGGCCTGGTCGACTTCCGGTTGTCTGCGTGCTCGGCCAGACCGGCGACGGTCGGGGCCTCGAACAGGGTGCGAATGTCGATTTCGGTCTGCAGCAGGGTGCGGATGCGGCTGATCAGTTTGACCGCGAGCAGCGAGTGGCCGCCGAGGTCGAAGAAGTCGTCGTCGACGCCGACGGTGTCCAGTCCGAGCACTTCGGCGAACGCCTGGCAGAGGAGCTCTTCGCGGACGTTGGCCGGGGCCCGCCCGCTGCCGGCCGTGGTCGCGTACTCGGGCGCGGGCAGGGCCTTGCGGTCGAGCTTGCCGTTCGCGGTCAGCGGCAGGGCGTCGAGCGCGACGACGGCCGCGGGGACCATGTGGTCCGGCAACCGGGTGCCGGCGTACCGGCGCAGCGCATCCGGCGGTGTCTCGTCCCCGTCGGTGGCGACGACGTAGGCGACGAGGTGTTTGTCGCCGGCCGGGTCGTCCCGGGCGATCACCGCGGCCTGCACCACCCGCGGATGGGCCAGCAGCACCGTCTCGATCTCGCCGGGTTCGATCCGGAACCCGCGGATCTTCACCTGGTCGTCGACGCGGCCCAGATACACCACGTCGCCACTGGCGGTCCACCGCACGAGGTCCCCGGTCCGGTACAACCGACCACCGGCCGGGTCGAACGGGTCGGCCACGAACCGGGACGCGGTCAGCGCCGACCGGCCGACGTACCCTCGGGCCACCTGCCCACCCGCGACATACAGCTCACCGGCCACCCCGATCGGCACCGGCGACAGTCGTTCGTCGAGCACGTACGCGCGGGTGTTGACCACCGGACGACCGATCGGCACGACCTCGGACCCGTCCAGCGGCGCCGTCAGCACACCGATCGTGGTCTCGGTCGGGCCGTAGTGGTTGAACACCACCCGGCCGTCGGCGGCCGAGAGCAGGTCCCGTACCAGGCCGGCCGGTGCGGCTTCGCCGCCGAGCACCAGGCTCCTGGCCGGCATCACACCCGACAGGCCGGCCGGGCCGGCACCCAGCGCCGCCAGATGCGACGGCACCACCTTCACCGCGTCCACGCGTTCGGCCGCGAAGAACTCACCGAGTGCGATCGGATCCGTCACCGACCCGGGCGGCGCCACCACCAGGGTCGCCCCTGACGCCAGCGCACCGAACACGACGGTGTTGCCGAGGTCGGTCGCCTGGCCCTGCAGCACGGCGAACCGGCCCGGCCCGGCCAGCCCGATCCGGGCCGGCACCGACGCCACATAGTTCGCCAGGCCGCCGTGGGTCACGCCGACGCCCTTCGGCGTCCCGGTCGACCCCGACGTGTAGATCACGTACGCCAGCTGGTCCGGCAGTACGGCACCGTCCGGGGCCGCACCCGGCAGCGACGACACCGACGCGGTCACCCGCGGGTCGTCCAGCGCGATCGACCGCACCCGGCCGGGCGGCAGCTCGTCGAGCAGTTCCTCGGTGCTCACCAGCGCCACCGCGCGCGCGTCGGCCAGCATGAACCCGATGCGCTCGGCGGGCGCGGCCGGGTCCAGCGGCAGGTAGGCCGCGCCCGCCTTCCACACCGCCAGCAGCCCGGCGATCATGTCCTCACCGCGCGGCAGGTACAACCCCACCACCGACTCGGTGCCCACGCCGAGCCCGTGCAGGTACCGCGCCAGCCGGTTCGCCTTCGCGTCGAGCTCCGCGTAGGACACCTCGACGCCGTCGGCGACCAGCGCCACCGCGTCCGGCGTGCGTGACGCCTGCGCCGCGAACATCTCCGGCACTGACCACGTCGGCACATCGGCCGTGGTGTCGTTCCACTCGACCAGCAGCCGGTCGAGCTCGCCGTCGTCCATCACACCGATCGCCGACAGCGGCAGCGCTGGGTCGGCCGCGACCGCCTCCAGCACTCGCACCCACCGCCGGCCGATGGTCGCGACGGTCTCGGCGTCGAAGAGGTCGGCCGACCCGGTCACACCGCCGCGGATGCCGGCCGGAGCCCCGTCCGGTCCGAAGATCTCACGAGCGATCACCGCGATGTCGAACTTCGCCGCCGCATGGCCGGAGGCGATCTCGTCCGCGGCCAGGCCGGGCAGGTCGAGGACCGCGTCGGCCGTGTTCTGCATGGTCAGCAGGGCCTGGAACAGCGGGTGCCGGGCCAGGGAACGGCTGGGGGCGAGCTCCTCGACGAGGCGCTCGAACGGCACGTCCTGGTGCTCGTAGCCGGCCAGGACGGTCTCCCGGACCCGGGCCAGCAGCTCGGTGAAGGTCGGGTCGCCGGACAGATCGGTGCGGGTGACCACGGTGTTGACGAACGACCCGATCAGGTCGTCCAGCGCCTCGTCGTTGCGGCCGGCCACCCCTGAGCCGATCGGGATGTCGTAGCCGGCGCCCAGTTTCGACATCAGGACGGCCAGCGCGGCCTGCAGCAGCATGAACATCGTCACGCCCTGCCCACGCGCGACCCTCGTCAGCCGGAGGTGCAGGTCCGCCGGCACCTCGGTCGCCAGCTGGTGAGCGCGGTGACTGGGGACCGTGGGGCGTGGCCGATCGGCCGGCAGCGCCAGTTCTTCCGGTGCACCGGCCAGTGCCCGACGCCAGTAGCTCACCTGCCGCGACACGAGGCTGTCCGGGTCGTTCTCGTCACCGAGCAGATCCCGCTGCCACAGCGTGTAGTCGGCGTACTGCACCGGCAGCGGTTCCCACACGGGGGCCCGGCCGGCGAGCCGCGCCGCGTACGCCGTCGAGATGTCCACGGCCAGCGGCGCCATCGACCAGCCGTCGCTGGCGATGTGGTGCACGACCACCACGAGCACCCGTTCGTCCGTGCCGGTCCCGATCAGCGACACCCGGATCGGCGCCTCGACCGCGAGGTCGAAGGCGTACCCGGCGGCGACCGCGACCTCGGCGGACAGTGCGGACGGGGTCACCTCGAGGACCCGCAGCCGCCAGTCGAGGTCTTCGACGGCGATGACGTGCTGGAACGGCTGTCCGTCGGCGGCGACCGGCAGCACTGTACGCAGGATCTCGTGCCGGCCGATCACGTCGAGCCAGGCCGCCTCGAGCGCCGCCGCGTCGACGTCGCCGGACAGCCGCAGCGTCATGGGGTCGTTGTATGTGGCGCTCGGGCCTTCGAGCTGCCCGATGAACCACAGCCGCTGTTGGGTGTGCGACAGCGGCAACCGCGGTGGGCGCGCCGACGCGACCAGTGGCGTCCGGGCCGCCCCGGCTCCCGGCAACCGGCGGGCCAGCGCGGCGGGCGTCGGCGCCTCGAACAGGGTCCGCAGCGACAGTTCGACTGCGAAGACGGCGCGGATCCGGCTCACGAGGCGGACCGCCAGGAGCGAGTGCCCGCCCAGGGCGAAGAAGTCGTCGTCGACGCCGACCGAGGCGGTGTTCAACACCTCGGCGAACGCGAGACACAGCAGCTCCTCGCGCGCGTCGGCGGGGGCACGGCCGGTCGTGGCGGTCGCCGCGAAGTCCGGCGCGGGCAGTGCCTTGCGGTCCAGCTTGCCGTTGACGAGCAGCGGCAGCGCGTCCAGCACCGCCACCGCGGCGGGGACCATGTGCTCCGGCAGGTGGTCGGCGGCGTATGCGCGCAGTGCCGCGGGCAGCCCGGCGCCGGCGCCGTCCGCGGGGACGACGTACGCGACGAGCCGTTTGTCGCCGGCGGTGTCCTCCCGTGCGATGACTCGCGCGAGCGCCACCTCCGGGTGGGCGGCGAGCACCGATTCGATCTCGCCCGGCTCGATCCGGAATCCGCGGATCTTCACCTGGTCGTCGGTCCGGCCCAGGTACACCAGTTCGCCGTCGGCGGACCACCGCACCACGTCCCCGGTCCGGTACAGCCGGCCGCCGCCCTCCGCGTCGAAGGGGTCCGCCACGAACCGCTCCGCGGTCAGCTCGGCCCGGCCGACGTACCCGCGCGCGAGCTGCACCCCGGCCAGGTACAGCTCACCGGCGACCCCGGGCGGCACCGGGCACAGCCGCGCGTCCACCACGTACGCCCGCACGTTCGCCATCGGCCGGCCGATCGGCACCACACTGTCGGCGGCCGGGGCGCACTCCGCCGACGTCACGGTGATGGCCGCCTCGGTCGGGCCGTACGTGTTGTGCAGCCGGGCCGCCGGCAGAACCTCGAAGAACCGGTCGCGCAGCGTGGCCGACAGTTCCTCGCCGCCGCTGAGCACCTGCCGCAGCGACACGCACTCCGCCGCGGCCGGCTCCGCCACGAACGCCTCCAGCAACGACGGCACGAACTCCGCGCTCGTCACCCGCTGGTCGCGAATCAACCGGGCCAGGTATTCGGGTTCCCGGTGCCCACCCGGCCGCGCCACCACCACACACCCGCCGGACGCGAGCGGCAGGAAGAGCTCCCACACCGACACGTCGAAGCCGATCGGCGTCTTGTGCAGCACGCGGTCCGCGGCGGTCAGGCCGTACTCGTCCAGCAGCCACCGGATGGTGTTCACCACGCCCGCATGCGACATCACCACACCCTTCGGCAGCCCGGTCGAACCCGACGTGTAGATGACGTAGGCCGCCTGGGCGGGCTGCACCGGCACACCGATGTCGCCGTCGGACCGCGCCGGCAACCCCGGTTCGTCGACCGTCACCACCGGCACGCCGAGCCCGGCCGGCAGTTCCCCGGACGACGCGGCATCGGTCAGCACGCACACCGCGCCCGCGCCACCGACCATGAACGACACCCGCTCCGCCGGCAGGTCAGGGTCCACCGGCAGGTACGCCGCCCCGGCCTTCAGCACCGCCAGCAGCCCGGCCACGAGGTCCGCCGACCGCCGCATCGCCACCGCCACGACCGATTCCGTGTGCACGCCGCGGCCGATCAGCAGCCGGGCCAGGCGGTTCGCGCGTGCGTCGAGTTCCCGGTACGACATCGGCACGCCCTCGAACACGACCGCCGGGGCGTCCGGCGTCTGCGCCACCCGGGCCGCGAAGAGGCCCGGCAGCGTGTCGGCCGGGGCCGCGACGCCCGTGTCGTTCCACCCCGACAGCACGCGACTCAGCTCGGTCTCGTCCAGAACCGACACCGCCGACAGCGGCACCTGCTCGTCGCCGTCGAGCACCGCGACGACGTGGGCGAGCGCCGCGTGCACCATGCCCGCGACCGCGTCCGGGTCGATCGGGGCGACCGCGTCGACCTCCAGCCCGAAGCTGTCGCCGTTGTCGTCGACCGACACCATCAACGGATAGTTCGTGATGTCACGTGAGAACAGCACCCGCATGCCGTCGAAGCCGTTGCTGCCGCCGGGGTCTCCGGCCGGTGCGGTGTTGTGCCGGTAGTTGAACAACGTCGTGAACAACGGCTCGTCCGGCGGCACGGCACTCGCCCGCTGGGCCACCGCGAGGGGTGCGTGCTCGTGCTCCAGCAGCCCGGCCAGCTGGT
The DNA here is from genome assembly GCF_040614215.1 of Dactylosporangium sp. NPDC006015. Classification (NCBI taxonomy): domain Bacteria; kingdom Bacillati; phylum Actinomycetota; class Actinomycetes; order Micromonosporales; family Micromonosporaceae; genus Dactylosporangium; species Dactylosporangium sp. NPDC006015. The sequence continues at coordinate 6,933 of NZ_JBEXUD010000091.1, forward strand.
TGCGGGTCGCCTTGACGGCCGCCGGCACGTCCAGTTCGCCGGTCCGGATCCGGACCGGAAGCGTGTTCATGAACAGGCCTGGCACCCGGTCCGCGCCCGCACCGGCGTTCATGCGGCCGAACAGCACCGTGCCGAACACGACATCGTCCCGGCCCGACACCACCGCGAGGACCCGCGACCACGCCACGTGGACGACCGTCGCCGGGCTCACCCCGAGCCGCCGGCCGACGTCCCGCAACCGCACACCGAGCTCCGCGTCGACGACCGTGTGTGTGGTGACGACACCGGTGCCGTCACGTCGCACATCGCTGATCCCGAACGCCGCCGTCGGCTCGTCCACATCGGACAGCAGGTTGCGGAAGAACTCCTCGTGCTCGCCGCTGGTGTACCCGGCCCGGGCCTGGGCAACGAAGTTGCGGAACGGCAGCGGCTCCGGCAGCGTGCCGGCGCGACCCGACAGCACCGCCTCGATCTCGGTCAGCATCACCTCCAGCGCCGTGTGGTCCTGGACGAGGTGGTGCCGGCGCAACAGCGCCACCCACCGGCCGTCGGGCAACGGGGCGACGTGCAGGTCGAGCAGCGGCGCGCGGCGCAGGTCCATCGACAGGCCCACCACGGACAGCAGGTCGGTCACGACGTCGGTGCCGTCGCCGGTCAGCGCGACCTCGACGACGGACAGCGGCGCCGTGCGCCACACCACCTGTACCGGCTCCCGCAGTCCCGCCCACACCACCGATGTCCGGAACACGTCGTGCCGTTCGACGACCTGGCGGAACGCCGACACGAAGGCGTCGAGCCGCCCGCGGTCGTCGAACTCGACGACGAACGGCGTGACGTAGACGTCCTCGCCGCCGCCCTCGGCGAGCAGGTGGTGGAAGAGGATGCCTTCCTGGAGCGGGGCGAGGGGGTAGATGTCGGCGACGTTCGCCGCCCCGCCGCGCACCGTGCCGATCACGGTGTCGAGCTCGGCCGCGGTGAGGTCGACCAGGGGCAGCAGGTCAGGGGTGATGACCTGGGCGCCGTCGGGGATCAGGTTCGGCGGGACCTCGACGGTCACCGACGCCGCCGCGACGGCCAGCCCGGCCGGTGTCGGCGCCTCGAACAGCACGGACACCGACACCGAGACGCCGCGGACGCGGAGCCACTCGACGAGGCGGACGGCGAGGAGCGAGTGGCCGCCCAGTTCGAAGAAGTCGTCGTCGACGCCGGCCGACTCCAGTCCGAGGACCTCCGCGAAGGCCTGGCAGAGGATCTCCTCGCGGGCGTTGGCGGGGGCGCGCCCGGCCCCGGCGGCCGCGGTGAAGTCCGAGTCGGGCAGAGCGGCGGGGTTCAGCTTGCCGTTGGCGGTCAACGGGAGCGCGTCGAGCATCACGACGGCGGTGGGGACCATGTAGTCCGGCAGCCGGGCCGCCAGGTGCTGGCGTACCGCCGCGGGCGTTGTCTCGTCGGCCTCGACCGGCACGACATAGGCGACCAGGTGTTTGCCGCCGGCCGCGTCGTCCCGGGCGATCACCGCCGCCTGCAGCACCTGCGGGTGGGCCATCAGCGCGGTCTGGATCTCGCCAGGCTCGATCCGGAAGCCGCGGATCTTCACCTGGTCGTCGACCCGGCCCGCGAACACCAGCTGCCCGTCGGCCGTCCACCGGACCAGGTCACCGGTTCGATACAACCGGCCACCGCCGTCGAACGGGTCAGCCACGAACCGTCCCGCGGTCAGTCCCGCCCGGCCCACGTACCCGCGGGCCAGCTGGGCCCCGGCGACGTACAACTCACCGGCCACCCCCACGGGAACCGGCGACAACCGCGCGTCCAGCACGTACACCCGCGTGTTGGCCACCGGGCGACCGACCGGGACGACGCCCGACCCGTCCAGCCGCGCCGTCAGGACACCGATCGTCGTTTCGGTCGGGCCGTAGTGGTTGTACACCGCCCGCTCACCGGCCGCCGCGACGAGGTCGCGTACCCAACCGACCGGGGCGGCCTCACCACCCAGCACCACCGTCCGCGCCGGCAGCACTCCCGCCACACCCGCCGGGCCGGCGCCCAACGCCGACAGATGCGACGGCACCACCTTCACGCCGTCGACCTGCCGCTCGGTGAAGAACTCGCCCAGGCCGACCGGGTCGGTCACCAGTTCTTCCGGCACCACGATCAACGTGCCGCCCGAGGCCAGCGCCCCGAACACGACGGTGTTGCCCAGGTCGGTCACCTGTCCTTGCAGCACCGCGGACCGGCCAGGGCCGGCCAGCCCGACGCGGTCCGGCACCGACGCCACGTAGTTCGCCAGACCGCCGTGGGTCACGCCGACGCCCTTCGGCGTGCCGGTCGACCCCGACGTGTACATCACGTACGCCAGCTGCCCCGGCTGCACCGTCGCGGCCGGCGCCTCCGCCGACTGCCGGGCCACCGCCGCGGCCACCCGCGGGTCGTCCAGCGCCACCGTGCGCACCCGGCCGGCCGGCAGCTCGTCCAGCACGTCCTCGGTGCCGATCAACACCACGGCCCGGGCGTCGGACAGCATGAACGCGATCCGCTCCACCGGCGCGGCCGGGTCGAGCGGCAGGTACGCCGCCCCGGCCTTCCACACCGCCAGCAGCGCGACGATCATGTCCGCGCCGCGCGGCAGGCACAGACCCACCACCGACTCCACACCGACACCCTGGCCCGCCAGGTACCGGGCCAGGCGGTTCGCCTTCGCATCGAGTTCGTCGTACGACAGCTCGGCGCCGTCGGCGACCAGCGCCACCGCGCCCGGCGTGCGTGACACCTGCGCCGCGAACATCTCCGGCACCGAGCCCGCCGGCGCCTCGGCCGCGGTGTCGTTCCATCCGACGAGGGTCCGGCTCAGCTCGGCCTCGTCCAGCACACCCATCACCGACAGTCGCGCCGGTGTGCCGCCGTCGAGTGCCTGCTCCAACGCCGACACGAGGTGACCGGTCGCGGTGTGCAGCATGTCGGCCACGGCTGCCGGGTCGATCGGCTGAACCGCGTCGACCACCAGGCCGAACCGTGATCCGTCGTCGTCCACCGACACGTACAGCGGATAGTTGGTCCGCTGGCGTGAGTAGAGGGTCCGGATGCCTTCCAGCTCCTCGGGTGCCTCTTCGCCGTCCGGTCCGGTGGTGTCCTCGTGCCGGTAGTTGAACAGGGTCGTGAACAGCGGCTGGTCCGCCGGCACCGCACTGGCACGCTGGGCCAGGACCAGCGGCGCGTGCTCGTGCTCCAGCAGCCCGGCCAGCTGGCGGCGCATCGCGGTGACCGCGGCGACGACATCGTCGGACCCGGTCCGTGTGCGCACTGGGAGGGTGTTGATGAACAGGCCCGGCACCCGGTCGGCGCCTTCACCGCCGTTCATGCGGCCGAACAGCAGGGTGCCGAACACGACATCGTCGCGACCCGACACCGCGGCCAGGACCCGCGACCACGCCACGTGCATCACCGTCGCCGTGCTGGCACCCAGCCGGCGGGCGACGTCGCGCAGCCGCAGACCCAGGCCGGCGTCGACCTCGAGCAGGGCCCGCACCACGTCGGTGCCGTCGCCGCGTACGTCACGGATGCCGAACGCCGCCGTCGGCTCGTCGACGCCGTCCAGGAGGTCGCGGAAGAACTCCTCGTGGTCGCCGTCGCGCAGGCGGGCGCGGGCCTGCGCCACGAAGTTGCGGAACGGCAGCGGCGTCGTGAGCTCGTCGGCGCGGCCGTGGAGGACGGCGCGGATCTCGGAGATCACCACGCCCATGGCGGTGTGGTCCTGGACGAGGTGGTGCATCCGCAGCAGTCCGAGGCAGCGTCCGTCGGGCAGCGCCGCGACGTGCAGGTCCATCAAAGGCGCCCGGTTGAGGTCCATCGACAGCCCGACCACCGACAGCAGGTCGGCCATCGGGTCCTCGGTGCCGGCCGGCAGCTCGACCTCGGTCACCGGCAGCGTCGCCGAACGCCACACCACCTGCACCGGCTCCGGCAGTCCGGCCCACATCACGCCCGTCCGGAAGATGTCGTGCCGGTCGATCACTCGTTGCAGCGCGGCGACGAAGCCGTCGAACCGGTCCCGGTGGTCGAACTCGATCACCAACGGTGCGGCGTAGACGTCGTCGCCGCCGTCCGCGAGCAGGTGGTGGAACAGCATCCCTTCCTGGAGCGGGGCGAGGGGGTAGATGTCGGCGATGTTGGCCGCACCCCCGGGCACCTTGGCCGCCACGGTCCGGATGTCGGCCTCGGACAGCTCCACGAGCGGCAGCATGGCCGGCGTGATGTCGAGCGCGTCCGCGGGGATCAGGTTGGGCGGGACGGCCGCCGCCGTGGAGCCCGCCACGGTGGCGAGCTCGGCGGGCGTCGGGGCGTCGAACAGTGCCCGCACCGACACGGACATGCCGCGTACCCGCAGCCACTCGGCCAGGCGCACGGCCACCAGCGAGTGACCGCCGAGCGCGAAGAAGTCGTCGTCGACGCCGACCCGGTCGAGGCCGAGCACCTCGGCGAACGCCTGGCAGAACAGTTCTTCGCGGGTGTTGGCGGGCGCGCGCCCGGCCGTCCGGCCCGCGCCGAGTTCCGGCGCGGGGAGGGCCTTGCGGTCCAGCTTGCCGTTGGCGGTCAGCGGCAGCGCGTCCAGGACCACGACAGCCGCGGGGACCAGGTACTCGGGGAGGCGCTCGGCGGCGAACGCGCGCAGCTGGTCCGGCCGGCCGTCCCCTACGACGTAGGCGACCAGGCGGCGGTCGCCGGGAACGTCCTCGCGCGCGACCACCGCGGCCTGGCCGACCCGCGGATGAGCCGCCAGGACGGCCTCGACCTCGCCCGGTTCGATGCGGTACCCGCGGATCTTCACCTGCTCATCCGCCCGGCCCAGGTACACCAGGTCTCCGCCGGGGTCGCGGCGCACCACGTCCCCGGTCCGGTACAACCGGCCGCCGGTCGGGTCGAACGGGTCGGCCACGAACCGCTCACCGGTCAGACCCGCCCGGCCCACATAGCCCCGCGCGACCTGCACCCCGGCGATGTACAACTCACCCGGCACCCCGACCGGCACCGGCGACAGCCGCTCATCCAACACGTACAAACGAGTGTTCGCGACCGGCCGCCCGATCGGCACCAGATCATCGACGACCTGCCCGGCCACCACCCGATACACGCAACACCCGACCACCGTCTCCGTCGGACCGTACTCGTTCACCACCACCGAACCAGGGGCCCGGTCCAGCCACCGCCGCACCGCACCACCCGGCAGCGCCTCACCGCCCACCACGAGCACACTCGCGGCGTCTCTTGCCGCGTCGTCCGTGAGGTACTCCGCCAGCAACGGCAGATGCGCCGGCACCACCTTCAACACATCAAAACCGTCCGAGCCGTTCACCACACCGGCCAGACCATCGGCACCGCCGTCGACGCTGACCACCACCCGCGACCCCGACGCCAGCGGCACCACGACACTCGTCACCGTCAAGTCGAACGCCAACGACGAGTGCAACACCGCACCCCGACCCGACGGCCCGTACGCACCCACCGCCCACACCACATAGTTCGCCAACCCGCCGTGCGTCACCGCGACACCCTTCGGCATCCCGGTCGACCCAGACGTGTACATCACGTACGCCGCCTGCAACGGCAACACCCGCACACCCAACGGCTCAGCGGACTGCCGCCCGATCGAAGCGGCGACCCGCGGATCATCCAACGCCACCGACCGGACCCGACCCACCGGCAGCTCGTCCAGCACATCCTCGAACCCGAGCACCACCACCGCCCGAGCGTCCGACAGCATGAAACCGACCCGCTCCGGCGGAGACTGCACATCCACCGGCAGATACGCCGCACCCACCTTCCACACCGCCAACAACGACACGACCATGTCCAGACCCCGCGGCAGGCACAAACCCACCACCGACTCCGCACCGACACCCTGACCCACCAGATACCTGGCCAACCGGCTCGACTGCGCGTCCAACTCGGCATACGACACCGACTCGCCGTCACACACCACCGCCGGCGCGCCCGGTGTCCGCGCCACCTGCGCCGCGAACAACTCCGGCACCGACACGCCAGCGACGTCGGTTGCCGTGTCGTTCCAGCCGGACACCAACCGGTCCAGCTCCGCCCCGTCCAGCACCGGAACCGCCGGCAGCGGCGTCGGCGCCCCACCGTCCAGACTCCGCTCCAGGGCCGACACCACACCGTCCGCCGCGGTGAACACCATCCGGGTCAGTGCGTCCGGATCGATGGGGACGACCGCGTCGACGACCAGCCCGAACCCGACGCCGTCGTCGTTCACCGACACCGTCAGGGGATAGTTGTTGCGGTCCCGGACGTACACGGGTCGTACGCCGTCGCTCACGCGTTCGTCGGCGCCGTACGTGTCGGTGGTGCTGTGCCGGTAGTTGAACAGCGTGGTGAACAGCGGCGAGTTGCCGGGCACCTCGCTCGCCCGTTGAGCGGCGGCCAGCGGCGCGTGTTCGTGCTCCAGCAGCCCGGCAAGCTGTCCGCGCATCGTGGTGACGGCTGCCAGCACGTCGGCACCGCCGGTACGGACCCGCACGGGCAGCGTGTTGATGAACAGACCCGGCACCCGGTCCGCGCCGACACCGGCGTTCATCCGGCCGAACAGCACCGTCCCGAACACGACGTCGTCGCGGGCGGACACCGCGGCGAGGACGCGTGCCCACACCACATGCATCACCGTCGCCGGGCTGGCCCCGAGCCGCCGGGACATCTCACGCAGCCGCACACCCAGGCCGGCGTCCATCTCGGCCCGGACGGTCATGACAGCCGAACCGTCGCCGTGCACATCCGTCACACCGAACGCCGTGGTCGGCTCGTCCACACCGGCCAGCAGCGAGCGGAAGTACCCCTCATGGTCCAGCGTGGTCAGGCCGGCGCGGGCCTGGACCACGAAGTTGCGGAACGGCAACGGCTCCGGCAGCGTGTCGGCACGACCCGACACGGTGGCCTCGATCTCGCCCAGGACCACCTCGAGCGCGGTGTGGTCCTGCACCAGATGGTGCAGCCGGATCACGCCGAGCCACCGACCGTCGGGGAGCTCCGCCATGGAAACGTCCACCAGTGGGGCCCGGCCCAGATCCATGGACGACCCGACTCGCGTCACGAACTCGGCGGCCGCGTCGGCACCGACGACGTCGAGGCTCATCTCGGCGACGGGCAGCGTCGCCTTCCGCCACACCACCTGCACCGGCTCACGCAGCCCGGACCACACGACCGAGGTCCGGAACACGTCGTGCCGGTCGACGACACGTTGCAGTGCCCCGACGAACCCGTCGAGGCGGCCCCGGTCGGCGAACTCGAGCACGAACGACGTGACGTAAGCGTCCTCACCGCCGTCGGCCAGCAGGTGGTGGAACAGCATGCCTTCCTGCAGCGGCGCGAGGGGGTAGATGTCCGCGACGTTGGCGGCGCCGCCCTCGACCGTGCCGACGACGGCGCGGACCTCGGTCTCGGTCAGCTCGACCAGCGGCAGCATCGACGGCGTGACGGTCTGTGCGCCGTCAGGGATCAGGTTCGGCGGCACGTCGACCGCCGCCGCACCGGCCTCGGTCGCCAGCCCGGCCGGCGTCGGCGACAGGAACAGCGCGCGAACCGACACGAACACACCCCGGACCCGGAGCCACTCGACGAGCGTCACTGCCAGCAGCGAGTGCCCGCCCAGCGTGAAGAAGTCGTCCTCGACGCCGACCGACTCGAGCCCCAGCACCTCGGCGAAGCCCTGGCACAGCACTTCCTCACGAGCGTTGGCGGGGCCCCGGCCCGACTTCGCCCCGGACGCGAAGTCCGGCGCGGGGAGCGCGACACGGTCGAGCTTCCCGTTCGGTGTCAGTGGCAGCCGCTCCAGCAGGACGACCGCCGCAGGCACCATGTACTCCGGCAGCTGTGCGCCCGCGAGCTCACGAAGCTGGTACGGCAGACCGTCAGTGGCATCGGGCGCCGGGATCACGTAGGCGACGAGGCGCTTGTCCCCGGCGGTGTCCTCCCGGGCGATCACGGCGGCCTGCGCGACGTGTGGATGCCCGGTGAGCACGGCCGTGATCTCGCCGGGCTCGATCCGGAACCCGCGGATCTTCACCTGCTCGTCCGCACGGCCGGCGAAGACCACATCGCCGTCGGCGGTCCAGCGCACCACGTCACCGGTCCGGTACAGGCGGCCGCCGTCACCGAACGGGTCGGCGACGAACCGTTCGGCGGTCAGCGCGAACCGGCCCAGGTAGCCGCGGGCCAGCTGGACCCCGGACAGATACAACTCGCCGGCCACCCCCGCCGGAACCGGCGCGAGCCGGTCATCCAGCACGTACATCCGGCTGTTGCCGGTCGGCCGTCCGAACGGCACCGCACCACCGGCGGGGAACCGATCCAGGTCGACCACGCCGGCGGCGACCATGACGGCGGCCTCGGTCGGGCCGTACGTGTTCACCAACACCCGATCCGCGGACCACACCCCCGCCTGCCGGGCCGAGATGGCCTCCGAACCCACCACGACACGGCGCACGGAGCTCAGGTCCTGCGGTGTGAGGACCTCCAGGAGGCTCGGCACCACGCTGGTGATATCCACGCCGGTCGCGGCCACCAGCTCCCGCAGCAGGGCCGCGTCGGCGCGCTGCGCCGACGACGCCACCACGAGGCGGGCACCGGCGGTCAGCGCCACCGCGACGTCCAACACCGACGCGTCGAAGCTGAACGACGCGAACTGCAGCACGCCCAGCCCGGGACCGGCCCCGAAGATCGGGGCGAACACGTGCGCCGCGTTCGCCAGCGCCCCGTGGGACACACCCACACCTTTCGGGGTTCCGGTCGAACCCGACGTGTAGATCACATACGCCAACTGCCCCGGCAGGGGTCGGGCCGGCGGTTCCTCGCCGGCCTCCGCCAGTGCCAGGTCCTCCAGCAGCACCACGTCGGCGCCGGCCCCGACCAGCACCCAGGCCACGGACGCCACCGACAGCACGCACACGGGTGCCGCGTCCGCCACCATGAAGCTCACCCGATCGGCGGGGTACTCCGGATCAATCGGCACATAGGCGCCGCCCGCCTTCCACACCGCCAGCAACGCCACGACCACGTCGACACCGCGCGGCAGGCACAGACCAACCACCGACTCGGGGCCGACCCCTCGCTCCGTCAAGTACCGGGCCAGCCGGTTCGCTCGCGCGTCCAGCTCACCGTAGGTGACCGGCACGCCCTCGAACACGACCGCCACAGCGTCGGGATCCGCCGTCACGCGCGCGGCGAACAGTTCCGGCACCGTCCCGTCCGCGACCTCCACCGCGGTGTCGTTCCAGCCGTGCAGCAGCTGCTCCCGCTCGACGGCGTCGAGGACGTCCACAGTGGAGACCGGGGACTCCGGATCCGCCAGGACAGCCTCCAGGACACGCACCCAACGCCCGGCGATGACCGCGACGGTGCCGGCGTCGAACAGATCCGCGGCGCCGGTGACGACGCCGGCCAACCCGAGCGCGGCGCCATCGGCGTCGAAGGTCTCCGACACCGTGAAGTCCAGGTCGAACTTCGCCGTCGGGGCCACGGCCGCCAGGCCCGGCGCGCCGACCCTGACACCCGCCAGGTCAAGGGCCGTCTCTGCGTTGTTCTGCAGGGTCAGCATGATCTGGAACAGGGGGTGCCGGGCCATGGAACGCGCCGGCGCCAGTTCCTCGACGAGGCGTTCGAACGGCACGTCTTGGTGCTCGAGACCGGCCAGTGTCGTCTCGCGAACCCGACCCAGGAGGTCGGCGAACGTCGGGTCACCGGACAGGTCGGTGCGCATGACGAGGGTGTTGACGAGGAAGCCGACCAGGTCGTCCAGGGCCTCGTCGCCGCGGCCCGCCACCGGTGTGCCGATGGGGATGTCGGTGCCGGCGCCGAGCTTCGACAGCAGTACCCCGACGGTGGCCTGCAGCAGCATGAACACCGTCACGCCCTGGGCCTTCGCCACCTCCAGCAGCCGGGCGTGCAGGTGTGCCGGCACCGTCACAGGCACTGTGTGGCCGTGGTGGCCGGTGACGGCCGGGCGGCGGTGGTCGGTGGGAAGGGTCAGCTCTTCCGGTGCGCCGTGCAGGGCCTGACGCCAGTAGGCGACCTGGCGGGAGATCAGGCTGTCCGGGTCGGTCTCGTCGCCCAGCAGGTCCCGCTGCCACAAGGCATAGTCCGCGTACTGCACCGGCAGCGGCGCCCACAGTGGTGCCCGGCCCTCAGCCCTGGCCGCGTACGCGACCGCCAGGTCCGTGGCGAGAGGACGCATCGACCAGCCGTCACCGGCGATGTGATGCACCACGACCACCAGCACCCGCTCACCGGAGCCGCCCTCGAACAACCACGCCCGGATCGGCACCTCCACCGCCAGGTCGAACGTGTACCCGACCGCTGCCTCCACCGCGCCGGGCAGGTCCACAGTCGGCACGGCACTCGTGTGCAACTGCCAGTCCAGGTCACCGACCGCAACGATCCGCTGGAACGGCGCACCACCAGCCGTCGGGAACACGGTCCGCAGCACCTCATGCCGGCCGATCACATCCAGCAACGCCGCCTGCAACACCACAGCGTCAACATCGCCGGGCAACCCCAGCACGGTCGGCAGGTTGTACGTCGCCGACGGCCCCTCCAACTGACCGATGAACCACAACCGCTGCTGCGCATACGACAACGGCAACCGCTCCGGCCGCACCCACGGCGCCAACGCCTGACGCGCCTGCCCCGCACCAGGCAGCCGACCAGCCAACCGCGCCGGCGTCGGCGCATCGAACAACGCCCGCAGCGGCACCTCCACACCGACAACAACCCGCACCCGACTGACCAACCGCACCGCCAACAGCGAATGACCACCCAAAGCGAAGAAGTCGTCGTCAACGCCGACCGTGTCGAGCCCGAGGACCTCAGCGAACGCCTGACACAACAGCTCCTCCCACACGTTGGCCGGCCCCCGCCCGGCCCCGGCGACCGCGGCAAAGTCCGGGGCAGGCAGCGCCTTGCGGTCGAGCTTGCCGTTGGCGGTCAGGGGCAGCGCGTCGAGAGCCACGACCGCCGACGGGACCATGTACTCGGGCAGGCGGTCGCTGGTGTAGTCGCGCACTGCCGTGCTGTCCGCGTCGCCGACGATGTACGCCACCAGGCGCTTGTCGCCGGTGGTGTCCTCCCGGGCGATCACCGCGACCTGGGCGACCTGCGGGTGGCTGGCGATGACGGATTCGATCTCGCCCGGTTCGATGCGGAACCCGCGGATCTTCACCTGGTCGTCGGCGCGGCCGAGATAGGTCAAGCTTCCGTTGGCATCCCACTGAACCACGTCGCCGGTGCGGTACAACCGGCCGCCGTCGCCGAACGGGTCGGCCACGAACCGGTCGGCCGTCAGCCCCGCCCGGCTCACATAGCCGCGGGCCAGCTGCACACCCGCGAGATACAGTTCCCCAGCCACCCCGACCGGCACCGGCGCCAGCCGGTCATCCAGGACGTAGACGCGCGTGTTGAACACCGGCCGACCGATCGGCACCGGACCCTCTTCCCGCACCTCACATTCGGTCACGTCCACCGAAGCCTCGGTCGGGCCGTACAGATTGAACAGCCCGACACCCGGAAGCGTCTCGAAGAACCGCTCCCGCACCGCCTGGCCCAGGGCCTCACCCGAGCACACCACCCGCCGCAGACCACCACAGCTGGCCGCTCCCGGCGTCGCCAGGAACGCCTCCAACATCGACGGCACGAAGTGGACCGTGTCCACCCGCTCAGCACGGATCAGCTCCGCGACATAGCCGGGGTCGCGGTGACCACCGGGACGGGCGATCACCATCGTGGCGCCCTGGATCAGCGGCCAGAACAACTCCCACACCGACACGTCGAACCCGAACGGCGTCTTCTGCAACACCCGGTCACCCTCTTGGATGCCGAACCGGGACTGCATCCACACCAGGCGGTTCACGATGCCCTCGTGCGACACCGCGACACCCTTCGGCGCACCCGTCGAACCCGACGTGTAGATGACATACGCCGCCTGACCCGGCAACACCACAACCTCGGGAGCCGTATCCGAACCGGCCGGGATCTCCTCCGAGATCACACACACCGCACCCGCATCCGCGACCATGAACGCGACCCGCTCCGCCGGCAGCTCCGGATCGATCGGCAGATACGCACCACCCGCCTTGAGTACCGCCAGCAACGCCACCACCAAGTCGAAGCCACGCGGCAGGGACACCCCCACCACCGAGTCCGCGACCACACCACGGTCGATCAGGAAGCGCGCCACGCGGTTCGCGCGGCCGTCCAGCTCCGCGTAGGACAGCGACTCGCCTTCGAACACCAACGCCGTGGCGTCCGGCGTGCGCGCCACCTGCGCCGCGAACAACCCCGGCAGCGTCGCCGCCGGCACGTCGACCGCGGTGTCGTTCCACTCGACCAGGACACGGTCGAGCTCGCCGGGGTTGAGAACGCCGATGTCCGACAAGCGTGTGCGCGCGCCGCCGTCCAACGCACGCTCGAGTGCCGACACGAGGTGGTCGGCTGCGGTACGCACCATGTCCACGACCGCGGACGGATCGATCGGCCCGACCGCGTCGACGATCAGCCCGAACCGGGAGCCGTCGTCGTCCACCGCCACCGTCAGCGGGTAGTTCGTCCGCTCACGTACCAGCAACGGTCGGATCACGACCCCGGCGCCGTTCGGTTCCGCGGCGTCCTCGGGCCGGTCGGCGACGTTGTGCCGGTAGTTCAGCAGCGCCGTGAACAAGGCGGCGTCGGCGGGAACGTCGCTGGCCCGCTGCGCCGCCGCCAGCGATGCGTGTTCGTGTTCGAGCAGCTCGGCCAGCTGTCCGCGCATCTCGGTCACCGCGGTCACGACATCGAGCTCGTCCGTCCGCAGCCGCACCGGCAGCGTGTTGATGAACAGGCCAGGCACCCGGTCCGCGCCGGCACCGGCGTTCATCCGGCCGAACAGCACCGTCCCGAACACCACGTCGTCACGGGCCGCCACCGCCGCCAGGACCCGCGACCACGCCACGTGCATCACCGTCGCCGGGCTGATCCCCAACCGGCGGGACACCTCCCGCAACCGCACACCCACACCGGCTTCGACCTCGCCGGACGCGACAGTGACCGCCGAACCGTCGCCGCGCACATCCGTCACGCCGAACGCGGTCGTCGGCTCGTCCACGCCGGCCAGCAGTTCCCGGAAGTACGCTTCGTGGGCCCCGCCGACCTGGCTCGCCCGCGCCTCGGCCACGAAGGCGCGGAACGGCAGCGGCGCGACGAGTTCGCCGGTCCGGCCGGCCATGATCGTCTGGATCTCGTCATAGACGACCGCGATCGCCGTGTGGTCCTGCACCAGGTGATGGATGCGCACCATCGCCATCCATCGCCCGCCGCCGAGCGGGGCCGTGTGGACGTCGACCAGCGGGGCCCGGCCCAGGTCCATCGACAGTCCCACGAGGGACACCAGGTCGTGGGCGTCGACGCCGGCGATCACCTCGGTGACGGGCAACGTCGCGTTGCGCCACACCACCTGGACCGGTTCCCGCAGGCCCGACCACACCACCGACGACCGGAACACGTCGTGCCGGTCGACGACCTGTTGCAATGCGGCGAGGAAGTCGTTCAGAACCTCGCGGTCGGGCAGCTCGAGCACACGCGCCACCGCGTACACGTCGTCGCCGCCGTCGGCGAGGAGGTGGTGATACAGCAGCCCTTCCTGCAACGGCGCCAAGGGATAGATGTCCGCGACATTGGCCGCACCACCATCGACCGAGCCGACCACGATCTCGATCTCCGCCTCGGTCAACTCGACCAACGACAGCATCCCCGGCGTGATCACCCGCGCGTCAGCCGGAATCAGATTCGGCGCCACCGCAACAATCGCAGCCTCCGCCAACGCAGCCAAACCCGCCGGCGTCGGCGCATCGAACAACCCACGCACCGACACCGACACACCACGCACCCGCAGCCACTCGACAAGCCGCACCGCCAACAGCGAATGACCACCCAACCCGAAAAAGTTGTCATCGACCCCAACACGCTCAACGTTCAACACCTCGGCAAACCCCAGACACAACACCTCCTCACGCGCATTGCTCGGCCCCCGCCCCACACCCACCGACCCGAAGCCCGGAGCAGGCAACGCCCTGCGATCCAGCTTCCCGTTCACCGTCAACGGCAACACGTCAAGGGCCACGAACGCCGCAGGAACCATGTAGTCGGGCAACCGTTCGGCGGCGTGGGCTTTCAGCGTCGCACCATCAACCGCACCGACCACGTACGCCACCAGACGCCTGTCGCCCGGGACGTCTTCACGAGCGACCACTGCCACCTGCGCGACCCCAGAGCAGGCCGCCAGCACCGCCTCGATCTCCCCCAGCTCGATCCGGAACCCGCGGATCTTCACCTGCTCATCCGCCCGGCCGACATACACCAGGTCACCGTCAGCGGTCCAACGCACCACATCACCAGTGCGATACAACCGGCCACCGCCACCGCCGTCGAACGGGTCAGCCACGAACCGACCCGCCGTCAACCCACGCCGGTTCAGGTAACCCCGAGCCACCTGACCACCCGCGACATACAACTCACCCACCACACCCGACGGCACCGGCCGCAACCGACCATCCAACACATACGTCCGCAACCCAGCCAGGCCACGACCGATCGCACTGTCCCCCGACTCACCCACCACCAGGGAACGATGCGTGACATGAACGGTCGTCTCCGTGATGCCGTACATGTTCACCAACCGCGGCCCGTCCGGCCGACCCTCCCACCACGGACCCAACCGACCCAGATCCAACGCCTCACCACCGAACACCACCGTGCGCAGCGAACCACCCGACCGGTCCACACCCGCAGCCATCAGCTGATAGAACGCCGACGGCGTCTGCGACAACACCGTCACCCGCTCCCGCTCCAGAAGATCCCAGAACTCCTCCGGAGACCGCGACACCTCAAACGGCACCACAACCACCCGACCGCCGTGCAGCAACGCCCCCCACAACTCCCACACCGAGAAATCAAACGCGAACGAATGGAACCACGACCACACATCCTCGGCGCCGAACGCGAACAGACCCTGCGTCGCGGCGAACAGCGACACCACGTTCCGATGGGTGACCACCACACCCTTCGGGGTCCCCGTCGACCCCGACGTGAACATCACATACGCCGCACAATCCACACCAACACGAACACCGAACGGGGCATCAGACATCGACTCCGCCGCCACATCATCCACCACACACACCACGGCCGCGTCCGCCACCATCAACGACACCCGCTCAACCGGCAACCCCGGATCGATCGGCAGAAACGCACCACCCGCCTTCCACACCGCCAACAACGCCACAACCAGAT
>NZ_JBEXUD010000092.1:0-22136 GCF_040614215.1 Dactylosporangium sp. NPDC006015
TCCGCTGGCGCACCGATGGGCTCCTCGATTTCCTCGGCCGCCGCGACCACCAGGTGAAGGTGCGCGGGCACCGCATCGAGCTCGGCGAGATCGAGTCGCAGCTGCGCTCGGCGCCGGGCGTGGCCGAGGCGGTGGTGACCGTCGCCGACCCGACCGGTGACGCGCACCTCGTCGGCTACGTCGTGCCGCGCCCGGGGTCGACGCCGGACACACAGGCCCTGGAGGCCCTGCTGCGGGCGACACTGCCCGACTACATGGTCCCGCGCCGCTGGATGACGCTGGACGCGCTGCCGGTCAACGCGTCCGGGAAGGTCGACCGCACCGCGCTGCCCGAGCCGCGGGACGAGGTGCAGCAGCGGGTCGCGCCGCGCACCGAGGCGGAGCAGCTGGTCGCCGAGATGTGGAGCGCCGTGCTGAAGCGCGATGAGCTGTCGGTGTACGACAACTTCTTCGCGCTCGGCGGGCACTCCCTGTCGGCGACGCTGGTCGTGGGCCGGCTCCGCGACGCGCTGGACTTCCCGGTGCCGGTCCGGCTGCAGTTCGAGCAGCCGGTGCTGGCGAACTTCGCCGCCGCGCTGGAGGCGCTGCTGCTGGACGAGGCGGCGCAGGCGTGACGGTCACCGACGCCCAGCGCTCGCTGCTGCAGCAGCGGCTGGCCGGGGCACGCCGCAACGCCGCCCGCGCCGCCAGCACCATTCCCGCGTCCCCCGACCGGGACTCGCCGGCGCCGCTGTCACCGGCCCAGGCCCGGCTGTGGTTCCTGCACCAGCTGGAGCCCGACAGCGGCTCCTACCACGTGACAGCCACCGTGCGGCTGACCGGCCCGCTCGACGTGGCCGCGCTGACCGCCGCGGTCCGGGACCTCGCCGAGCGCCACCACGTGCTGCGCACCCGGTACGTGGACCGCGACGGCGAGCCGAGCGCGGTGCTGGGCAGCGCGGACGACGTGCTCGTCGAGACCGACGGGGAGATCGACGACGTCCGGCAGCGGGCGTTCCGGCTCGAGGAGGAGCCGCCGCTGCGGGCGCTGATCCGCCGCGACGGGCCGGACGAGCACGTGCTGCTGCTCGTCGTGCACCACATCGCCTTCGACGAGTGGTCCGTCGACCTCGCCCTGCGCGAGCTCGCCGACCTGTACGCCGCCCGCCTCGACGGCCGCCCGGCGCCGGACGCGCCCGGGCTGCAGTACGCCGACTACGCCCGCTGGCAGGCCGGCCGCGAGCCGTCTGCCGCGGCCCTGGACCGGTGGGTCGAGCGGCTGCAAGGCCTGGCGCCGGTGCTGGACCTGCCGACCGACCGGCCCCGCCCCGCGGTGGCCGGCCACGGGGCCGGGGAAGTGCCGGTGCACGTGCCCGCGGCGCTGGCCGGCCCGCTCGCCGACCTCGCCGCCTCCTGCGGGGCCACCCCGTTCATGGTGCTGCTCACCGCGCTCCAGGCACTGCTGGCCCGGGTGTGCGGCACCGACGACATCCCGATCGGGGTCCCGGTCGCGGGCCGGCACCACCCCGACATCGAGAAGATGATCGGCTGCTTCATCGGTACGTTGGTCATGCGGACCGACTGCTCCGGCGACCCGACCGGACGCGAGCTGCTGGCCCGGGTCCGCGAGGTGGCGATCGACGCGCTCGCGCAGTCCGAGACCCCGTTCGAGCGGATCGTGGAGCGACTGCAGCCCGAGCGCACCCTCGGCCACACGCCGATCTTCCAGGTGCTGCTCAACGTGCTGGAGCAGCCGGCCGCGCCGCCGCGCCTGCCGCACCTGGACGCGCAGGGCGTCCTGCTGCCGACCCACACCGCCAAGTACGACCTCAACCTCACGCTGTCGCGGGTGGACGACGGCTACCGCGGCATGCTGGTGTTCCGCACCGACCTGTTCGACGAGGAGACCGCCCGGCGGCTGGTGGACTGGTTCCTGGCGCTGCTGACGGGGTTGGTCACCGAGCCCGACCGCCCCGTCGGAGCGCTGGCGCTGGAGCCCGGCGTGCGGCCCGGGCCGGACGGCCCGCGGGTGTCCTACCCGCTGGACCGGCCGCTGCACGAGCTCATCGCCCGCCACGCCGGGTCGACGCCGGAGGCCACCGCGGTGGTCGCGGCGGACGGCCGGCTGACCTACGCGGAGCTGGACCGGCGCGCCGGGGCGGTGGCGGCCCGGTTGCTGGCGGCCGGCGTACGGCCCGAGGAGCCGGTCGCGGTGCTCACCGAGCGCGGGACGGCCCTGCCCGTCGCGATGCTGGGCACGCTGAAGGCCGGCGCCGTCTACCTGCCCGTCGACCCCGGCTACCCGGACGGCCGCGTGGCGGAGATCCTCGACACCGCCCAGGCCCGGTTCGTGCTCACCGAGACGGCGTTCGCGGACCGTGCACCGTGCCGTGTCCCGGGCCGTGAGGCGATCGTCGTCGCGGACGTCACCGGCGATCCGGCCGAGGCCGTGGTGGTGCCGATGGACCACCTCGCGTACCTCATCTTCACGTCCGGCTCGACCGGGCGGCCCAAGGGCGTCATGGTCGAGCACCGCAACATCGCGCACTACCTGCACGCGGTGGCGGACCGCATCGGACACCGGAGGTCCTACGCCCTGGTGTCCACCCACGCCGCCGACCTCGGCATGACGAACCTGTTCGGGGCGCTCGCCACCGGCGGCGTGGCGCACCTCGTGGACCGCGAGACCGCCACGGACCCGGAGGCGTTCGCGGCCTACCTGGCCGAGCACCCGGTCGACGCGATGAAGCTGGTCCCGAGCCACCTGGAGCTGCTGGCCGCGCACGGCGACCTCGCCGCGCTGCTGCCCCGCGAGCTGCTCGTCCTGGCCGGCGAGCCCTGCCCGTGGGAGCTGGTCGACCGCATCGAACGGGTCCGGCCGGACCTCGAGGTCCAGGTCCACTACGGCCCGACCGAGACGACCGTCTCCGTCTTCGGCTGCGACGTGCGCGAGGTCCCGGCCGAGCGCCGCACCGGCATCGTCCCCATCGGACGCCCGTTCGCGAACGTCGAATGCCGGGTGACCGACCGGGCGGGCCGCCAGGTGCCGGACGGGGTGCCCGGTGAGCTGCGCATCGGCGGCCCGAGCGTGGCCCGCGGCTACCTGAACGTCGTCGACGACCGCTTCCAGCAGGGGTGGTACCGCTCCGGCGACCGCGTCCGCGTCGACGCCCACGGCCTCGTGCAGATCCTGGGCCGGGTCGACGACCAGGTGAAGATCCGCGGTTTCCGGGTCGAGCTCAACGAGGTCGCCTCCGCGGTGCGCGGGGTCCCCGGCGTCGGCGAGGCCGTGGTACTGCCCGTCGGCGAGGCGCACACGCGCCGGCTGGCCGCCTGGATCACGCCAGCAACCGCCGATCCCGGGCTGGTGCGGGCCGCGCTGCGCGACCGGCTCCCGGACTACATGGTGCCGTCGGCGTTCGTGGTCCTGGACCGGCTCCCGCTGACCGCCAACGGCAAGGTGGACCGGACCGCGCTGCCCGCACCGCAGCCGCCGGGCGCCGCCACCCGGGTCGCGCCGGAGTCCCCGACGCAGCTGCGGGTCGCCGCGGCCTGGGCCGAGGTCCTCGACGGTGCTGAGATCGGGCTCGACGACGACTTCTTCGCCCTCGGCGGCGACTCGTTCAAGGCCGTGCGCGCGGTGCGGGCCATCGACCCGCAGCTGCGGGTCATCGACCTGTTCACCCGCCCGACCGTGCGCGAGCTGGCCGCCTACCTCGACGGCGACACCGGCTCGACCGGGCTGCTGCACCGCCTCGCGGGCCCGGCCGACGCGACCCTGACCGTGGTCTGCGTGCCCTACGGCGGCGGCTCGGCCGCGGCCTACGGGCCGCTTGCCACCGAACTGGCGCAGCGCCTGCCGGGCGCGGCCGTGCTGGCGATCGAACTGCCCGGGCACGACCCCGCCCGGCCCGACGAGCCGCCGCTGCCGATGGCCGAGCTGATCGACCGCGTGGTCGCGGACCTGCCGACCGGCCCGGTGCTGGTCTACGGCCACTGCGTCGGCTCGGCGGCCGCCACCGAGCTCGCCCTCCGCCTGGAGTCCGACGGCCGCGAGGTCGCCGGGCTGGTCGTCGGCGGCAGCTTCCCGGCGGCCCGGCTGCCGGGGCGGGTGTCGTCCTGGCTGCACCGGCGCTTCCACGCCACCTGGTTCACCTCCGACCGGGCATATCGCGACTTCCTGCGTACACTCGGCGGCCTCGACGACGACGAGGGCCTCGACGCCGACGTGATCCTGCGCAGCCTGCGGCACGACGTGGACGAGTCCCAGACGTGGTTCACCCGCGAACTGACCCGGCCCGACCGGCGGCGGCTGCGGGCGCCCGTGCTATGCCTGATCGGGGCGCGGGACCGCTCGACGGAGCTGTACCAGGAACGCTATGCGGAATGGGGCGCCTTCGCGGACCGCGTCGCCCTCGCCGTCCTGCCCCGGGCCGGGCACTACTTCCTCAAGCACCAGGCGGCGGCCGCAGCCGACGAGATCGCCGGCACGCTGCGGGAGTGGGGCGCGGGCCGGGCACCGGAGGTGGTCAGCACCGCGGTCACCGGCGGCCGGGCCCGGCGCGACCTGCGCGAGTTCTACGTCATGACGGCCGGCCAGACCGCGTCGCTGATCGGTGCCGCGCTCAGCTCGTTCGCCCTCGGCGTCTGGGCGTACCAGCAGAACGGCCGCGTCGCCGACTACGCCCTCGTCACCATGCTGGCCCTGCTGCCCTCGATCCTGCTGCTGCCGGTGGGCGGTGCCGTAGCGGACCGGATCGACCGGCGGCGCATCATGCTGGCCTGCAACGGGGCGGGCGCGGCGGTCATGTCCGCCGTGGTCACCCTGCTGGCGCTGGGCCGCCTGGAGATCTGGAGCGTCGGGCTGCTGGCCGGGCTGCTGTCCGCGGTGACCGCCTTCCACCGGCCCGCCTACCTGGCCGCGGTCGCGCAGCTGGTGCCGAAGCCGTACCTGGGCCAGGCCAACGCCCTCGCCAACCTCGGCCCGGGCATCGGCATGCTCATCGCCCCACTGGCCGGCGGCGCGCTGATCACGGCGCTGGGCATGCCGTGGGTGGTCGCGGTCGACGTGGTGTCGCTGCTCGTCGGCGTCGGCACGCTGCTGCTGGTGCGCCTGCCCGACCGGCTCTTCCGCCGTCAGGAGGAGACCTTCGTCCGCGCGATCGTCGGCGGCTGGCGGTTCCTCATCCGGCGCCGCCCGCTCATGGTCATGATCGTGTTCTTCGTGGTCGAGAACTACCTCGCGATGCTCGCCCTCGCCGTGACCGTGCCGACCGTGTACGCCTTCGGCGGCACGACGGCCGTCAGCGTCGTCACCGCGTTCAGCGGCGTTGGGGCCGCCCTCGGCGCGCTGGCCATGGTGCTGTGGGGCGGCGCCGAACGCCGCGCCACCGGCATGGTCGGCTTCGTCATCGGGGTCGGCCTCGGCGCCGCGCTCGTCGGGCTACGGCCATCGACGGCGCTCGCGGCGGCGGGCAGCCTCATCTGGTACGCCTCGCTCACCATCCTCAACGCCCACTGGCTCGCGATCATCCAGGTCAAGGTCGGCCTCGAACTGCAGGGCCGAGTCCTCGCCACGAACCAGATGCTCGCCGTGGCGATGACACCGGTCGCGTTCCTGACCGCGCCGCCGTTCACGGAGGCGGTCGCGCCGCTGCTGCGACCGGGGGGCGCGCTCGCGGACACCGTCGGGCGGGTCGTGGGCGTCGGGGACGCCCGCGGCACGGGACTGATCCTGCTGGCCTGCGGCGTGCTGCTGGTGATCTGGGGCGCGCTGGGCCTGGCCTACCGACCCCTGCACCGGATGGAGGACGACCTGCCGGACGCCGCAGCGGGCGCCGAGATCCCCGACTCGCTGGACGAGGTCCAGGCCCAGGCCGACGAACAGGTGCGCGTGTAATCCGACGCGCTGTTTCTCGACGCGGCCGTCCAACGGCAGCACGTGATCGGGAGACCAGGCCGACCTCGCGGCAGCACCAGCGAAATGCCGAGGGGTCCGGCCTGGCCGGCCGTCCAGGTGCGCTCGGCCGTGCCGGGAGTACGGTCGGGGTCTACCCGCGGTGCCTCGAACCGCGTGACCGGAGGAGTCGATGCTGGGATGACGGCAGGGCGACCGATGCCCACGCAGGACGAGGTGCTGGGGTACTTCAGCGCGCTGTCGAACTGGGGGCGATGGGGCGACGACGACGAGCTCGGGACGCTGAACCACATCACCGACGAGGTCCGGCTGGCGGCGGCGCGGACCGTGCGCCACGGCAGGAGCGTGTCGTGCGCGTGGGAGGTCGCCGTCCCGGACGAGATGGAGCGGTCGACAACGACGTGCCCGTGCGCCGCCGACATGCCGGGTGCCGAGCACATGCCGCTGCCCGGATTCCGCAACGACCGGCGCTGGGGGTTCTCGTCCGAGCGTCTCGGCATCACGTTCCACGGCAACACCGTCACCCACGTCGACTCGCCGTGTCACATCTTCTGGGACGGCACGATGTACAACGGGCGGCCGCACTCGTCGGTCGACGCCGCAACGGGATCGGCGTGGGGGGCCGTCACGGCGGCGGCGAACGGGATCGTCACGCGTGGCGTCCTGCTGGACATCGCGAGGGTCCGCGACGTGCCGTGGCTGGAGCCGGGGGAGGGTGTGTTCCCCGACGATCTCGAGGAGGCCGAGCGTCGCCAGGGTGTGCGGGTGCGATCCGGCGATGCGGTGCTCCTGCGGACCGGCCAAGGCCGCGTCCGGCACGAAGCCGGTCCGGCCGGCGGTTTCACCCAGGCCGGCTGGCACGCGTCCTGCCTGCCGTGGCTGCGCGAACGACAGGTCGCCCTGATCGGCGCCGACACCCCTCAGGACGTTCAGCCGTCGGGGTACGACGACGTGTTGATGCCGGTTCATGCCGTGGGTCTCGTCGCGATGGGTCTGTGGCTGCTCGACAACTGCGACCTGGAGGCGTGCGCGACGACGGCCGCCGAGCTCGGCCAATGGGACTTTCACCTCGCTGTCGCACCGGTCCGCTTCGCCGGGACGTCCGGCAGCCCGGTCAACCCGATCGCCACGTTCTGACCGCGGTTCGCGCGTGCGTCCCGCGCTGCCCGTGCCGCGTTGAGCCGTCTGATACAAACTATGCTCGTGGATGAATCACAGGTGCCCGGCGGGCAGGACCACGTCACCGAACGGCTCCCGTCCGGCGTGCCGCACCGCCCGGTCCGGGCGATCGGCATCTTCACCGGATCGCCGGCGGACGACGTCATCGAGGAGTTCCACACCCGGCGTCGTACGCGGCTCGCTCTCACCCTGTCGACCGCCGCGGCGGTGATCCTCGGGTCGTTCCTGCTGGCGCACGACGCCGGGCCGATCGAACTGCCGAGCTCCGCAGGACGCGAACCGGGTGCTGCCGGCACCGCGCAGCCGGACGGGACGGAACCTGCGGTCGAGTCCGGCACCAGCCCGTCCCCTGGTACCGGAAGCGATCCGTCGGCGGGCAACGGCCGAACCGAGTCGGGCGGCGCGGCCGGACGCCCGGGCAACGCCACGGACGGCGATGGACACACCGACCCGGGGCCCGCCGTCACCACCGCCCCGCCGACGGCCGCCGCGCCGGCCACCACGGCGCCGGTGACGAGCGCCAACCCCGAGGCGACGCCGGCGCTGGTCGCCGTCAGCCTGTCGACCCTCGGCGGGGTCGTGGTCGCCGGCTGCGCCGACGGGAAGGTGCGCGTCCTCGACGTTCGGCCCGCCCCAGGTGCGAAGGTCGTGAGCATGGACGGCGGCGCCCGTGACACGGCGCGCGTGGAGATCGACCTGCTGGCCGCCAAGCTCCGCCTCAACGTGCGCTGCGTCGCCGGTCTGCCCGTCGCCACCCCGGTCTGAAGCCGAGCCGTCCCGGCTGGTGCTGTGACCGCGAACGTCGGCCGGGTCGGACATGCCGGTTGACGTTCGCGGGTCGGGTCGGGGTGCGGGCTGTCGGGATGGCAGCTCCTCTCTACGGGCGCGCCGGCTCAGCGACATCGAGCCGCTCGGGCAGATCCCCGATCATGTCGTCGGGTCGCTACGGGCCTCCAGCCGCTCGTAGCGCTGCCGGGCCGCTTGCGGGGTGCCCAGGCCGAGGCTCAGCGCGATGTCCTGCCAGGTCATCGCGCGGGCGCGGGCGGTTCTGAGCAGGTAGAGCTCGGTGGCGTCCACTTCCGCCCGCACCTCGGGTAGCAGGGTCAGCGCCGCGACCAGGTCGGACTTGTCCAGCGGGGGCTCGCCTGGGGCCGGCGGGATCGACCCGGCGGCCATCGCCGCGGCGACGCGGACCACCTCGTGCGGGGCGGCGACGTCCGCGTGGGTATGCCGCGAGCGCAGCTCGGGCGACGCGGCGTGGCGCTCGGTGAGGTGGGCCAGCGCGGCGTATACCCGCTCCGCGCGCCGTGCCTCGGGGTCAGGGAAAGTCAGCATCTCCGTCACGCCTTCGGATCATGCCAGCTCAACGATCTGTTTTCAACAGATTGTTCAAATTGCCGCGATGTCGGTGGCGGCCGGGTGCGAGCCACGGACGGAAGCGTGGCTCGCGACCCGGCCAGCGCAGTGGTCACAGCACTACTTGCAGCGCCAGAGCACCGGGAGGGTGCCCTTGGGCGGGGCCTCCAGGGAACCGGCGGACGCGTTGCCGGCGATGAGCAGGCCGTCGTGGCTGATGCCCTTGGGCACGTCGCGGAGCCAGGCGTCGGTGTGTTCGGGCAGGCGCGGCAGTCGCAGCGTGGCCTGACCGTCGAGGAGCAGGGTCGCGTTGCCGGGCAGGTCGCCGGCGACCATCCAGCCGTCGGCGCTGATGTCCCCGGCCGCGCCCTGGGCGTCCGGGAAGGTCTGCACCTCGCCGGTGCGCAGGTTCCAGCGGGCCGGCACGCTCGTGTGCTGCGTCTCGGCCGCGCCGCTGACCCAGTCGCCGGTGATGCCCGCGGCGTACGCGCCGGTGGCGGGGGAGCCGGCGACGACCGGGAGCGGCAGTTCCCGGCGCGCACCGTCGGACGTCCAGACGTACGCGTGGCCGGTTCTGGTCTGCGGGTCCCGGATCGTGCCGACGATGGTCCTGCCGTCGGCGGCGACATCGGTGGCCTGCCCCTCCCAGACCCCGGAGGGCAGCGGAAGGGGTGACGGCGCGTCCGACGCCGAACGCCAGAGCACCGGGAGCCTTTCGTCCTCGCCGACGATGACGCCGCCGTCGCTGATCGCTGACGGGGACGGTCGCCGGCCCGGCAGCGGCCGGACCGTGCCGCCGTCGTACACCCACCCCTGGCCCTCGGCGGAGCCGACCACGACGCCGCCGGCATTGACGTCGGTGGGGATCTGCTGCGCGCCCGGCAGGTCGGCGCGGTGCAGGGCGCCCCGGTCCCAGATCAGCAGGTCGAAGTTCGACGCGCTGCCGGTGTGCGCCGTCCGGCCGACGACGTACCGTCCGGTCGGCGCCATCGCCATGACCAGCGTCGGCGCGCCGCCGGCCGGCAGCGGGAGCCGCTCGACCTCGCAGCTCGTGGGCACCACGGAAGGGGTGGATCCGGCAATGGGCGGGTCCGCCCGGTGCGGTGGCGCCGAGCGGAGCACGATCGGGGCGCCGGCCAGCAGCAGGACCGTGACTGCCGGCGGAGCGAGCCGAGCGCCCTGGAGGTGTGGCTCTTCACCGTCCCCCGCGAGATGTTCAGCGCGTCGGCGATCTCCGCCTCGGACATGCCCTCGTAGTAGCGCAGCACCAGCACGGCGCGCTGCTTGGCCGGCAGCCCCCGCAGGTGCTGCCACATCGCCTCCTGCTCGATGCGCGCCGCGATCTCGTCCGAGCCGCTGCGCTCGGGCAGCGCGTCGACCGGTCGCTCCCGGTACGGCCGGCTGCGCCACCACGACGTCGCGGTGTTCACCATCGCGCGCCGTACGTAGCCCTCGGCCGCGGCCGGGTCCTTGATGCGCCGCCACCGCTGGTACGCCTTGAGCAGCGTGACCTGCAGCAGGTCCTCAGCCTTGCTGCGGTCGCCGACGAGCAGGTACGCGCTGCGCAACAGGGCGGGCGACCGCGCCGTCACGAACGCCCGGAACGCGTCCTCCGCCGAATCGTCCATCAACCCTCCACGCACCATTGCCCGACGACATCGGATGGAAGGACGCAACCTCGCGCCCACCGGTTGTCATCCGCGGCGGACGGTTCCAGTCGAGTTGGAGCACAGGACGATCGCGCCGCCGATGAGGCCGCCGATCACCGTCTCGACCGCCCGGTCGAAGAGGAGCTGCCCGGCCGGGCGGGCCACCGCCAGTTGCCCCATCAGCAGCGCCATCGGGGTGATGAACAGCAGCGCCAGCCCGTAGTGCCGCCCGACCAGCAGCTCCGTGACGATCTGCAGCGCCGCCACGACCAGCACGGTCGCGTACGGCGGCAGGTGCAGCGCGAGCAGCGCCGCGCTGGGCAGCAGCCCGAGCAGCGTGCCGAGGATCCGGTGCGCGGCGCGGACCAGTTGGGCGGTGCGGCCGGGGGCGCTGAGCGGAGCGACCGCCGCCACCGTCGCCCAGTACGGGTGGCCGATCCCGATCCCGGTCGCCAGGCCGCCCGCCAGCACCACAGCGAGGGCGTAGCGCACCGGCTCCCACGTCCACACGTGCGCCAGCCGGGCCGGTTGGCTCCGCTGCCGGCGGACGAGGCTGCCCACGTTCCCGACCAGCAGCGCGAACAGGCTGCTGGCCCCGGTCACGGCGGCGGCGACCGCGACGTCCGACACGTGGTGCGGGGCCGAGGCGACCGTACCGAACGCGAAGACCAGGAAGAGTGGGCCCGGCGGGTGCCAGTCCTGCGCGGCGGCGAGCACGGCGCCCAGCGCCGCGACGAGCGCGGCGACCGGCACCGCGACCCACGCTCGCGACTCCAGCGAGCCGACAAGCACGCCGAGGACGACCGACACCGTCAGCGCCGCTGCGGCGCTCGCCTGCATCGCGGCGCGGGACAGGTGCACGTGGTTGCGCCCGTACAGTGAAGTGAACGCCCCGAAGGCGGCGTAGGCCGTCCAGCTCGGGTGGCCCAGCGCCAGCACGGTGAGCAGGGGGACCAGGACGCTGACGCCGGCCCGCAGCGCGACCCGGTGGGTGCCTCGCATCGGGCGGATGTGGAGCAGGTCCGAGAGCATCGCCCGCGCCTGCTCACTCATCCTCTTCACCCGTCTTGTTCGTATTTGCGATGGTCGCCCATCCTTCATACTGCGCCGGTCAGCTCCGGCCGGGGCACGGGCGGAAACCGGAGTCCGGGTGTGGCCGCCGGGTCATCGAGCTGCGAGCTGCGCCGCGGTCATCGTGGCGAGGACCGCGCCGGCCGGGACGGCGGCCTGTCCGATGACGGCCTCCAGGGTCGGGTCGGTGACGGCGAACTCGCCCCGGCGGGCGGCGCGGAACATGCCGAGGGTGAAGTCGGCGGCCTGCGGTGGCATGCCGCGCTCGACCGCCGCGGCCTTCCACGCCTCGTCGTCCACGACGACCCGTTCGATGGTGCGCCCCGTGAGGTCGCTGAGGATGCCGGCGACGGCCTCGAAGTCGAGTGCCTGGGGCGCGGTCAGCGGTGCGGTGACGCCGTCGAGAGTGACGTTGCCTGCCAGTACCGCCGCAGCCACCTCCGCCAGGTCGGCGTGGTCGGTCCAGGAGACCGGGCCGTCCTGAGGCGCGACGAGCCGGCCGCTCTCCAGGGCGGCGCCGATGTAGTGGCCGAGCGTGCTGGCGTAGAACCCGTTGCGCAGGGCGGTGAACGCGACGCCCTGCCGGGTGAGGTGCTCTTCGGTCAAGGCGTGCGTGAGCTGCGGTGCAAAGAGTGAGTCCTTCGCCGCTGCTTGATGGCTCGTGTACAGGATGCGCTGTGCTCCCGCTGCGCGTGCGGCGTCGATGGCGGCGATGTTGGCCGCGACCGCACCGGCGCCGCGGATCGAGGCGGAGATGACCAGCACCTGGCTGGCGCCCTCGAACGCGTGCTGGAGGGTGTCGGGGTCGGTGAAGTCGCCGACCCGGACGCGGACGCCGCGTTCGGCGAGCGCGGCGGCCTTGCCGGCGTCCCGGACGCTGACGCCCACGGTGTCGGCGGGGACCAGTTCCAGTAGCCGGGTGACGATCCGGGATCCGAGGTTTCCGGTGGCTCCGGTGACGATGATCATGTCGCTCCTTGTTTCCGTTGATATGAGGTCGACGTTATCAGTGATTTTCCAACGGAAACAAATTCCTGTTATCCTCGATACATGGAGCAGACGCAGGTCGCCGGGGTCCGCGACGAGAGCCGTTCCGCCGTCCTCGAGGCGGCCGCACGGCTGCTGGCCGAGCACGGCGCCCGCGGCGTGACGACCCGGGCGGTGGCCCAGGCCGCCGGCATGCAGGCGCCGACCATCTACCGGCTGTTCGGCGACAAGGACGGCCTCATCGATGCCCTCGCCGAGCACGTCATGGCCACCTACGTCGCCGGCAAGTCGGTCTCGGCGGCCCAGCCCAGCGGCGACCCCGTGGCCGACCTGCGCGCCGGATGGCAGCTGCACGTCGAGTTCGGACTGGCCAATCCGGAGCTGTACGCACTGCTCAACACCCCCGGCCGTGGCGCGCCCTCACCGGCGACGACCGCCGGCATCGAGGTGCTGCGCACGCTGGTGCGGCGGCTCGCCGCCGCGGGCCGCCTGCGCGTCGACGAGCGACGGGCCGTGGCCATGATCCACGCTGCCGGCACCGGCACCGTCCTGGCCCTGCTGGGCATGCCCGCGGCACTGCGGGACCCCGGCCTGGCGGACGTGATGTTCGATGCCGTCGCCGACCGGATCCTCACGGCCGCACCTCCGGCGCCGGACGCCACCACGACCACGGTCACGGTCACGTTCGCCACCGTGGTGCCCGAGTTGCCCGCGCTCACCGACGCCGAGCGAGCCCTGATGACGGAGTGGCTCAACCGTTCACTCGACCAGGCGCAGCGCCAGCGAGACTGAGGCCCACGAACCGCAACCGGTGCCGTGCCGCGACTGGCCGACCGACCGCCGCGGAGCAGCTCGGCCCTAGTGCACCTTGAGGAGCAGTTCGGTGAGCTCGAAGGGCATGGTGATCATGCAGTCGTGGCCGGTCGGCAGCTCCCACACCTCGTCCTGCGGCGGGACGGGGCGCCGCGGTGGAGCGTCGGTGGTGCAGTGGATGTGGGTGCGTGGGATCGCGTGCGCGGCCGGATTGTCGAAGGCGACCGGCTGTTGCAGGCAGCGGACCGGTTGGTCGGACAGCATCGTGTCCAGCCAGGCGAGGTCGGCCGGTTCCGTGACGCCGAAGGAGCGGGACATCGGTGGCAGGCGCCATGGGGTGTCGGTCTGTGCCGCCCGGTCGATGAGGTGTTGGGTGGCCGGCATCACGTCGACGGCGCTTTCGCCGTTGTGGGGAACCATGGCGTCGAGGAAGACGAGGCGGGCGATCTTGTCCGGTGTGCGGTTCGCTGTCCCGGTGATGACCATGCCGGCGTAGCTGTGGCCGACGAGGACGACGTTGTCCTGGTCGTCGAGCAGCCGCACGACGTCGTCGATGTGTGTGTCGAGTCCGACCTCGGGGCTGAGGAGGTGGATGCGGTCGCCGTAGCCGGTCAGGGTCGGTGCGAGCACCCGGTGGCCGGCGGCGCTCAGCAGCGGCACGACGCGGTCCCAGGCCGCCCCGCTGTGCCACGCGCCATGGATGAGGACGTAAGTGGACATGCCTATCCTTCGCTGTGAGGGTGTTTCTTGGGAGTTCCCTCATGTTCTGACGGATGTCATGCAGCGGGCAATCAGGCACATTCCGGTGCCTCGGTTCTCTGGAGGTAACCATGCGCAGCGGATGCCGACCGCTGATCGAGGACAAGTGGTCACTGCACGTCATCTCGATGCTGGACGCGGGGCCGAGACGGTTCAGCGAGCTCAAGCGCGGCCTGGACGGCGTCAGCCAGCGGATGTTGACCGTCACCCTGCGCAATCTTGAACGCGACGGCATCCTCGTCCGTACCGTGCTCGAGGTCATGCCCCCACACGTCGAGTACCAGCTCACCGAGATGGGCGTCGCCCTCCACGAAGCGGTCAAGCCGATGATCGCCTGGGGCAGGGAGAACGTGGCCGAAGTGGAACGATCCCGTGCGGCCTACGACACCCGGACCGTCGCGGAACGGTGAACGGGCTGCGCTACGGGTACACCGGCAGCGTGGGAACGGCGGCGAGCAGTTCGCGGGTGTAAGGCTCGACGGGGCGGTCGAACACGTCGTCGGCCGGCCCGCGTTCCACCACGGCGCCGTCCTTCATCACCAGCACCTCGTCGCTGATCTGCCGGATCACGGCCAGGTCGTGCGAGATGAACAGGATCGCCAGGCCGCGCTGCGCCTGCAGGTCCGCCAGCAGCGCGAGGATCTGAGCCTGGATGGAGACGTCCAGGGCGGACACCGGCTCGTCGCAGACCAGCAGCTCGGGGCCGGTGGCCAGGGCCCGGGCGATCGCGACGCGCTGGCGCTGGCCCCCGGACATCTCGGCGGGGCCGCGGGCGGCCAGTGACGAGGGCAGGCCGACGGCCTCCAGCAGCTCGCCGACGCGCTGGCGCCGGGCGGTCCGGTCGCGCTCGGACCGCAGCGCTTCGGCGATGACCCGGCCGGCGGTGAAGCGGGGGTCGAACGCGCCGAGCGGGTCCTGCTGGATGAGCTGGATGCGGCCGCGCTGCGGGCGGCGGAGCCGCTCCGGCACCGAGCTCCACCGGGCACCGGCGAAGCGGACGTCGCCCTCGTCAGGCCGCAACAGGCCGAGGGCGATGCGGGCCACGGTGCTCTTGCCGGAGCCGGACTCGCCGACGACGCCGAGTGTGCGCCCGGCGGTGACGGTGAACGAGACGTCGCACACGGCGGCGTGGTCGGTGCCGTCGGGGCGGCGGTACCGCTTGCTGACCCCCCGCACCTCCAGCAGTGCCGGGCCGGCTTCCCCGCCCAGGTCGCGGTGGGGCCGGCCGGTGGGAACCGCGGCGAGGAGCTGGCGTGTGTACGGGTGGCGAGCTGCCCCGAGCACCGCTGCCGGCGGTCCCGATTCCACGACGACGCCCTCGCGCATCACCAGGATGTGATCGGCCATCCGGGCCACCACGGCCAGGTCGTGGCTGATCATGAGCAGCGCGGTGCCGCCGGCCTTCAGGCCCTCCAGTTCGAGGAGCACCTGGGCCTGGACGGTGACGTCGAGGGCCGTGGTCGGCTCGTCGACGACGAGTACCGGCGGCCCGGCGATGGTGGCCGAGGCGATCAGGGCCCGCTGGCGCAGACCGCCGGAGAGCTGGTGGGGGTACTGCTGCGCCCGCACGGCCGCCTCCGCCACCCCGGCGCCGGCGAGCGCCTCGACCACCCGGCCAGGCCGCAGCGCACGCGGGATCAGCCGGTGCCGGCGCAGCGGCTCCCCGACGTCGCGGTGGACCCGGTGCAGCGGATTGAGCGAGCCGAGCGCGTCCTGCGGGACGAGCCCGATGTCGCGGCCGCGCAGGCGTCGCCACTGGGCCTCGGTCAGCGTGCTCAGGTCCCGCCCGCTGAGCCGCAGCGTGGCAGCGGTGACGGAAGCGGCCGGGCCGGCCAGGCCGAGCAGTGCACGGGCGGTGGCGCTCTTGCCGGACCCTGACTCGCCGACGATGGCCAGACACTGTCCCTTGTGGAGGGTGAAGGAGATGCCCCGGACCGCTTCGACGGCACCGCGAGCAGTGCGGAACGTGACGCGCAGGTCGTCGACGGCCAGGACCGGGTCGGGGCTCATCGCGGTGCCGCCGCGGAATCCCGGCGCAGGTCGGCGATCCAGCGCTCGTCACGTCGCGACCGGCGCCGGTGCTTGCGGTCCTGCAGGATGTCGGCGGCCCGGACGGCCTGCCCGCTGCGGGCCAGCGCGTCGCACAGCGTGTCCACGACGATGTCCTGCTGCAGGCGGCTCCCGCCGACCAGGGCCACCGCTGCGACGACACCGCCGAGGTGCCGGGCGGCCACGTCGTAGCGGCCGTCGGCGTGCGCGGCGATCCCGTCGACGACGGCGAGGACGACGTCGCGGTTGGGCCGCGCGGTCTCGGCTTCCCAGGTGGCGCGGAGCCCGGCCAGGGCCGCGCGGTCGCCGGCGGCGAGCGCGAGGGCGGCGTGGACGTCGAACAGCGCGCCGCGCGGGCCAGCCACCTGGGCGCGGGCCAGCTCTGCGACCGGCTCCCACGGCAGGCCGGGGTGGCCGTCGATGTGCAGCCGCCACAGCACGGCGGCGGCGTCGACGAGTGTGGTTCGGCGGGTGGAGACGCGAGGGTCGACGGCGGCGTGGTAGCGCCGCAGTCCGAGCTCTGGGTCGTCGTTCTCGAGGGCCACGAGCGCGTGGTGCCAGCGCAGGTGCGTCTGCAGCGGCGAGTGGGGGTGCCGGGTGCCGAACCAGCCGTTGAGGAACGACTCGACGGCACCGATGCGCCCGGTCTCGTGCAGGACGTGGACGTACCCGTGGCAGGCGGCCCGGTTGTCCGGCCGGTCCTGCAGCGAACGCTCGGCCGCCCGCTCCGCCTCGGCGAACTGCCAGGCCTCCTCCAGCTCCAGCGCGCAGATCCCGGCGACGGCCCAGTCCTGCGGGAAGGCGGTGGCCGACGCGGCGGCGAGCGCGAGGACGCCCTCGCGGCCGGTGCCCGCGGCGATCCGTCGGCCGCTGAGCAGGCCGGCGGCGAACCCGAGCACGAGCAGGTCGCCGGGGTGGGCCTCGAGATGCTCGGCGTACGCGGCCAGGTTGGCCGGCGGCGCGGTGACGAGGTCGATCTGGCGGGCCTCCCGCGGGCTGAGTCGTTCGGGGTGCTCGCGGCGGAGCCGGACGGCGGCGGTGAACGCCTCGCGGGCCTCGCCGTCCCGCCCGGCCGCCGCCAGGCTCAGCCCGAGGCCGAGGTGGGCGACGGCGAGGCCGGGGTCCAGCGCGATCGTCTTGGTGAAGCCGTCGGCGGCGGCGTCGTCGAGGACCAGGTACGCGTCGACGGCGTCGAAGTAGGCCGCGGCAGCGTCGGGGTCCACTGTGGACACGCGCTGCCCGTAGCGGTCGGTCGGCACGGGGACACCTCCAGTAGGGTTCACGGCCGGATCGAGCCGACGCCGAAGCGGTTGCGCAGATCGCGGCCGAGGATGGTGACGGCGACCGCGGTGACGGTGATGAGCAGGCCCGGGAAGACCCCGGCCCACCAGGCGACGGCGAGCGTCGAGCGGCCCTCGGCGAGCATCGCGCCCCACTCCGGGGTCGGTGGCTGGGTGCCGAGGCCGAGGAAGCTGAGCCCGGAGGCGAAGATGACGGCCACGCCCAGGCCGAGGGTGGCGGTCACCAGCAGCGGGCCGGCCGCGTTGGGCAGGATGTGCCGCCACAGCGACGTCCACGGGCCGACGCCGAGTCCGGTGGCCGCCTCGACGTAGCCGGCGGTGCGGACCACGAGCAGCCGGGAGCGCAGCAGGCGGGCGTAGCCGGGCATGTCGGCCAGGCCGATCGCCAGGAGCAGGCTCAGCTCGCCGCGGCCGACGATGGTGACGACGACGAGGGCCAGCAGCAGCGCCGGGAACGACAGCAGCACGTCGAGGACGCGGCTGATGACGCTGTCGGCGAACCGGCCGCCGAGCGCGGCCAGGACGCTGACCGGCACCGCCACGAGCAGCGCGACGAGGGTCGCACCGGCGGCGATCCGCAGTGAGTGCCGGGCGCCGTAGACGGCCCGGGCGAACAGGTCCCGGCCGAGCTGGTCGGTGCCGAACCAGTGTCCGGCGCCGGGCGGCCGGAACGACGCCAGGGGATCGGTCGCGTTCGGATCGTGACCGGTGAACAGCTGCGGCCACAGCGCGGCGGCCACGGCGGCCAGCACGACCACCGCCGCCGCGGCGACGGTGAGCCTACGTCCCATCGCGGTGCACCCTCGGGTCGATGACGAGGTAGGAGACCTCGACGAGCAGGTTCACGACCACGAACACGGCGGCCGCCAGCATGACGACGCCGGTGACCATCGGCAGGTCCTTGTTCGTCACCGCGGTCAGCGCGACCTGCCCGAGCCCGGGCCGGCCGAACACCTGCTCGATGAGGACCGACCCGCCGAGCAGGCTGCCGATGAACCAGCCGGTGAGTGTGGTGGCCGGGACCAGGCAGTGCCGGAGTGCGTGGCCGGTCCGCACGGCCAGCGCGCCGGCGCCGCGGGCCCTGGCCGCGGTGACGAACGGCTGGGCGAGGGCGGTGTCCATCTCCTCGCGCAGCACCTGGGCGAGGGTGCCGGCGATCGGCAGGGCGACCGCGACGGCCGGCAGCACGAGGCTGCGCCAGGTGCCGGCCTCGATGACCGGGAACAGGTGCCAGCGCAGCGACAGGAATGTGATGAGCAGGATGCCCAGCCAGTACTGCGGCAGCGACACGGCGACCATCTCCAGCCCGGAGAACACCGTCCGGGCGACCCGGCTGCGCTCGGGGACCAGCACCGCCGCGCCCACTGCCAGCAGGACCGCGAGCAGCAGCGCTGCCCCCGCGAGCTCGGCGGTGGGCAGCACCTGCTCGGCCAGGGCGCCCCACACCGGCCGCTGCAGCTGGTAGGACGTGCCGAGATCGCCGCGGACCAGCTCGCCCAGCAGCCGCAGGTACTGCGCCACCACCGGGTCGTCCAGCCCGTACTCGGCGCGCACCTGAGCCTTGAGCTCCGGCGACACCAGCGCCTGGTTGCCCATGATGATGTCGACCGGGTCACCGGGGATCAGGTGCAGCATCGCGAAGCACAGCGTGGCGGCGCCCCACAGCTGCACGACCGCGATCGCCGCCCGGCGGGCGAGGCGGCCGCCGTCAGACCGGGTGCGCACGGCGCTGCACCGACCGCTCGCCCGCCTCGACCGCCGTCGTCAGCACGTTCTCCCGGGGCGGCAGCGGGCAGTTGTACCAGTCGGAGAACGCGCACGGCGGCAGGTACGCGCGGTTGAAGTCCACCACGTACCCCTCCGGCGTCCCGCGGGCCTCGACGAAGCGGCCGGGCCGGTACGTGCTCACGCCGGTCGTCGCGTCGGCGAACACGAACCACAGGCCGCCGTGGCCCTCGAACGCCCGGACCCGGTGCTCGGTGCCGGCGAGGGTGAACGCCAGTTCACCCGGCACGACGTGCGCGCGCTGGACGTCGTCGCGCTGGTAGGGGATCGGGGTGGCCTCGGGCACGGCGAACGGCTCGAACGTCGCCGGGACCCGGAAGCGCTCGTCGTACGGGTACCGGTCGATGCCGGCGAAACCAGTCCGGCCGGGCGCGGCGTGTTCGTACGTGCGCACCACCGGCCCGTCCTCCCGCACGAACGTCCGGATCGTCACGCCGGGCGCCTCGAGGTCGCCCTCGACGAAGGCGGTACCGGTCACCGGCACGCCGTCCTTGGTCAGCGGCGCGCCCGGCTCGACGGTGACGGCGAGCCGGCCGTCCTGGACGCTCCAGGTGCCGGGCGCGTCGTCGATGACGAGCGGATCGGCGACCGGGTACGTGCCGGTCAGGGCGGTGTGGCCGGCCGGGCCGGCCACCTCCTCGGCGCGCGCGGCCAGCCAGGACTCGAAGTCGTCGTTGCTCACTTGGTCCGCCACACGGTGTAGAAGGAGTCCGGGTACCCGGAGACGGTGAACTGCACGCCCTGCACGGCGTTGGAGGCGCCGAGGAGGTACTGCGGGACGTAGATCGGCACCGCGGCGGCGTTGTCGATGACCCACTGCTGCAGCGGCTTGTAGGCCGCCGGCCGGTCCTCCTGCCGCAGCGCCGTGGTGCCCTGGCTGAGCCACTGGTCGACCTGCGGGTCCGTGACGTTGGCGTAGTTGGCGCCGCCCTTGGTCGCCGCGAACTTCGACGACCACACGTTGTAGAGCATGTCCGGGTCGGCCCGCTGGTTGCTCTGGTCGGTGATGTCGTAGTCGCCGGCCTTGGCCCGGGCCGAGAAGGTGCCGGCGTCGAGGCCCTGCACGGTCACCTCGAATCCGAGCTTCTTGGCGTTGTCGGCGACGGCCTGGGCGACGACGTCGCGCTGCTCGCGCATGACGGTGCTGTTCTGGACCCAGACCGCGGTCAGGCGCTTGCCGTCCTTGGTGCGGTAGCCCTGCGAGTCCTTCTGGTTCCAGCCGGCCTCGTCGAGCAGCCGGTTGGCCAGCGTCACGTCCTGCGGCCAACTGTTCTCCAGCGCGCTGTCGTACGAGTACGGCGTGCTGGGCGTGAGCGGGCTCCAGGCGCGCGGGAAACGGCCCGCGTAGACCGCCTTGACGATGCTGTCGATGTCGATGCCGCGCTGGAACGCCTGGCGCACCTTGACGTCGTCGAACGGCGCCCGCGTGGTGTTGAGGTAGGCGGTGAACGGCGTCCCGGCCGCGGCCGCGCTGAGCACCCGCACCCCGCCGCCGGCCTCGAACGCGGCCGCGGTCACCGGCGGCACGTTCGCGGCGAGCTGGGCCTGGCCGCTGCTGACCGCGCCGACCCGGATCGCGTTCTCCGGCAGGAACCGGACCTCGACCTTGTCCAGGTACGCGGCGCCCTGATGCGCCGAGCCCTCCGGCGGCCAGTTGTAGGCGTCGTACCGCGCGAAGGTGAGGCTCTGCCCCTTGGAGTACGCGGCCGTGGTGAACGGCCCGGTGCCCACGGCCGCTCCCGGCCCGCCGGCGCACAGCGCGGCCTGCCCCTTCGCGAGCGCCGCCGGCGACTGGATGCCGAGCACGGAGAACGACACCAGCTGCAGGAACGGGGCGAACGGCGACTTGAGCTTGACCACCAGCGTGCCCGGGTCGGTCGCGGTCGCCGACGCGAACGGCAGCGAGCCGGCCAGCGGCGCCTTGGTCGCGGGGTCGGTGAAGTGGTCGAAGGTCGCCTTGGCGGCGGTCGCGTCGAACTTCGTGCCGTCGTGGAACGTCACGCCGTCGCGCAGGTGGAAGGTGTACGTCGTGCCGTCGGCCGAGACGTCCCACGAACTGGCCAGCCAGGGGTGGAAGGCACCCTTCGCGTCCTGGTGGATCAGCGAGTCGTACACGTTGCGCTGCAGGATCTGGGTGGCGATCTGGCTCGGGGCCGCCGGGTCCAGGCAGGTGGGCTCGACGTCGGTGGCGAATACGACCGTGCCGCCGCGCACGGGGGCGCCGGACGCCGCGCCGTCGCCGGACGAGCCGGTGCTGCTGCATGCGGCCAGCAGCGTCACCGACGCCACCGCCACGACCAGCCTGCGGAACATGATTACTCCATTATTCAGACAGGATTGCTAGGAAATTAGCGCGAGCGTATACACGCGTCGACGCTCGGGCAAGAGGCTTTGACCTGTGACGTTTCTTGCTCGGCCGGACTACGCCCCGGCGGCGAGCCGCGCCAGACGGGCCTCGCGGGACCGGTCCAGGTGGGCGGCCAGGGTCCGCCGCGCCGCTTCGGCGTCACCGGCCTCGATCGCGTCGACCACCCGCCCGTGCTCGGTCGCGGCCTCATCCCGGTCGGACAGCGTCGGCTCCGCGTCGTCGTACACGGCCAGCAGCGTGTCGAGCCGCTCCAACAGCTCGATGATCGTGGCGTTGCCCGCCGCGACGCGCAGTGCCCTGTGCCAGGCCGCGTGCAACTCGCGCAGCCGCGCCGGATCACCGGCCGCGGCCGCCTCGCCGGTCAGGTGGCGCAGCCGGGCCAGATCGAACGCCGAACGCCGCCCGGCCGCCGCGGCCGCACACGTCGACTCGAGCGCGATGCGGGCCTCGTAGATCTCCAGCAGCTCCTCGGGGCTCCGCGTCCGCACCCGGTACCCGCGCCGGTCCCGCTCCAGCAGCGCGTCCCGCTCCAGCATCGCGAGCGCCTCACGTACCGGCGTCCGCGACACCCCGAGCCGCTCCGCGAGCACGGTCTCGAGCAGCACCGTGCCCGGCGCGATCCGACCGGCGACGATGTCGCCGCGCAGCCGCTCGTACTGAGTCGAGGCCGAGTCGCGGTTCACCGGGTCTCCTTCGGGCAAGCGGCCGCCATGAGTTCGCCGATTATCCCCACCCAACCGGCCCTGGGTGTTCCCGGCCCGTCAGCCGGTCCTCGTCAATCGACGGCGCGCATTCGCCATCAACGGCCCGCAGGCTGACAACAAGCTAAGAGCGACCGGCAATAGGTCCATGACTCGGCGGGTAGGCACCCGGGGTAGCAAACAGGCACGGGTCCATTGATCATCGGAGTTCTCTACGCTTCG
>NZ_JBEXUD010000093.1:0-18692 GCF_040614215.1 Dactylosporangium sp. NPDC006015
AAGCGTAGAGAACTCCGATGATCAATGGACCCGTGCCTGTTTGCTACCCCGGGTGCCTACCCGCCGAGTCATGGACCTATTGCCGGTCGCTCTTACCCCATCAGACGGCCAGCCGGACAACGAATGGCACATCGAGGGCCAGAACTTCGATATCCGCCTCCGTGCGCAGAGGTACACGCAGTACCTCCGGCTACCACCAAGCCACGTCAGCCGTCAGATCCTCACTATGGCCGAACGCGGCGGACCAAGCTTTGCCGAGCAGTCATTCGTGTAACGACGGCGCACGCTTCTGCCGCCGTTGGTGCGCGGCGGCAGGCCCGTGCACGTCACAGCGGGTGACCAGCGCGGCGAGTCCAGGACTTCCTGTCCTGCCGATGTGCGGATGTCAGGCTCAGATTCCTACGGCATCATGACCAGATGAGCGGGCAAGATCTTGTTTCCTACGTTGATGGGCCTGACGCGTTGACGTGGCTTCAGGGCTGGTACGCCTCCCAGTGCGATGGCGATTGGGAACACGAGTACGGCGTGTCCATCGAAACGCTCGACAACCCCGGTTGGTATCTGAGGGTGGACCTGCAGGCAACCGCAATGGACGGCCTTGCGTTCCCCAAGCAGGAAGTTCACCGAAGCAAGCACGACTGGTTCATCGCTCGCCTGGTCGACAACCAATTCGAGGTCTTCTGCGGTCCGCTCAATCTCAGCGAAGCCATCCACCAGTTCCGACTTTGGGTTACTGACGGCAACCGAGGTACCTCCTGAACAACGGCCGATCCCACGTCCGATCATGCCGCAGATCTCGCGCGTCGAGGTCCCGTAGATCGTCACGCTTCGTGGCGGTGGCCAGGCACGTCGAATCACGGCTTCGGGCGCTCGCTCGAAGCCGATGAGCGAGCGCAGAGACTGGACGTACTGATCGTCCGTTCATGCGCTGGCAAACCCTGAATGGTCACTCGCGAATGTCGTGCTTCGCCTGGCTGGCCACGAACTCGTGCCGGTTGCCGACGAAAGCTGGCCCGGTACCCGGGGGCAAGCGGTCAACCACCATCGCGACCGCCTCGTGCGCGGTTGCTGCTGGGCCAACGGTCTCGCTACGGGACGGCCCGGATACCCGATAGGTGCCGCCGACAACGGGCTCGATATATGGAACATCCCAGGTGAATGGGATCTCGGTACAACGACTGAAGTGCAGTTCGCCCATCCCTGTCCAGGGAAACAGCTGTTGAAGGCG
Organism: Dactylosporangium sp. NPDC006015; assembly: GCF_040614215.1. Lineage (NCBI taxonomy): Bacteria > Bacillati > Actinomycetota > Actinomycetes > Micromonosporales > Micromonosporaceae > Dactylosporangium > Dactylosporangium sp. NPDC006015. The sequence continues at coordinate 1,229 of NZ_JBEXUD010000093.1, forward strand.
TGGCTCGGCGTACGCGGCCTCCACCAGTTCGGGACGAAGACGCCCGTCCTCGCGCACCTCTCGCCAGCCTGCTTCGATCAGGGCATCAGCTGATTCCGCCGTGTTCATGATCGAGGTTATGACAGCGGAGCGGAACTCCTGGCCGAGGCTGGCGACGCCCTGCCTGCATGGCTGTCGTGCAAGGGCAGCAGACGCTGGTACGCCGTGTCAGGACGAAGGCAACGCCCGCTGGGCGGTAGACCGACTGCCTGGCCGATCTGAAACCGTGTGGCACGGTCACAGCAGTTGTCCTGCCGAGCGTCGGCATCGCTGACCTTGCTTCCGAGCCCGATGGCTTGCTGCCCCAGCGTCCGGATCTGCCGCGATCCGGGCGCGTTCGGCACCCTACATCGGGGTCAACGCGAGGATGCCCCGGCCGAATGGCCGGGGCACCCTCGATCATCTATTCAAGCGCGAAACCAGCTTCCACGATCAGTGATCGGCCGGTAGCGGTGTGCTTTTGCAGTTCTGTGACGTGCCCCCGGCTAGAGACAAACCTGCACGGCTCGATCGCGGCTTCGTCCATGTTGAGCTGGGCACATAATCGGCCTGACCTGGGATTCGCCTCGCTGATGCAGTTGCAGGTTGGTGCTTCCGGACCCGGCTCCGTTCCCTCGCGATCGGGACGTTGAGGCTCGCGGGTATGGCTATCGTTGTGCCGGCAACGACTGCCCGCACTCATCAGGAGCCGATGAGCGTGCACCTGATCTTGGTTGACGTCCTCGATCTCCGCGCTAGGCATTTGGTCGATATTGATCGATCAAATTCAATGTGGAGGTGTGGTGTTGGCCGCTCAGGTTGGTTGCTCGGGGCGCTACCGACGGCTTGGTGGCGGTGCTGGGACCGGCCGGCATCGGTGCGTTTGCCACCCGCGCTGGTGCAGCGGTTGCGTACCCGTCGTGCCGACGTCGAGGTGAGCAGACCGGACGGCACCTCGATGAAGGTTTCGGCGAAGCACGTCCAAGCGCTCACGGGCGTCGCGGTGAGTCCGCTCCGCCTTGCAGACAGGATGACAATAGCTGGGTAACGGGAAACTGCTACGCCCCAGATCTGTGAGAGCCGAGCGGTGAGACCCCTTCCGACTACTCGACCTTGTGGCCCGTGATGATCTCCTCGCGCTCTTCGAATTCGCGCCGGGCCGACTTCGGCGGGGCGGCCTTCTCGATCGGGAACCAGAAGCCCCTCACCGGCGGGGCGAGCGCGCCGACGCGGTTCATCTTTTTCGGCACCACCCAGCCGGCGTACTCCGGGCCGTGCTCCTCCTCGGCGCCTCGGCCGTCGCCGGCCGCCGGGAGCGGCTGGTGGATCTCAACGAAGCGGCCGTCCGGCAGGCGCCGGATGATGCCGGTCTCGATGCCGTGGACCAGCAGCTCGCGGTCGTACTGCTGCAGACCCAGCGCGATCCGGTACGTCACGTAGTAGGCCAGCGGCGGCAGGATCAGGATGCCGATACGCCCCGCCCAGACGATCGCGTTGAGGCTGATGCTGAACTTGTCGGCCACCACGTCGTTGCCGCCGGAGGCCAGCAGGACCATGTAGAAGGCGATGGCCATTGCCCCGAGCGCGGTGCGGGACGGGTTGTCCCGCGGGCGCTGCAGCAGGTTGTGGACAGCCTTGTCCTTCGAGAACCGCTGCTCGATGAACGGATAGAATATCGACAACATCGCCAGGAGACCGGGCAGCACAACCGTGGGCCAGAAGATCGGCGGGAGGGTGTAGCCGTTACCGAACCAGTGGAACCGAATCTCCCACGCCGGGAAGAGACGGGCCGCGCCGTCGAGGAACATGACATACCAGTCGGGCTGGCTCGCCGCCGAGACCACCGCCGCCTTGTACGGGCCGAACAGCCAGATCGGGTTGATCTGGAAGAGGCCGGCCAGCGCGGCCATCATGGCGAACACGATCATGAAGAAGCCGCCGGCCTTGGCCGCGAAGCCGGGGAACATGCGCACGCCGACCACGTTGTTGTTGGTCCGGCCGGGGCCGGGCCACTGCGTGTGCTTCTGCTTCACCAGCAGGCCCATGTGCACACTGATGAGCGCGAGCAGCACGCCGGGGACCAGCAGCACATGCACGATGTAGAGCCGGTCAAGGATCACCTCACCCGGGAACTCACCCCCGAACAGCGAGGTGGTCACCCAGGTGCCGACGATCGGGATCGACAGCATGATCGCGCTCGCGATGCGCAGGCCCGTGCCGGATAGCGCGTCGTCGGGCAGCGAGTAACCGGCGAAGCCCTCCAGGAAGGCCATCCAGAACAGCAGCATGCCGACGATCCAGTTGGCCTCGCGCGGCTTGCGGAACGCGCCGGTGAAGAACACGCGGAACATGTGCACCACGATCGCGGCCACGAACAGCAGCGCGGCCCAGTGGTGCATCTGCCGCATGAACAGGCCGCCGCGCACGTCGAACGAGATCTGCAGTGTGCTGTTGTACGCCTGCGACATCTCCACGCCGCGCAGGGGCGCGTAGCTGCCGTCGTAGACGACCTCGCGCATCGACGGGTCGAAGAACAGCCCAAGAAAGGTACCGCTGAGCAGCAGCACGACGAACGAGTAGAGCGCGATCTCACCCAGCAGGAACGACCAGTGGTCGGGGAAGACCTTGTTCATCAGCCGCCGCAGCGGGGTGGCCGCCTGGAACCGCTCGTCGAGCGCCCCGGCGGATTTGGCCGGCAGGGCCCGGACGTCGGTCTTGCGCCGTTTCATGACCACTCCCCGAGGGCTGGTCTGACCGCAACTTTTGTAGTCCCTTTCGGGGCTTGCGTACGCTCCAGCGGACTGGGACGTAAGCCTCGCCTGAGCATGGCCACAGGCGCTGACGCCAGCACCAAACCCCGACGACGCCGGACTGCTCAAGCAGCCACAATGCCGCAATCGCCATGACAAACCACACCAGTAGCCGCCACCCGGCGGTGTTCAATATCCCCGCTTGCCAGGCTGCGATCGCTCCTGCGTCGGGTCTTGGGGTTCGTTTTGGGGCTGCTGCGGGTCTACCACGACACACCTCCCGTGATCGGAATGCGACCCCGGCTACATACATTCTACGAGGTCGGCCCCACCTGAAGCTCCTCGCGGACGTGGTTGAGTACTGCCCCACCGCGGCCGTCAACGGTCCATCGCACCCTACAAGATCAAGCGTCCTGTATTGCCGAAGTGAGGATGCGGTTCAGGTCGACCGGTCCACGCGAGGTATGACCGGATCGATGGGTTGAGCTGGGCTGTTCTCGGCCTCGTACCAGTCGGCGACGTTGAAGACGCTGTGGCAGCTACTGCAGGTTGCGTCGCCGAACAGGTACGTCAACCCGTCCGCGAGGATCGGATCGCCACAGGCGACGGCGGTTTCGTGCATCCATCGCCGGAAACCGTGAAGGGTCTCCGGTTCCACCGGATGTAACGGGGTACGCAGGATGTCGCCCTCGTCGTGATCGCGGATCGCCGCATAGTGGCCGTAGTCGCCGATCACGATCATCAGTGGCGTCGCGCAGTGCGGGCAGTGGGTCCGGTAGTGCTCGTCGGTGAAGTCGAGGCTGATCGTTGCCCAGAATGTGTAGCCGGCGAGCGCACACGCGGCCTGGAACGACCGCAGCAGTTGGCCACCGGACATGCTCGGCAGCCGGGACGCGGCCAGCCGGTGCAGGGTGGCGAGGGCGGCCGGGTTCGCCCGTACGAGATCGTCGTCTCGGTGATGCCGATGAAGCGTCATCGCGATCATTGCGGCGAGGTCGATCGCATGTGCACGGTGTTCCGCGGCGCCGGAGTACGCCAAGGCGCTCAACCGCGGCAGTGCGGCGAAGCCGGCCGAGTACCAGCACTCCGCCTCGACGATGAGCAGCTTGTCGAGTCGCTCCCACACCTCGGTGCTCGGCTCCCGCTCCGCCCGATCCAGCAGCGCGGCGACCTCGACGCCCGGGTCTTGCAGCTGCAACCAATCGACCACGGCTACGAGTAAACACGACACAGGACAACCGGCGCGCCGCCACGTATGACCTTGTGTAAGGACAACGCGCACGCGTCCGCTCGTGCCGCGATCCGCACGGGTGCCGATCGTCGGGTTGAACGAGAGGATGCCCCGGGCAGTTCGCCGGGGCATCCTCGATCGCTCAAAGCGCGAAGTTGGCATCCACGATTAGTGACCGGCCGAACGCGCTGCGGTTTTGCAGTTCTGTGACGTGCCCCCGGCAGGATTCGAACCTGCGACACACGGTTAGGAATCCGATGTCCGCGCCGGGCAGGGAGACCGGCAGGCAGCCCTCCACAAGCTCGGCACAAGGCCGGCGGCCGAGGATGCGGTGCATGACGCCAAGACTGAGACAGGCACTCACCGGATGTGCCGCCGTGTCCCTCGCCGTTGCTGCCGCGGCGGCACCGCCCGGGCGGAGCGCCGCCGCCGAGCCCTGCCGGCGCACGGTCGACGTCCAGCCGATGGTGACGGCCGGGGAGCGGGCCGGCACGCTGACGTTCGTGGTGGAGTCGGGCGGGTGCGCCGCCGCCGGCGAGGTCGGGTACACGGTGACGGCCGGCAGCGCCCTGCCGGCGGCCGACTTCGCGCTGGCGGGCGGGGTGCTGCGCTGGGCCGCCGGTGACACCGGCGAGCGGTCGATCGTGGCGAGGATCGCCGACGACCAGATGCGCGAGGCCGCGCTCGAGGACTTCACCGTGCGGCTCACCGCGGCCGGCGGCGGGGTCGTCGTGCGGCACGGCACGGCGACCGGGCGCATCCTCGACGACGACGGGCCCGACCTGGGGTGGGCCGCGGACGACGCCGTCGTGCCCATCGTGCCGATGCTGGGTCACGGGTACTTCTGCCCGCCTCCGCCGCCTCCGCCGCCGAGGCCGCCGCTGACCTACGTGTGGCAGACCGGCGACGGCACGGCCAAGGCGGGCGTCGACTACGTCGCGGTCGCCGGCCGGACGCAGACCGTGCCGGCCGGGGCCACCCGGGTCCCGTTCGAGGTGACGCTGCTACCGCGCCCGGCCGGCACCCCGAGCCGCTGGTTCACGGTGCGGATCGTCGCTGTCTCGGCTGGCGTCGTCGTCGACGCGGAGGCCGTGGTCACCATCGACGGTCCGTAGGTGGGCCAGGACGACGGACTCGAGGTGCCGGTCGGCGAGCTCGCGGGCGAGCGCCAGGGCCCGGCGGAACGAGGTCGCGGCGGCCGCGCGGTCGCCGCGACCCAGGTGGGCGAGGCCGATGAACCTGAGCGTCTCGGCCTCCACGCCCCGGGCGCCGATCCTCCGCCGGATCGCCAGCGACGCCGTGAACTGTTCGAGCGCGCCCTCGTGGTCGGCGGCGGCCAGGTGGATCTCGCCGAGGCTGGTCAGCGTCAGCGCCTCCATGGGCGCGTCACCGATCTCGCGGGCGAGCGCGAGCGCCCGGCAGAGGTGCTCGCGCGCGAGGTCCGGCTCGCCCATCCGGGTGTACACGTGACCGAGATTGTTCAGGGCGAGGGCGACACCCGGCAGATGGCCGTCCGTGCGGTGCAGGTCCAGTGCCTGACCGAACGCGCCCGCCGCCGCGTCGAGCCGGCCCAGCTCGCAGTGGGCCACGGCGATGTTGTTCAGCGCCAGGCCCTCGTCGCGCCGGTACCCCACGGCACGCAGCAACGCGAGCGCCGCCGGTAGGTGCTCCAGTGCCTCCTCGTGCCGTCCGGCCGTGTTCAGGGCCATGCCGAGCAGGCCGCGCAGCAGCGCCTGCGCCGCCAGGTCGTCGGCGCGCCCGGCGGCGGCCAGGCCCAGGCGGTAGGTCTCGAGCTGCTCGGGCCAGCAGCCGCGCAGCATGTGGAAGCCGGTCAGCAGATAGGCCAGCTGCCAGGTCGCGCGGTTGTGCCCGTGCTCGGCGGCGTGCCGGACCGCAGGGAGCAGGTTGGCCCGTTCGGCGTCGAGGAACGCCAGGGCGTGGTCCCGGTCCAGCGGGAACGGCACCTCGACCGGCGGGTCGGCGGCCACCGTCCCGGCCCGGTCGCGCGCCGGGTCGCAGACGCGGTTCGCGGCGTCGGCGGCGACGAGGTACCACTCGACGATGCGCCGGTCGGCGGCGGCCGCGTCGTCCGGCCCGGCCCGTTCCGCGGCGTACAGGCGGATCAGGTCGTGGAACCGGAACCGGTCACCGCCGGTGTCCGCGATCAGATGCGCGCCGAGCAGCTCGCCGAGGGCCTGCCGCGCCTCGGGTTCGCGGACGCCGGCGACGGCGGACGCCAGCGCGGCGGTGAACGTGGCGCCGGGGTGGCGGCCCAGTCGGCGGAACACGCGTGCGGCCGGCGGGCTCAACGCCTCGTAGGCGCTGGTGAACACCGTCCGGACGCTGCGGGAGTCGCCGGGGACCGCCAGGGTGGCCAGCCGGTCGGCGCCGACGAGCGCGGCGACCAGCTCGGCGATCGGTCGCGGCGGATGGACGGTCAGCTTGGCCGCGGCGATCCGCAGGGCCAGCGGCATCCGGCCGCACAGCTCGACGAGCGCGGCGGCCGGGCCGGGCTCCCGCCCGACCCGGTCGGTGCCGATCACGCGGCCGAGCAGGGCCAGGGCCTCACCGGCCGCGAGCACGTCGAGGTCGACGAGGGTGACCGCGTGGTCCATCGTGAGGCCGGCCAGCTGGTGGCGGCTGGTCACCAGCAGCCGGCTGCCGGCCGACGGCGGCACCAGCGAGGTCACCTGGGCCGCCGTGGCGGCGTTGTCGAGCAGGATGAGGACCTGGCGGTGGTGCAGCACCGACCGGTACAGGCCGAGCAGCGCCGCCGGGTCGGCCGGGATCTGCGCGGCCGGCACGTCGAGCCCGAGCAGCAGCAGGGTCAGCGCCTCGGCGGCCGGCGTCGCGGTCGCCGGGTCGTGACCGCGCAGGTCGAGGAAGAGCTGCCCGTCGCGGAACCGGCCGGCGGCCCGGTGCGCCCACTGCACGGCCAGGGCGGTCTTGCCCATGCCGGCCGGGCCGCATACCACCCCGACCTGCGACGGGCCGCCGAGGAGCCCGTCGAGTGCGGACAGCTCGGCGGTGCGCCCGACGAAGTGGCCGACCCGCGGCGGCAGCTGCGCCGGGGTGGTCACCCCGGGCTGGGGGACCTCGAGATCGAGCACCGGGGACCGGCGCAGGACCGACGCGTACAGCGCCGCCACCCGCGGACCGGGCTCCACGCCGAGCCGCTCCGCGAGCCGGCCGCGCAGCCGCTGGTACGCCTCGATGGCGTCGGTGTGCCGGCCGCACCGGTACATGGCGAGCATCGACAGCTCGACGAGCCGCTCCCGCACCGGATGGGTGACCAGGGCCTTCTCCAGCTCGTCGACGGCGGCGGCGTGCTCGCCGAGCCGCAGGCGGGCGTCCCACAGGTCCTCCTGCGCGCCGAGCCGCAGCTCGTGCAGCCGGCCCATCTCGGCCGAGACCCAGCCCACCGGGTCCGCGTCGGCGAGCGCCTCGCCGCGCCACAGCGTCAGCGCCAGACGCAGGCGGCTCGCCGCCTCGGTCACCTGACCGGCGGCCAGCGCCCGGCGGGCCTCGGCGGCCCATCGCTCGAAGCGGTGGGCGTCCACCTCGTCGGGCCGGACCGCGAGCAGGTACCCCGGGCCCCGGGTGAGCAGCACGCCCGGCAGCCCGCACGCGTCGAGGGACTGCCGGACCCGGGCGACGTGGCTGTACAGCGTGGCGACGGCGGTCCGTGGCGGCGCCTCCGCCCAGAGCGCGTCGAGCAGCTGGATCTGCGTGACGACCCGGCCGGCGGCCAGCGCCAGCACGCCGACCAGGGCCCGCTGGCGCGCCCCGGACAGGGCCGTCGAGCCCTTCGGCCCGGCCACCTCCAGCGGTCCGAGCAGCCGCACCTCGGCCCGCCGCGCCGGCTCCTGGACCCGGACCGGCCCGGTGGCCCGGCGGCGGTGGTCCTCCGCGCGGTCCCGCGCGGTGGCGAGGACGCCCTGCTCGGCGGGGGAGGCGCCGAGCAGCCGGACGAGGACGTCGAACCGGTCGACGGGCGGCAACGACTTGCCGGAGAAGTACTGCGCGACGATCCCGAGCGACCAGCCGGTGGCCGCGGCGAGGTCCCGGTAGGTCAGCTCCGCGCCGCCCCTCCGCCGGGCCTCCCGTCGCCGCAACTGGTGCAGCATCCCCGGAAGATCCGGCGCAGCCTGGTCGTCCGCCATCGACCGTTCATAGATGGACATCAGGCTTCTGGCAAGGCGTCCGCGCAAACCCAACAGTTCAACAATGTTCAACCGTCGATGTTCAGCAGGGTTCAGGTTCGGCGGCGCGCCCGGGCGGCCGGGCCCACCGTGGTGGCACACCTCAACTGGAAGGGGCACCGATGAACATCCACCGACGCCTGGCCACCGTGGGCGCGGGCGCCGTCGTCGCGGTCGCCGCCGTCGTCCCGCTCGGGCCGGCACCGGCTTCGGCCGACCCGGCGGGTCTGGTCACGGTCGGCTTCACGACGGCCGCGAACAGCAGCGACAAGACCTACTCGAAGGCCTGCCCGGCCGGCACCGTCGTCACCGGCGGCGGCGGGTACCTCACCGCCAACCCGGCGGCCCAGGGCTGGGTCGGGCTCGACCAGCTCGAGCCGAACGCCGACGGCTCGGGGTTCACCGCCACCCTGCGCGAGGTCGACACGTACGCGGGCAACTGGTCGCTGACGGTGAAGGCCCAGTGTGCCGACCCGCTGCCGGGCTGGCAGCGCATCAGCGCCACGTCGGCCGCCGCCACCACCTCGGCCACCGCCACGACAGCGTCCTGCCCGGCGGGCAAGAGCGTGATCGGCACCGGCGCCAAGGTGAACAACGGCCAGGGCGAGGTCGTGCTGGACGACGTCGTCCCGTCGTCGACGCTCAAGTCGGTGACCGCCAGGGCGTACCGCGTCCCGGGCAGCGCGCACAGCGGCTGGACCCTCACCGCGTACGCCATCTGCGCGAACACCCCCGCGGGCCTGCAACTGGTGTCGTGGGACACCGGCCCGCTCGCCAGCACGGCACACCAGTCGCTGAACTGGCACTGCGACGAGAGCACGGGCCCGAAGGGCACCTTCGGCGGCGGGTTCGCGATCGACAGCGGCCTGGGCAATGTGCTGCCGTCCGTGCTGAACGTCTACAGCAGCGACGACATGTCGGCGGCGGCCGACGAGTTCCACGGCGGCTACGCCGGCAACTGGAACCTGACCCTCTACCTGATCTGCGGAAGCTAACCCGAGTGGAGGTGCCCCGCCGGGGTGCGGCCCCGGCGGGCACCGTCGCTCCGTCCTCCCGCTACGGGAACTGCAGCATCGCCGGGTCGAGGGCGAGCGCCGCGACCTGCTGGGTCGTGAACGGCAGGGCAGGCAGCGCGGGCCGGACAGCCGCCGGAGTCGCCTCGGCGGTCGCCATGCCCTGGCTCGCGATGACCGACAGCGACCCACCGGTCAGCCGCCGGGTCGCGGCGATGTGCACGCCACCCTCGTCGATCCAGGTCCGCACCTCGACGCTGACCCCGCCGGCCGTCACCACCGAGCACGACGGTGGCGGGCAGTCCTCCGCGACCGGGTTCGCCGTTGCCCAGATCGACGCGGTGATCAGCCCTTCGGCGCCGCCCTGCCGCAGGAACACCCCGGCGAACGCCACGCTCAGCTGCCAGTTGGCCGGTGCGGGGACCCGCTCGTTCGGCAGCACCACCGTCGGGTCGACGCCCTCGTCGTAGCTGACCGGGTAGTCGGCGGTGGTGTAGCCGGCCGGGACGGCGGCCATCAGCAGCCCGCGCATCGTGGCGCCGTGGGTGTACGCGGCGCGGGCGGCCGGCAATGGCGCCGCGACCACCGGCGCGGGGGAGGGCCCCGTGGCCAGCACGGGCGGCGGCTGCTGCGCCGGTACCGGCGCGGGTGCCGGCCGCAGCGCGAGCGCGGTCCCGCCGGCGGCCACCGCGACCGCGAGCGTCGCCACGCCCGCCGCGCCCACGGCCCGGCGCCGCCCGGCGGCCCGCCGGGCGGTCGCCAGCACGGTCCGGGCGTCCGGCGGCGGCGGTGCCGTGGCCAGCATCCCGTCGCAGATGTCCTTCACGTCGTTCATCCGTCTCCTCCAGGTACCTGCCGCAACGACTGCCGCTCGCCGAGCGTCTCCCGCAGAGCGGCGAGGCCCCGGGAGGTCTGGCTCTTCACCGTGCCGGTCGAGCAGCCGAGGATCTCCGCGACCTGCTCCACCGACAGGTCCGCCCAGAACCGCAGCACGAGCACCGCTCGGTGCCGCTTCGACAGCCGCATGAGCCCCTGCTCGAGCTGGAACCGCTCGGCGGAGGTGACCGCCTCGGGCGCCATCCCGTCCAGCGCCGGGCTCTCCGGGTCCGTGGCCAGCTCCCGCCGCCACGGCCGCCGCCGCTCGTCCAGGAACGCGCGCAGCAGCACCCGCCGCGCGTACTGGTCGAGCACGTCGTGCCGCTGGACGCGATGCCACACGCGGTACAGCTTGGTGAACGTGATCTGGGTCAGGTCCTCCGCGAGGTGCCAGTCACCGCACAGCAGGAACGCCGTGTGGTGCAGCATCGCGCCGCGCGCCGCGTAGTAGGCGACGAAGTCCTCGTCCACCCCGCGCCGCTCGCCCAGCCACCGCAACCTCATCCTCCCGGCCGCCTTCCTCCTCGGTCTTCATAGACACGAGCGGACCGGCGTCCCGGGTTCCCTCGCGGCGGCAGGATCCGCCGAACTCAGCCGCGCGGGCGCACCGGCGTCGGTGCGAACAGGTCCACCAGGTCGTCGAGGCGGATCACCAGCAGGCCGCAGACGGCGCCCGCCGCGAGCGCGACCGCCGTGCCAGCCGGGTCGGCCCGGTCCCGCCGCGGCGGCCGTCGCCGCCAGCAGCAGTCCGTTGCGGACCAGGTGGCGGGCGCTCAGCGGGCGCTCGGCCGCGCCGAAGCAGGCGCAGCGGGCGCGGGTGCCGCGGCGGACGGCGAGCGCCACGCCGGTGGTGAACACGGCCAGCAGGACGCCGGTCAGGGCGAGCATGACCACCGTGAGCGGGCGCGCCGCCGGCCACCCGGCCGCGATGGCCGCCACCGCCGCACCGAGCCCCAGCACCAGGCCGGCCTCGGCCACCGTGGCGGCCATCGCCACGGCGCCGACGTGGCGGGCCGGGACGAGCGGCACGGGGCGCAGCGACGACGCGAACGCCTGCTGGGCGGCGCGGCTGCGCAGCTTGCTCCAGGCGGATGCGGCGAACACGCAGCACAGCGCCGCCAGCAGTCCCAACGACAGGTATGACATCGTCACCTTCAAACGAGAGCGGCCTCCTGCTCCGCGACGCGGACGTGCGACCGGAGGCCTGGATCGCACTGCCCGGCGACGCCGAAGCGGTCGAGGCGGCCGTCGGGCTGGACGAGGACCTGTTCGCCGCGCAGCTGTGGGTCGACGACGAGCCGATGACGATGGTGTGGAGCCTGCCGACGCCGTGAACGAACGTGGACGTGCTCCGCGCCACGCAAGGAGGCGGCGCCACGTGTGGACGCCCGGGCGCGGCGCAACAACCCGGCCTCAGCACACGTGCTCGGTGGCGGCCAGGATCTGGTCGGTCACGGCGTCGGGGTGGGAGATCAGCGTCAGGTGTGACCCGCCCGGCACCGTGCGGATGTGTGCCTTGGCCCGGTGCGCCATCGACTCCTGCGACGCCGGCGTGATGATCTTGTCGGCGCCCCCGATGACGTACCACGAGGGGATGCTCTCCCACGCGGCTGCCTTCGACGGGGTGGAGAACGCGGCGGTCGCGGCCGAGCGCTGGCTCGCCCACAGCACGTCGGCCTGGCCGGGCGCGAGGTCCGGCCCGAACGAGTGCACGAACACCGGCTGCTTCAGGTACAGGTCCGTGCCCACCTTGTCGAACAGCGCGGTTGCGTTCTGGTTCAACGCCGAACCGGACCCGCTCAGCCCGCCGGTCGTCTCCCCGACGGCCGGCGCGGCGGCGTCGACGTAGACCAGCGCCTTCACGTTGGTGTTGCCGGCCGCCGCGTTGGTGATGACCGCGCCGCCGTAGGAGTGCCCGGCCAGCACCACCGGCCCGTGCACCGACTTGAGAAATTCGGAGACGGACGCCGCGTCACCGGTCAGCCCGCGCAGCGGGTTGGCGATCGCCCGCGCCGTGTAGCCCCTGCCCTGCAGGCGGGAGACCTCCCCGCTCCAGCTTGACGTGCCCGCCCACGCGCCGTGCACCAGCACGATCGTCGGTTTCCCGCCGCACCCCGCCGGCGCCGCGGGGGCCGCGGAGGCGGTGAGCGAGGTTCCCAGCAGCCCGAGGACGATCGCCGAGGCTGCGCCACCAATCGCCTTCATCCGTCGGAACTACCCCGGCCGCCGGCCTTGATGTCCGCGTCGGCGATGCAGAACGTCCGGGCTATTCATCGGGTGGCTGCGCCGTCCGGCACACACGTCGCTGGACTCCGGCGGTGTAGCAGGCGGCTGCGGCGGCACGATGGGGGCATGGAGGAATATCGGGAGATCGTGTCGGACATTCTCACGACGGCCGGCGGAGCAGAGGCGTGGATCGAGATGAACCTCTCCGGATACCTCACTGAGCGCTGCACCGGATGCGGGGCGGACGAGGACGCGGATGGGATCGCGCCCGCGCTGCAGTGGCTGACCGATCACGCCGCCACCTGCACCACCCGCCTCTAGGCACGGCGCCGTCATCCACGCCTCGGGTTGCCCGGTGACGATCCAGCTGCGCGCCCGCGGCAACATTTCGGGAAAGACCGAGGCTGGGACGTGGTGGGTACGGTGGCGTCCGGCTGTCGCCCCGCGGGCTCGGCCGTCGGGCCGGGCCCGGGTTCCCTCGTCAGATGGGCCGGACGGCACAGGCCAGCGCCTGCGGTGAGGCAGCCCGGCATGATCGAGCCGGATCACCGCTTACCGGATTTCGGAGATCTCGCCCATGGAGGTCAGGCGCGGCGGTCCTGCCCGGGTCGTGCGGCGGGTCGGCGGGCCGGGGGCGGCGTGAACAGGTCCACCAGGTCGTCCAGGCGGATCACCAGCAGGCCGCAGACGGCGCCCGTCGTCAGGGCCACCGCCGTGCCGGCCAGGTCGAGCGGCTGGGTCCGTGTCATGGCGATGCCGAGCGCCGCGGTGCCGGTCGCCGCCAGCAGGAGTCCGTTGCGGACCAGGTGACGGGCGCTCAGCGGGCGTTCGGCGGCGCCGAAGCAGGCGCAGCGGGCGCCGGTGCCGCGGCGCACGGCGAGCGCCACGCCGGTGGTGAACACGGCCAGCAGGGCGCCGGTCAGGGCGAGCACCGTCATCGTGAGGGGGCGCGCGGGCGGCCACCCGCCGGTCACGGCCACCGCCGCCGCGGCGAGCCCCGCCACCAGGCCGGCCTCGGCGACCGTGGCCGCCATCGCCACGCCGGTCACGTGGCCGGCGGGGACGAGCGGCACGGGGCGCAGGGACTCCGCGAACGCCTGCTGGGCGGCGCGGCTGCGCAGCTTGCTCCAGGCGGAGGCGGCGAACACGCAGCCCAGCGCCGCCAGCAGCCCCAACGACAGGTATGACATCGTCACCTTCAAACGGTCAGCCGGCCACGCCGGTCAGGGTGGTGAGCCGGGCGCGCACCTGCTCCGCGTCGGCGTCGCCGAGGTCGGCGAGGATCTGGCCGGCGACCCGCCAGGCGGCCCGCGCGGCGTCCGGGCGGCCGGACGCCAGGTGGGTGTCGCCGAGGTGGGTGAGCACCTTGGTCTCGCTGAACCGGTCGCCGAACCGGCGGCACAGCGCCAGCGCCCGTTCGTAGCACTCCAGCGCGCGGGCGTACTCGCCCTGATGGTGGTGCACGTACCCGATGCTGTCCAGGGTGGCCGCCTGGCCGCTGCGGTCATCCAGCTCGTCCTGGAGGGCCAGGGCGCGCCGGCAGTGGGTCAGGCTGTCCGCCCACTCGCGCTGCCTGGCGTGCACCCAGCCGACCAGGTTCAGCGCCCGGCCGCGGCCCAGGCGGTGCCCGGCCTCGGTGTAGAGCCGCAGCGCGGACGCGCTGTGCGAGCGCATCAGCGGCCACTCGCCCCGCGACTCGGCGAGGCGGGCGAGCGCGAAGTGCACGCCCGCGCGGCCCGCGGTGTCGCCGAGCCGCTCGTATCCGTCCAGCGCCGCCCGGTACGCCGCCTCGGCCTCGCCGTACCGCCGCAGGTGCGCGTGGGCGCAACCGAGGAACCGCTGCGCCCAGGCGCGTTCGCGGTGCTCGCCGAGCCGCTCGGTCGCCTCGATCGCGAGCCGCCCGACCGCGATGAGGTCCTGCCACCGTCCCTGGTTGTGCAGCAGCCCGGCGAGCACCCGGGCCAGCTGCCACGCGCGCCGGGTGAACCCGGCCTCGGCGGCCAGCGTCGCCGCGGCCAGCATCGCCTGCCGGTGCTCGGTGAACCAGGCCAGCGCCCGCCGCTCGCAGGTGCACGGCTCGACCAGCACCCCGGCCGGCGGAGGGTCCGCGACCAGGCGGATCCAGTGCGGCTCCAGCCGTAGCGCCGCGGCCTGCCCGCAGTACACGTAGTGGTCGAGCAGCCGGCCCACCGCGGCGGCCCGCTCGGTGTCGGAGTCGCAGCGGCCGGTCAGTTCCGCCGCGTAGGTGCGCAGCAGGTCGTGCATGGCGTACCGGCCGGGGCTGTGCTCGGTGAGCAGGTGCGCGCGGGTCAGGTCGGCCAGCAGGGACCTGGTCCGCTCGGCCGGCAGCCCGGCCAGGCTGGCGGCCGCCGCGGCGCTGATGTCCGGGCCCGGGTGCAGCGCGAGCAGCCGGAACAGCTGGGCGGCCGGCGGGTGCAGCGCCCGGTAGGACCAGGAGAACACGTTGCGCACGTCGGTGGCCGGATCCCCGGCGTCCAGCACGTCGAGGCGGTCGACCCGCAGCTCGTCGGCCCAGCGGGCGAGCGGGAAGTCCGGATGGGCGGCGGCCCGGCCGGCCATCACCCCCAGGGCCAGCGGCAGCCGCGCGCACCGCTCGGCGATCAGCTCGGCGGCGCCGGGCTCGGCGGCCACCCGGTCGGTGCCGAGCCGCCGCGCCAGGAACTGCCGGGCCTGCGCGGGCGAGAACAGGTCGACCGGCACCGGCCGGGCGCCCTCGGCCGCCACCAGCCCGGTGAGCTGGTCCCGGCTGGTCACCACGACCAGGCAGCCGGGCGTGCCGGGCAGCAACGGGCGCACCTGGGCGGCGTCGCGGGCATTGTCGAGCAGCATCAGCATCCGCCGGCCGGCGACGAGGGTGCGGTACAGCGCGATCGCGGCGGACGGCTCGGAGGGCACGGTTTCGGCCCGCACGCCGAGCGCGTCCAGGCACAGCCGCACCGCTTCGGCGCTGCCCATCGGGGCCGCGCCGGCGCCGAACCCGCGCAGGTCGAGGTAGACCTGCCCGTCGGGGAACCGGTCGCGGACCCGGTGCGCCCAGTGCACCGCGAGCGCGGTCTTGCCGACCCCGGCGGTGCCGGAGAGCACGAGCACGGCGGCCGGCTCGTCGAGGCGGGCCAGCTCCGGGTCGCGGGGCACGAACCCGGGCACGTCCGCCGGGAGCTGCGCGGGCGTCCGCCAGGTCGGCCGGGGCAGCCCGCCGTCTGGAGCGTCGTGCCGCAGGATCGCCCGGTACGCGTCCCGCACCTCCGGCGACGGGTCCGCGCCGAGCTCCTCGACGAGCCGGTAGCGCAGCTCGGCGTAGCAGTCCAGCGCGTCGACGGTCCGGCCGGTCAGGTGCAGGGCCCGCATCAGGACGGCGGTGAGAGGCTCGACCAGCGGATACTCGCCGATCGCCTCGGTCAGCGGGCCGAGGACCGTGCCGGCGTTGCCGCAGCGCAGCTCCGCCTCGGCCCACTGCACCAGGGCGTCGACGTACTGGCGGCGCCACGCCCTGCGCATCCGCTCGGCCCAGCTCCCCGGCACCCCGGCGAGCGGCTCGCCGGTCCACAGGTTCAGCGCCCGGCGCAGCAGCGCCACCCCTTCGCCGTCCGGGCGGCCACGGGCCCGGTCGATGAGGTCGCGGAAGCGGTTCAGGTCGATCCGCTCGGGCGCGACGTCCAGCACGTAGCCGCCGGAGCGGCGGGGCAGCACGGGCGCGTCGCCGTCGGGCGCCAGCAGCCGGCGCAGCCGGGTGAGGTAGACCTGGAGGGTGCGCCGGGCACCGGACGGCGCCTCGTCCCACACCCGGTCGATGAGCAGCTCGGTGGTGACCGGGCGGCCGGCGTCGGCGGCCAGCACCGCCAGGACGTGCCGCTGCTGCGGCGGCCCGGCGTCCACCACGTGGTGGTCGAGCCGCAGTTCCACCGGACCGAGCAACCGAATCTCCATGCCACCGCCCCCGTTGGCAGCGCCCGGCGTCAATGCCTGACTCAGTGATGCCTATCTAACACTCGTGCTGGCCGGATGCCAACAATTCGTTAACGAATCGACTTCGGTCTCCGTCGCATGCTGTGGGCAGCCGGCCGAAGATCACAGGCCGGCGCCTCCACTCATCCGTACAACGGAAGGGAAGGTGCACATGCGTGCAGCCAAGAAGATGGTCGGCGCGGTAGCCGACCGGATCCTCGGCATGGTCGTGCCGCACACCGTGGCCCGGGCAGCGGACTGCGACTACGAGTGCTGCAGTGCGCGCAACAGTGGCCGGTACTGCTGCTACTACCCGAGCGGTTCCCACCACTGCGGCAGCTGCATCACGTACATCCCGTGCTGACCCTGCGGTGAGCCCGGCGGATCGCCGGTGTCCGCGGGCACCGGCGGTCTGCGGCCCGGTCCTTCCCACCCGTTCGCCGGTCGACCGGCAGATGCAAAGGCGGTTTCAATGCCCCTCCTCATAGTCGTCGTGGCGCTCGTCGGTGCCCTGTGCGTGCTGAACCTGTTGCTGTGCCTCGGGATGATCCGCCGGCTGCGCGAGCAGACGCAGCTGATCGACGCGGTGTACGAGTTCGTCGGCGGCGCACCCGCCGCGGACCCGGCCGGATCCGACCCGGTGGCCGGTGACACCGTCGCCGACTTCCACGCCACCACCACCGACGGTGCGCCGGTCGGCCGGGACGACCTGGCGCCGGCGACCGTCGTGGCGTTCCTCGCCGCGGACTGCAAGGGCTGCCAGGCGCAGCTGCCCGACTTCCTCGCCTGGGCCCGCGGCCAGGACCGCCAGCGGGTCCTGGCCGTCGTGAACGCCCACGACAGCGACCCGGACGCCCTCATCGCGCAGCTCACGCCGGTGGCGCGGGTGGTCCTGGAAGGCGCGAGGCCGCCGGTCGCGCGCGCGTTCGGGGTGACCTCGTACCCCCGGTTCTGCGTGCTCGGCGCCGACGCGACGCTGTCCGCGGTCGTCGCGGCGGTGTCCCGGCTCCCGGTCGGCACCGCGGCGTGACCGCTGCAGCAGCCGACCCACGGCCCGGCCGGCGTGCCCTTGCCGGCGCCGCCGGCCGGGCCCCCGGCAAGGTCTGGCGCGCGGCCCCCGGCCACCTCCTAGGGGACCTAGCCGCGACCCGGGGCACCGCGGCGGCCCCGGGCCGCAAGGGC
>NZ_JBEXUD010000094.1:0-18552 GCF_040614215.1 Dactylosporangium sp. NPDC006015
CTCGTCGCCGCCGCGCTCGCCGCCGGCAAGGCCGGGGCCGCGTTCGTGCCCGTCGACCTCGACGCCCCGGCGGCCCGCATCGCGCGGCTGCTGGAGGACGCCCGCCCCGCCGTCGTGGTCACCGACGCGGCGCACCGCGACCTGCTGCCGGACGTGCCGGTCCTGCTCGTCGACTGCACCGACGACCCGCCCGCGGTCCTCGCGGAGGCCCTGGTGGAGGCGCTGCCCGGCGACGAGGCGTACGTGCTGTACACCTCCGGCTCCACCGGCCGCCCGAAGGGCGTCGTCGTGCCGCACGCGGCCGTCGTCAACACCCTGCGCTGGTACGTCGCCGCCGCCCCCGTCACGCCGTCCGACCGGGTGCTGTTCAAGACCCCGCTCACCTTCGACCCGGCGCTGCTGGAGCTCTTCGGCACCCTCGTCGCCGGCGCCACCATCGTCCTGGCCGACCCCGACGGGCACCGCGACCCCGACTACCTCGTCCGCGCGATCGAGCGGTTCGCGGTGACGTCGGTGAAGTTCGTGCCGACCACGCTGCGGCAGTTCCTCGACGTCGTCGGCGCCGGCAGGTGTACGACCTTGCGCCGCGTCCTCTGCGGCGGCGAGGCGCTCTCCGCCGAGCTCGCCGGCCGCTGCCTGGACCTGCTCGACGTCGAGCTGCTCAACCTGTACGGGCCGACGGAGACGGCGATCGAGGCCACCGCCTGGCGGACCCGTCGCGGTGAGCTGCCGCGGCACATCCCGATCGGCCGCCCGATCCGCGGTGCCCGCGCCTACGTCCTCGACGACCGGCTCCGCCCGGTCCCGCCGGGCGCGACCGGCGAGCTGTACCTCGGCGGTGCCGGGCTCGCCCACGGCTACCTGGACCGGCCCGGCCTGACCGCCGCCGCGTTCGTCCCCGACCCGTTCGGCCCGCCCGGCGGGCGGCTGTACCGCACCGGCGACCTCGTCCGCTGGACCGGCGACGGCGAGCTGCTGTTCGTGCGCCGCGCCGACGCCCAGGTGAAGCTGCGCGGCGTGCGGATCGAGCCCGGCGAGGTCGCCGCGGCGCTGCGGGAGCTGCCCGGCGTCCTCGACGCGGCCGTCCTCGTGCGACCGGTCGACGGCGAACCCGCGCTCGTCGGCTACGTCGCCCACGGCGCCGCCCCGGCACCCCCGGCCGCCGGGCTGCTCAAGCGGCTGCGGGCGGTCCTGCCGGCGGTCATGGTGCCGGCCTTCCTCGTCATCATGCCCGCGCTGCCGGAGCTGACCAGCGGCAAGACCGACGAACGGGCCCTCGCCGAGCTGCCGGTGCGGCCCGTCGCCGCGACCTACGTGGCGCCGCGCACCGCCGCCGAGGCCGCTATGCTGCGGGTCTGGGAGGAGGTCCTGGACCGGCCCGGGATCGGCGTCGACGACGACTTCTTCGCCCTCGGCGGCCACTCGATGCTGGCCACCCGCCTGGTTGCCCGCCTCCGCGCCGACCTCGGGGTGGAGGTGCCGGTCCGGGCGGTGTTCGAGGCGCCGACCCCCGTCGGGCTCGCCGCCTTCGTCGACGGCGCGACCGGCAGCACCCGCCCGCCGCTGGTGCCGGCGCCGCGCCCCGACGCCGTGCCGCTGTCCTTCGCCCAGCAGCGGCTGTGGTTCCTGTACCGGCTGACCGGCCCCAGCGCCACCTACAACGTGCCGCTGACGATCCACCTGACCGGCGCCCTCGACACCGCGGCGCTCGCCGGGGCGCTGCGCGACGTCGTCGCCCGGCACGAGAGCCTGCGGACCACGGTCGTCGAGATCGACGGCGTCGCCGCCCAGCGAATCGTGCCGGCGGCGGACGCCGGCGTCGAGCTGACCGTCGTCGACGGCGCCCGCGACCTCGACGACGCCCTCGCCACCACCTTCCGCCTGGAGCAGGACCTCCCGCTGCGCGCGTGGCTGCTGACGGCCGGCCCCGGCGAGCACGTGCTGCGCCTGGTGCTGCACCACATCGCCTGCGACGGCTGGTCGATGGTGCCGCTCGCCACCGACCTCGCCCGCGCCTACGCCGCCAGGGTCGCCGGCGACCCGGTCCGGTGGGAGCCGCTGCCGGCCCAGTACGCCGACTACACGCTGTGGCAGCAGCGGCTGCTCGGCAACCCGCGCGACACCCGCAGCCTGCTGTCCCGGCAGACCGCGTACTGGCGGCGGGCGCTGGCGAAGGCCCCGGCGGAGCTGGCGCTGCCGTTCGACCGGCCCCGCCCCGCCGTGCCGACGTCCGCCGGTCGCGGGATCCGCTTCACCGTCCCGGCCGAGGTCCACGACGGCATGGCGGCGCTCGCCCGCGGCCACCGGGCCAGCGTCTTCATGGTCGCCCAGGCAGCCCTCGCGGCGCTGCTCACCGGCGCCGGCGCCGGCACCGACATCCCGCTCGGCACCCCCGCCGCCGGGCGGACCGACCCGGCCCTCGACGACCTCGTCGGCATCTTCGTCAACACCGTCGTGCTGCGCACCGACACCTCAGGCGACCCGTCGTTCACCGACCTGCTCGCCCGGGTCCGCGACGCCGACCTCGACGCCTACGCCCACCAGGACGTGCCCTTCGACCACCTGGTGCGGGCGCTGAACCCGGCCAGGTCCGGCGCCCGGCACCCGCTGTTCCAGGTGATGATCGTCGCCGACGACACCGGCCGCGGCGCGCTGGAGCTGCCGGACCTGCGGATGCGGATCGAGCCGGCCCCGTCGACGACGGCGAAGTTCGACCTCAACCTGATGCTGCGCGAGCGGCTCGGCCCCGGCGGCGCCTGCCTCGGCGTCGACGGGCTGCTCGAATACAGCGTCGACCTGTTCGACGACGCGACCGTCGCCCGGCTCGCCGAGCGGTACACGGCGCTGCTCGCCGAGGTCGTCGCCGACCCGGGCACCCGCTGCTGCCGCCCCTTCGATGTCCACGACGCCCCAGCCCCAGCGAAGACGGTGACCGCCGGTGAGTGACCTCATGCCCAACCCCTGGCTGCCGAACCGGCGGCGGGCGACCGACACCGTGCTGCGGGTGTTCTGCTTCCCGCACGCCGGCGGCGCCGCCTCCGCGTTCCGGACGTGGCAGCAGCACCTGCCGTACGGCCTCGAGGTGTGCCCGGTCCAGCTGCCCGGCCGCGAGTCCCGCTTCGGCGAGCCGCTGCCGACCGGCGTCGTCGACCTCGTCCCCGACCTCGCCGAGGCGCTGCTGCCCGCCCTGGACGTGCCGTTCGCGCTGCTGGGCAACAGTATGGGCGCGCTCGTCGCCTACGAGCTGGCCCGGCACCTGCGCCGCGACCACCTGCCGTCGCCGACCCGCCTGGTGGTCGCCGGGGCGAAACCGCCGGGCGGCGCCGCCCGCATGCCGGCGCTCAGCCACCTGCCGGACCTCGAGTTCGGCCGGGCGATGCAGGCCCGGCACGGCGGCATCCCCGCCGAGGTGCTCGACGACCCGCAGATCGCCGAGATCTACCTGCCGGTGCTGCGGGCCGACATGGCGATGGTCGAAGGGTACGTCCCCGAACCCGGCCCGCCGCTCACCTGCCCCGTCAGCGCGTACGTGGGCGCCGGCGACACCGTCAGCAGCGCCGAGGACGTCGACGGCTGGGCCGCGGTGACCACCGGCCGGTTCGACCGCCGGATCCTGCCCGGGGACCACTTCGCCGTCCTCAGCCACGCGGAGCTCGTCCTCGGCCGCCTCGCCGACGAGCTCGCCCTGCGCTGACTTTCCTGTTGCAACACTCGCCTTCGAAGGGACAGTGGCATGACCGACGACGAGACCCGCCGCTACACCGTGGTGGTCAACGACGAGGAGCAGTACTCGATCTGGGCCGAGGGCCGCGACATCCCCGCCGGCTGGAAGGACGCCGGCTTCACCGGCGCCAGGGACGAGTGCCTCGCCCACGTCAACGAGGTCTGGACCGACATGCGTCCGCTGAGCCTGCGCCGCGCGATGGAACACCAGAGCGCCTGAGCGCTCCTCCACCAGACCCCCTCTTGCGAAGGCGGTGCCGCTCATGGCGCTCGACGACCAGCCGTCCCTGCTCTCCCGGCTGCTCGCCGTGGGCGACGCCGACCGGGACCGGATACTTCTCGACGTGGTCCGGTCCGCGGTCGTGGCCGCCACCGGCAAGCCCGGGCCCGTGGACGCCGGGCTCGCGTTCCGCCAGCTCGGCGTGTACCGGGCGATCGGCACCCGGCTGCGGGAGGAGCTGGCCGCCGCGACCGGCGTCCGCATCCCGGCGACCCTGCTGTTCGACTACCCGACCCCGGCCGCCGTCGCCGGTTTCCTCCGTGACTCGCTGCTGGGCCCGACCCACGAGGAACAGGTGACGGTCGCGCGGGCCACCTCCGACGGCGCCGACGACCCGGTCGTGATCGTCGGCATGAGCTGCCGGTACGCGGGCGGCGTCGACACACCCGAAGCCCTCTGGCGGCTCGTCGCGGCCGGCTCCGACGCCGTGAGCACGTTCCCCACCGACCGTGGCTGGCGGACCGACCTCTACGACCCGGACCCCGACGCGGTCGGGAAGTGCTGCACCCGGCACGGCTCGTTCCTGCACGGCGCCGCCGAGTTCGACCCCGCGTTCTTCGGCATCAGCCCCCGCGAGGCCCTCGGTATGGACCCGCAGCAGCGGCTGCTGCTCGAGGTCGCCTGGGAGGCCCTCGAATCCGCGCGCATCGACCCGCTGTCGGTGGCCGGCCGGCCCGGCGGCGTCTACGTCGGCGTGCCCTACACCCACTACGGGCCGGCGCTGCACCGCCCCGCCGACGGCATGCACGGCTACCTGCTGACCGGCAGCCTCACCAGCGTCGCGTCCGGCCGCGTCGCCTACACCCTCGGGCTGGAGGGGCAGGCCGTCACCGTCGACACCGCCTGCTCGTCGTCGCTCGTCGCGCTGCACCTGGCGACGCGGGCGCTGCGCGGCGGCGAGTGCGAGCTCGCACTCGTCGGCGGGGTCACCGTCATGTCGACGCCGGGCGTTCTGATGGAGTTCAGCCGCAAGCGCGGCCTCTCGCCCGACGGGCGCTGCAAGGCGTTCTCCGACGACGCCGACGGCACCGGTTGGGGTGAGGGCGCCGGCATGCTCGTGCTGGAGCGGCTGTCCACCGCCCGGGCCCGCGGCCACCGGGTCCTCGCCGTCGTGCGCGGCTCCGCGCTCAACCAGGACGGCGCGTCCAACGGCCTCACCGCCCCGAACGGCCCGTCGCAGCAGCGGGTCATCCGCGCCGCGCTCGCCGACGCCGGGCTGTCACCGTCCGATGTGGACGCGGTGGAGGCGCACGGCACCGGCACCGCCCTCGGCGACCCGATCGAGGCGCAGGCGATCCTCGCCACCTACGGCCGGGACCGCGGCGACGGCGACCCGCTGTGGCTGGGCTCGCTGAAGTCGAACGTCGGGCACACCCAGGCGGCCGCCGGCGTCGGCGGCGTCATCAAGATGATCCTCGCCATGCACCACGGCGTGCTGCCGAAGACCCTGCACGTGTCGGCGCCCTCCACCCACGTCGACTGGTCCGAGGGCCGGGTCGAGCTGCTGCGCGACGCGGTCGCGTGGCCGGAGACCGGCCGGCCGCGGCGCGCCGCCGTGTCGTCGTTCGGGGTCTCCGGCACCAACGCGCACGTGATCCTGGAGGCACCGCAGGACACCGACGACCCCGCCGAGCCCACGTCGGGGCCGGTGCCGATCGTGGTGTCCGGGCGCGGCGACGCGGCGCTGCGGGCCCAGGCCGGCCGCCTCGCCGGCTTCCTCGACGACCGCCCGGGGCACGACCTCGGCGCCGTCGGCTGGTCCCTCGCCAGCACCCGCGCCGCCCTCCCGCACCGGGCGGTCGTCGTCGGCGCCGGCCACGACGACGTCCGCGAGCAGCTGCTGCAGATCGCCGGTGGCGCCGTGCCCGGCGCGGTCGCCCGCCCCGGCGGCAAGGTCGCGTTCGTGTTCCCCGGCCAGGGCTCGCAATGGGCCGGCATGGCCGTGCGGCTCCTCGACACCGACCCGGGCTTCGCGGCGTCGATCGGCCGGTGCGAGACGGCGTTCGCGCCGTTCGTGGACTGGTCGCTGACCGCCGTCCTGCGCGGCGAACCGGACGCGCCCCCGCTGAGCCGGGTCGACGTGGTCCAGCCGGTGCTGTTCGCGGTGATGGTGTCCCTCGCCGGGATGTGGCGGGCCGCCGGCGTCGAACCCGACGTCGTCGTCGGGCACTCGCAGGGCGAGATCGCCGCCGCGTACGTCGCCGGGATCCTCTCGCTCGACGACGCCGCCCGCGTCGTCGTGCTGCGCAGCCAGGCGCTGTCCGCCCTGGCGGGGAAGGGCGGCATGCTGTCGGTGGCGCTGCCCGCCGCCGACGTCGCCGGGCGGATCGAGCCGTGGGCGGGCCGGCTCGGCGTCGCCGCCGTCAACGGCACGACCTCCGCGGTGGTGTCCGGGGAGCCCGACGCGCTCGACGAGTTCACCGCGGTGTGTGATGCGGCGGGTGTACGGACGCGGCGCGTCGACGTCGACTACGCCTCCCACGGTGTGCAGGTGGAGGCGATCCGGGACCGGCTGCTGGAGCTGCTCGCCCCGGTCGCCCCAGGTCCCGCCACGGTCCCTTTGCGCTCGACCGTCGGCGCCGACCTCGATGGTGTCACCGTCGGCGGCGCGGACTACTGGTACCGCAACCTGCGGCACACCGTCGAGTTCGCCGCCGCCGTCCGCGACCTCGCCGACGCGGGCGTGACGACGTTCGTCGAGGTCAGCGCCCACCCAGTGCTCACCGTCGGGATCCAGGAGACCCTCGAAGGCCACACCGGGGACGCGTTCGTCACCGGGACCCTGCGCCGCGACGACGGCGGCCGGGACAGGTTCCTCGCCTCGCTCGGCGCCGCCTGGGCGCACGGCGCGGCCGTCGACTGGACCGGCGTCTTCGGCCCCGGCCGGCGGACCGTCGCCCTGCCCACGTACGCGTTCCAGCGGCAGCGGTACTGGCTCGACGCGCCGCTGCTGGAGGACACGGCGACCGGGCCGACCGGGACCGTCGACGCCGAGTTCTGGGAAGCCGTCGAACGTTCGGACGCGGCCGAGCTCGCCGGGGTCCTCGCCACCGACGCCGGCGCGATCGGCGCCGTGCTGCCCGCGCTGCGCACCTGGCACGAGCGGCGGGCCGTCCGCGGCCTGGTCGACGGCTGGCGGTACAAGATCCGCTGGGACGCGCTGCCCGAGCCGTCCGCGGTCACCCTCACCGGCACGTGGCTGGTGGTGCACCCCTTCGGGGATACCACGGCCGGCCCTGTCGCAGAGGCGCTCACCGCCCACGGCGCGACCGTGCGCACCCTCGCCGCCGACGACGCGGCCCTCCCTGACGCGCTGTGCGAGGCGCTGGCCGAGCCCGTCGACGGGGTGCTGTCACTGCTGGGCACCGACGAGTCGGCGCCCGCCGGCAACCTGCTGCTCATCCAGGCCCTCGCCGGCCTCGGCACCGCCGCGCCGCTGTGGTGCGTGACCCGTGGCGCGGTGGCCGTGGACGGCGAGCGGCTCGCCGCACCCGCGCAGGCGCAGACGTGGGGCCTCGGCCGGGTCGCGGCCCTGGAGTTCCCGCGGACCTGGGGCGGCCTCGTCGACCTGCCGGCGGCGCTGGACGCCCGCGCGGCGGCCAGACTTTGCGCGGTGCTCGCCGGGCTCGGCGAGCTCGGTGGCGAGGACCAGGTCGCGGTGCGCGCCACCGGCGTCTTCGGGCGGCGCCTCGTCCACGCCGGCACCGGCACCACCGCACCCGCCCGCGCGTGGCGGCCGACCGGGACCGTCCTCGTCACCGGCGGCACCGGCGCCCTCGGCGGGCACGTCGCCCGGTGGCTCGCCGCCGGCGGCGCCCACCGGCTCGTGCTCACCAGCCGGCGCGGCGCCGACGCACCCGGCGCGGCCGACCTCGTCGCCGAGCTCGCCGCCGCGGGCACCGAGGCGAGGGTCGTCGCGTGCGACGTCGCCGACCGGGACGCCGTCGCCGCGCTCGTCGCCGACTGCGCCGGGCGGGGCGAGCCGATCACCACGGTCATGCACACCGCCGGCGTCGCCGACCTGGCCGCGCTGCCGGACCTGACCGCCGACGGGATGGCCTCGGTCGCCGCCGGGAAGGTCGCCGGGGCGCTGCACCTCGACGCCCTGCTGGACCGGACCGCCCTCGACGCCGTCGTCTACTTCTCCTCGATCGCGGCGGTCTGGGGCGTCGGCGACCACGGCGCGTACGCGGCCGCGAACGCCCACCTCGACGCCCTCGCCGAGCAGCAGCGCGCCGACGGCGTCGCCGCCCACTCGATCGCGTGGGGCCCGTGGGCCGGCGGCGGCATGATCGCCGACTCCCTCGCCGACACGCTGCGCCGCCGCGGCGTGCCGCTGATCGACCCCGAGCCGGCGATGCACGCCCTGCAGCAGGTCCTCGACCACGACGACACCACGGTCGCCGTCGCCGACGTCGACTGGGAGCGCTTCGCCGCCGTCTTCGGCAGCGCCCGGCCCAGCCCGCTCATCGGCGCGCTGCCGGAGATCCGCCGCCTGGCGGACGCGGCCCCGCCACCGGCCGCGACGGGCGGCGGTGGCACGCTCGCCCGCGACCTCGCCGGGGCGGGCGGCGCAGAGCGGGACCGGGTCCTGCTCGACCTGGTCCGCGGGCAGGTCGCCCGGGTCCTCGGGCACGCGTCCGCGGCCACCGTCGAGAGCTCCCGCGCGTTCATGGAGCTCGGCTTCGACTCGCTGTCGGCGGTCGAGCTGCGCAACGCGCTCAACGCCGCGACCGGGCTGCGGCTGCCGGCGACCGCCGTGTTCGACCACCCCACGCCCGCACACCTGGCCCGGTTCCTGCGCGCGTCGCTGTTCGGCGAGGCCCAGGACGCGCCGGCCGCCGCGCCGGTCGCGGCCGCCGACCGCGACGACCCGGTCGTCATCGTCGGCATCGGCTGCCGGTACCCGGGCGGCGTGCGGAGCCCGGAGGACCTGTGGCGGGTCGTCGCCGGCGAGGTCGACGCCGTCGGGGCGATGCCGACCGACCGCGGCTGGGATCTCGCCGCCCTCTACGACCCCGATCCCGACCACGCCGGCACCACGTACGTGCGGGACGGCGGCTTCCTCTACGACGCCGCCGACTTCGACCCCGAGGCGTTCGGGATCAGCCCCCGCGAGGCGGTCGCCATGGACCCGCAGCAGCGGCTGCTGCTCGAGGTCGCCTGGGACGCCACCGAACACGCCCGGATCGCCCCGACGTCGCTGCGCGACAGCCGCACCGGCGTGTTCGTCGGCATGGCCGACCAGGCGTACGGCTCCCGGCTGCAGACCGGCGCTTCCGGCCCCTCGGGCCTCGAGGGGTACCTCGTCACCGGTGGCGCGTCGAGCGTCGCGTCGGGACGGATCAGCTACGTGCTGGGGCTGGAGGGCCCGGCGGTCACCGTCGACACCGCGTGCTCGTCGTCGCTGGTCGCCCTGCACCTGGCGGTGGAGTCGCTGCACCGCGGCGAGTGCGACCTGGCCCTCGCCGGCGCCGCGATGGTGATGTCGACCCCGGGCCAGTTCGTCGGCTTCAGCCGCCAGCGCGGCCTGGCCCGCGACGGGCGGTGCAAGGCGTTCGGGGCCGGCGCCGACGGGTTCGGCCTCGCCGAGGGCGCCGGCATGGTGGTGCTGGAGCGGCTGTCCGACGCCCGGGCCAACGGCCACCGGATCCTCGCCGTCGTGCGCGGGACCGCGGTGAACCAGGACGGCGCCTCCAACGGCCTCACCGCCCCCAACGGGCCGTCGCAGCAGCGGGTGATCCGCACCGCCCTCGCCGCCGCGGGCCTCGCCGCGACCGAGGTCGACGCGGTCGAGGGCCACGGCACCGGGACCCTGCTCGGCGACCCGATCGAGGCGCAGGCGCTGCTGGCCACGTACGGCGCCGGGCGCGACCCGGCGGACCCGCTGTGGCTCGGCTCGCTGAAGTCCAACGTCGGGCACACGCAGACCGCGGCCGGGATCGGCGGCGTGATCAAGATGGTGCTGGCGATGGAGCACGGCCTGCTGCCCAGGACCCTGCACGCCGACGAGCCGTCGCCGCACGTCGACTGGTCGTCCGGCACCGTACGACTGCTGGACCGGGCCCGCCCGTGGCCGGCGGGCGGCCGGCCGCGCCGCGCCGGGGTGTCGTCGTTCGGCATCAGCGGCACCAACGCCCACGTGATCGTGGAGGAGCCGCCGCCCGCCGACGACTCGCCTGCCCTTCCGGAGGCACCCAGCGCTGGGCTGGTGCCGATCGTGGTCTCGGCGCACGGCGCGAAGGCGCTCGCCGCGCAGGCGGACCGGCTGCTGGGGTCGATCGGCGGGGCGCACCACGGTACCGACGCCGCCAACGCCAACCCTGTGGAACTGGCCGACGTCGGCTGGTCGCTGCTGACCACGCGGGCCGCGCTGCCACACCGCGCCGTCGTCCTCGGCTCGGACCGCGCCGAGGTGGCCGGCGGACTCGCCGCGCTCGCGGGCGGTGCCGACACGGTCGTGCAGGGCGTCGCCGACGTCGACGGGCGGGTCGTGTTCGTCTTCCCCGGCCAGGGCGCCCAGTGGGCCGGCATGGGCGCCGCGCTGCTGGACGCCGCGCCGGTGTTCGCCGAGTCGGTGCGGGCGTGCGAGGAGGCCCTGGCGCCGTTCGTCGACTGGTCGCTGACCGCTGTCCTGCGGGGCGAGGACGGCGCGCCCGGCCTGGACCGGGTCGACGTCGTGCAGCCCGCTTCGTGGGCGGTGATGGTGTCCCTGACCGCGTTGTGGCGCTCGTACGGCGTCCGCCCCGACGCCGTCGTCGGGCACTCGCAGGGCGAGATCGCCGCGGCCTGCGTCGCCGGGATGCTCAGCCTGCCCGACGCCGCCCGGGTCGTCGCCGAGCGCAGCAAGGCGATCGTCGCGCTCGCCGGCGGGGGAGCGATGGCGTCGGTCGCGCTGCCCGTCGCCGCCGTGCGGGACCGCATCGCCGCCTGCCCGGGCCGCCTGAGCGTCGCCGTGGTGAACGGGCCCACGGCGGTCGTGGTCGCCGGGGACGTCGACGCCGTGCACCGGTTCGTCGCCGACTGTGCCGCCGACGGGGTGCGGGCGAGGCTCGTCGAGGTCGACTACGCGTCGCACTCCGAGCAGGTCGAGTCGATCGAGTCGGCGCTGCGGGAGGCGCTCGCGCCGGTCAGCGGGGTGCCCGGCTCGGTGCCGATGCTGTCGACCGCGACGGGGGAGTGGCTCGCGGGTCCGCAGCTGGACGCCGGCTACTGGTACCGCAACCTGCGCGAGACGGTCCACTTCGCCGACAGCGTGCAGCGGCTCGTCGAGGACGGCTACCGGATGTTCGTGGAGTGCAGCCCGCACCCGGTGCTGACCGTGCCGATCCAGGAGATCGCCGACGCGGCCACCGACAGCGCCTACGTGGTGGCCGGTTCGCTGCGCCGCGGCGACGGCGGGCCGGACCGCTTCGCGCGCTCCGTCGCGGAGCTGTTCGTGCGTGGCTGCGCGGTGGACTTCACGCCGCTGCTCGGCACCGGCCGCACCGTCGTGGACCTGCCGACGTACGCGTTCCAGCGGCGCCGGTTCTGGCTCGACGCACCGCCCGCCGGCACCGCCGTGGCCGCCCCCGCCGACGACCGGTTCTGGGACGCGGTCCGGCGCGGCGACGTGACCGGGCTGGCCGGCGCGACGTCGGCCGACCCGGCGGCGCTCGCCGCGGTCCTGCCGGCGCTGCGGACCTGGCACGACGAGTCGCAGGTGCGGGCCGCCGTCGACGAGCTGCGCTACGCGGTGCGGTGGGACGCGCTCGCCGCCCCGGCTCCCGCCGCGCTCACCGGCCGCTGGCTGGTGGTGGCGGCCGGCGACGAGTCGGCCGGGGGCGCGCTCGACGGTCCCGTGGACGTGGTGCTGGCCGCGATCGCCGAGCACGGTGCCCAGGCACAGCTGCTGCGGCTCCCGGCGGGCGAGGCGGACCGGTCCCGGATCGCCGCGCGGCTGCAGTCCCTGGCGGACGGCCCGGTCGACGGGGTGCTGTCGCTGCTGGCCTGGGACGAGACGCCGCACCGCACGGTGCCGGAGCTGACCTCGGGGCTGGCCGGCAACGTCGGGCTCGTGCAGGCGCTGCACGACACCGGCGTCGGCGCGAAGCTGTGGTGCGCGACCGGCGGGGCGGTCTCCGTCGGCGCCGGCGACGTGCTGCACCGACCGGCGCAGGCGCACGTGTGGGGCATGGGCATCGTCGCCGGGCTCGACGACCCGGACGGCTGGGGCGGCCTCGTCGACCTGCCGTCCACGGTGGACGCCGCCGCGGCCGCGCGGCTGTGCGCCGTGCTGGCCGGCATCGGCGACGAGGACCAGGTCGCGATCCGCCCCGGCGGCATCTTCGGCCGCCGGCTGGTCCGGGCCCCGCTCGCCGCCGACGCCCCGCGCCGACCGTGGCGTCCACATGGGACGGTGCTCGTCACCGGCGGCACCGGGGCGCTCGGCGGGCACGTGGCCCGCTGGCTCGCCGGCGCCGGCGCGACCCGCCTGGTGCTGACCAGCCGGCGCGGGATGGCGGCGCCCGGCGCCGCGGACCTCGTCGCGGAGCTCGCCGCCCTCGGCGCCGAGGCGACCGTGGTGGCCTGCGACGTCGGCGACCGCGAGGAGGTGCGCCGGCTGCTGGCGGACCTACCGGCGGGCGCGCCGCTCACCGCGGTCGTGCACGCGGCCGGGGTGCCCGGCGACGAGCGGCCCCTGACCGGGACCGGCCTGGCGGACATGGCCGCGGTACTGCGCGGCAAGGCGGCGGGCGCCATGCACCTCGACGCGCTGCTGGCCGCCGTGCCGCTCGACGCGTTCGTCGTGTTCTCCTCCGGCGCCGGCGTCTGGGGCAACCTCGGCCAGGCGGCGTACGCGGCGGGCAACGCCTACCTCGAGGCGCTCGCCCGGCACCGGCGGCACCGCGGCCAGGCCGCGACCTGCGTCGCGTGGGGCGCCTGGGCGGCGGGCGGCATGGTCGACGCGAGCGAGTCCGCCCGGCTCGCCGGGCACGGGATCCTCGGCATGGACCCGCGGCACGCGGTCGCGGCGCTGCGGGACGCGGTCGAGCACGGCGAGGCCGCGGTGGTCGTGGCCCGGGTCGACTGGCCCCGGTTCGCGGACCTGTACTCGATGGCCAGGCACCGCCCGCTGCTGGACGAGCTGGATGTCGCCAGGTCTCCGGCGTCGTCGGACGCGGCTCCGGCCGGGGACGAGCCCGGGTCGCAGCGGCCCGAGCCGGCACGGCGGCTGCTCGGCCTGACCGCCGACGAGCGGCAGCGGGAGCTGGTGCACCTGGTCCGCAGCCACGCCGCCGGCACCTTGGGCCACGCGACCCCGGACGCGGTCGCCGCCTCGCGGCCGTTCCGCGAGCTCGGGTTCGACTCGCTGACCGCCGTCGACCTGCGCAACAAGCTCACCGCCCTGACGGGGCTGCGGCTGCCGGTGACGGTGGTGTTCGACCACCCGACGCCGGCCGCGCTCGCCCGGCACCTCGACGCGGCGCTCGTCCCGGACACCGGCGACGGCCCGCTGGCGGCGCTGGACGCGCTCGCGGCGGCGCTGCCCGACGGTGACGTCGACCCGGAGACCCGGCGGCAGGTCGCGGACCGGCTGCGGAACCTGCTGCGCCGCTGGGACGACGGGGCGGCCGAGGCGGCGGAGGGCCTGGACGAGGCCGACGACGAGGAGATGTTCGACCTGATCGACCGGGAGCTCGGCCTGACCTGACGCGTGGCGGGTGCACAGAACGGTGGCCGGGACATCGTCCCGGCCACCGTTCGTCTGCCTGGTGGTGCGCCCCGCTCAGCGGCGCACGTACTCGTTGAGCACCTTGGGCGGCCACGAACCGACGCCGAAGAGGCCCATGGAGTAGGCCTTCGACACCAGTGCCGCACGGTTCGGCACCTTGAACTGCCGCAGCATGTTGCTGACGTGGTACTCGATGCCCTGACGGCTCAGATACAGCTTTGCGGCCAGTTGTACGGTAGGGACACCGGTGGCCACTCCCTCGAGAATCTTGGCATTGATTTCTGTCAAGATCTTGTTGGGGCTGATGAGCACCCGCCGATCGTCCTCCCCCTTGTCGGGAGCGACCAGCACGACGATTGTCTTCAGCTGGCCGGCGTCGCCCTGCACCGCCATTCCGGTGAGTGATCCGGTGAAGGCGGTGCGGGTCGCCCAAATGGCGGCGAGATGCTCGACGAATCGTCCGCTGCGACCGGTGAGAAGTCGGTCGAACTGTCGGCGCATGTGCTGCCGCACACTCGGGTGCAGAAGCTCGGAGAAGTCGAATCCGTGCAGGTCGAAGCGCGGCTGGCCGCAGTGCTCCAGTAATGCTGCGTTTGTCTGCTGGATGCGCAGTTGTGGATTGAGGACGGCGAGGCCGACCCCGGTCCGTTCGACAATGGACAGAAACAGCTCGCCGTATTCGCTCGCGCCGACGAGCGCCGGATGGGGCTGCGGAAATGGACAGCACTGTTCCGACGATGTTTCACTCCTGTTTTGCCTGCGGAGCGGGTCGGTCCGAGTTGCGTCTTGAACGTCTGCCTTCAAGTTACCGACCAGAAGCATCGACACGTCTCCCAAATGCTCCAAATTTGAACTCGCATCGGGAGCCTTGCACGGCTTTCCGCGAGCGTCAACGCGAGCAAATCGGGCAGCAAAGACTGTGGTAGGCGTGCGCCTAGTTCGGTGTGGTGGACCGTAGTCGGCGGCGGGGCGTGGCCGGACGGGGACGCAGGGTGGCCAAGGTTTCCGTATGGGTGCCGGCGGTGGTCCATCCATGCAGGTCAACGTGTGTCCGGACGGCCGGCGGACGGCCCCGGGAGCCGGATCCGGGCACCGAGCGCAACGGAATCCTGACCGAAGTCCGGTTCGGGCCGAGTTGTGACCGTCGGGTAGGTCGTACAGGCGGACATCGATCTTGCGAAAAATTTGAGCATTGACTTGAGAGTTCACGGCCGCGGAGACGTATCGATGAATGCTTTGAGTGGCGTGACTATTACCCGCGGTGATCTTCCGTTGTTTGGAGGCGAATGAGCTATTCGGCGGGTGGATCGGACATTTTACCCGCTACCCGGTTGAGAACCGCCTTTAGTGCGGATCTATTGGTGACCCCCAGTTTTCGGTAGCAGTTGGTCAGGTGCTTCTCCACGGCCCGCTGGGAGATGCCGAGCCGCGTGGCGATGGCGTGGTTCGTCAGCCCGGCCGTGACCAGGTCCGTGACCGTCCGCTCGCCAGGGGTGAACGAGCTGATCCCGGGCACCAGCTGCTCGTGGTGCGCCTCGAGCGCCGTCGTGGCCGGCTCCATCAGCCAGGAGAGCCCGGCCGCGACCGCCAGCTGCCCACCGCGGCGCAGATCCTCGCCGGCGCCCCTGCGCCCCGACGCGAGCAGCCGGGTGCCCCGGGCCAGCAGCGCGCGGGCCAGCTCCAGCTCGTTGGCGGAGTGCTCCAGCACGTCCACGGCGTCGTCGAGCAGGCGCAGCGACTGCCGGCCGTGGCTGAGCTCGCCCCAGACCCGCAGCGTGCGGCCGGTCGCCGCCGGCGCACCCCAGGCGGCCACCAGCCGGTGCTCCTCCGAGATGCACTCGACCGCCTCCTCGGCCCGCCCGAGCCGGTCCAGCAGCGGCGCGATCATCGTGCCGGTCGGGAAGAGCGCCCGGTTGCGCCAGCCGTGGGTGGCGAGCTGCTGCTGGCACTCGGTCAACGCGACGAGCGCGGCCTGCGGTTCGCTGTTGTACAGCATCGCGCCGTAGAGCAGGTTGCGGACCATCGGCAGCATGCCCGTCTCGGCGGTCGCCCGCTCCGGACGCCACAACGCCGCGGTCCGCTGCCGCAGCCGGTCGTCCGGCACCGCGGCGGCGACCGCGAAGAGCATCGCGGCGCCGACCGCGTCGTCACCGAGGCCGTCCGGCAGCACGGTGAGCGCGTTCGCGGCGCTGGCCGCCGCCGCGCCGGGCTGCCCGGTGTGCAGCTGTTGAAACGCCAGCTGGGCGTGGACCTGCGCCGCGACCCGGCGGCACGGCGCGGCGTCGGAGACCCGGCTCGCCTCCGCCAGCCACGGCCGCAGCGCCGGCACCCGCTCGACGGCGACGGCGCCGGCGACGAGGAGCGGCGCGATCGAGGCGAGCGTGTCGTGGTCGACCGGCAGGGCCTCGAACAGCAGCTGGGCGAGCGGCGCCAGCTCCTGCGCGGACAGCTCCGCCGACATGGTCGCGCAGAACAGCAGCACCGCCGCGAGCTCCCGCTCGGCCGGGGTGCGCGGCCGCATCATCCCGTCGCGCAGCCGGGCCGTCGCGGCGGCGAGCACGGCCGGGTCCTGCCAGCCCGCCAACCACCGCCGCGCCTCCAGCCGCTGCGCCAGCGCCTCGACACCCGCCGGCCGCGCCGCCACCCGCGCCGGCGCGTCGCGTCCGGGACCGGTGGTTGCGGGCTCTCCCTGTTGCTGCGGGTGGCTGGTGTACTGCCGGTGCCCGGCGGACTGTGCCGACTCCGTCGGCTCCCGGGGCCTCTGGGGCTTCGGTGGCTCGGTGGGCCGCTCGGTGGGCCGCTCGGTGGGCCGCTCGGTGGGCCGCCCGGCCGGCGCTGTCGTCTGCGGGGCGGCGGGGGGTTCGGGGGCGAGGTGCCGCAGGACGCCGTCGATGGCCTCGCCGGCGGCCTCCGCGCCGGACAGCAGCGCCATCGGCGGGATGCGGGCCAGCGCTGCGGCACGGGCGTCGTCACCGGGCAGCGCCGGCAGGGCCTGGAGCACGCGGCGCACCAGCGTCGACGGGTTGCCGCACCGCTCGGCGACGGCGAGCTCGACGAGGACCCCGGCCCGCTCGGCACCGTCCGGCGGCAGCCCGCGCAGCGCGAGCCGCAGGTACCGCACCGCGCTGGCCACGTCGTGACGGGCGAGGGCGGCCGCAGCGGCGTCGGACAGCACGCCCGCCGCGTACGGCTGCAGCACCACAGCCTGCTCCAGGTGCGCCGCGATCCGCTCGGCGGGTGCGCCGGCCCGGTACAGCGCCTCCGCCGCCTGCACGTGACCGACCGCGAACGACTCCGGGCAGATCGTGGTGCCGACGACGTGCCGCACGACCGCGTCGAGCAACGGCTGCGGCTCGGCCGAGCCGTGCAGGCCCATCGCCCGCAACGCCCGGGCGGCGGTGCGCGCGTCGATGTCGTCGAGACCGGCGAGCCGCCCGACGAGCCCGGGCTCCGCGTCGGCGCCGAGCAGCACGCCGTGCAGCAGGAACGCGCACTGCGCCGCGGGCAGCGCGGTGACCGCGGCGGCGACCCGCCGGCGCAGCGGCTCGTACTCGCGCCCGGTGACGTCTGGCGTCTCACCGCCGGCGGCCGCTTCCCACCCGGCCGGTGGCGTCCACACGGCTGGCGGTGTCGCCCCGGCTGGTGGCGTCGTCCCGGTCGGTGGCGTTGATCCGGTTGGTGGCGTCCGCCCGGGCGGCGGTGCCCAGCCGGCGGGGTTTGCCGCCAGTGAGCGCACGAGCAGCGGGTTGCCGCCGGTGAGCCGGTGGAGGCGGGCCGCCGCGGCGCGGTCTGCCCCGACGCCGTGATTGCCAGCGACCCCGTGCTTGCCAGCGGCGCCGTCAGCCCTGGCGGCGCCGTCAGCCCTAGCGGCGCCGTTGGCCCTAGCGGCGCCGTTAGGGCCACCGGCGCCGTTAGCGCCGGCAGTGCCGTTAGCGCTGGCCGCGTCAGCCATGCTGGCCAGGAGCCGCTCGACGCCGGCCGCGGACAGCGGGGCCGGTCGAAGCGTCCGGTCGGCGCGGGCCAGTGCGGCGCGGACCCGGGGCCGGTCGCCGGCCGCGTCGCCGTCCAGGACCGCGAGCACCACCAGCACCGCCACGCCACCCGCCCGGCCGGCCTGCCGGTCCAGCCGGGTGAGCCAGGCCAGGCTCGCGTCGTCGGCCCACTGCAGGTCGTCGATGGTGACCAGGAGCGTGCCGGTGCGCGCCGCGGCCGACCCGCGGATCTCTCCCCACAGCCGCGACGCCAGGCTGCGCGGCAGGTCCTGCTCGGCGCGGTTCGCCGCGGCCGCGACCACCGGGACCCCGCCTTCGGCGGCGAGGTCCGCCGCCCGTCGTAGCAGGGCCGACCTGCCCACACCCAGGCCGCCCGCGACGGCGAGGATGCCGCCCTGCCCGCCGCGGAGCCGGGTCACCGCCGCCCGGCAGAGCTCAACATCTTGATCCCGCTCGATCAGCACACCGGAGAGTGTTCCCCAGCCGCGCCACCCAGTACATCGGAAAGTTGCGCTCTGCTGGTGATTCCGAGCCTGCGGTACGTGTTGCTCAGGTGCAGCTCGACCGTCCGCTTGGTGATGTCCAGGATCTCGGCGATGGCGGCGTTGGGCAGCCCGTTCGCGGCCAGCTCGGCGACCCTCAGCTGGGCCGCCGACAACGTCCCCGGGCCGCCGCCCGTCTCGGCCGGGGGCGGGCCGGCGTCGCGGTGCGCGGCGGCGCTCTTCCTGGCCGGGGCCGGTCCCTTGCCGCCGGCCCGGACGCTCCAGCCGTTGCCGGGCCCGATGCGGCCCGCGGCACGCAGGGCGGCGCCGGCCGCCGGGGAGCTGCGCCGCCGCGCCGCC
>NZ_JBEXUD010000095.1:0-16006 GCF_040614215.1 Dactylosporangium sp. NPDC006015
CTGGTGTCGCGGGATCAGTTGGCGGCGATGGATCGTCGGGAGATTCTGGCGTTGGTGTTCCGGCCGGGGTTCTCCACGGCGAAGGCGGTCACGAACGTGTCCGGTCGTGGTGTGGGTATGGACGTGGTGAAGACCAACATCGAACGTATCGGTGGTGCGGTCGACGTCGACTCCGTGGTCGGTAAGGGCACCACCTGGCGTCTGACGATCCCGCTGACCCTCGCCATCATTCAGGCGCTCACGATCGAGTGCGGCGAGGAACGGTACGTCATCCCGCAGGTGGCGGTGCACGAGCTGGTGTACCTCGACGGCCAGTCCGGCCGCGTCGTCGAGCACGCGATGGACGCCCCCGTCTACCGGTTGCGCGGCAAGCTCCTGCCGCTCGTCTACCTCGACGACACCCTCGGGCTGCGCCGGGACGGCGACCACAACAAGGACGTCTACGTCGCGGTGCTGCAGGCGGAGGGCAAGCGGTTCGGGCTGGTGGTGGACCGGGTGCTCAACACCGAGGAGGTCGTGGTCAAGCCGCTCACATCCCGGTTCAAGGACATCGGCACGTACGCGGGTGCCACCCTGCTCGGCGACGGCCGCGTCGCGCTCATCCTCGACGTGGCTTCCCTCGC
Organism: Dactylosporangium sp. NPDC006015; assembly: GCF_040614215.1. NCBI lineage: Bacteria > Bacillati > Actinomycetota > Actinomycetes > Micromonosporales > Micromonosporaceae > Dactylosporangium > Dactylosporangium sp. NPDC006015. The sequence goes on from NZ_JBEXUD010000095.1 coordinate 624, forward strand.
CCGGCGGGCGCACCTCGCCGCCGGCGCGGAACGGACCGACAGCGACACCACCGTGCGCCGCGGCAGCGGCAACGGCGACCGGCTCCTCATCGCCGGTGTCGGTGACCGGCGGGTCGCGATCCCCCTCGACATGGTCACGCGCCTGGAGGAGTTCCCGGTGGAGCGGATCGAGCGGACCGGGAGCCGGGAGGTCGTGCAGTACCGCGACCAGATCCTTCCGGTGCTGCGGCTGTCGCACATGCTCGGCGCGTACGAGACGGAGTCCGGGCCGACCGTACCGGTCGTCGTCTACACCGAGAACGGCCGGTCCGTCGCCCTGGCCGTGGAGAAGATCCTCGACATCGTCGAGGAAGGCCTCGACGACTCCCGCCGCGACTTCGGCGACGACGGCCTGCTCGGCTCCGCCGTCATCCAGCAACGCGTCACCGAGCTCCTCGACGTCCGCCGCGCCATCCTCGCCGCCGACCCGCTCTTCCACACGAAGATCGACACCTCGACCGACCCCTACGACCCGTACCAGTCGGACGCCAGTGCCGACTACACCTACCAGCACGCCGGAGCCTGACCATGGCCAGCCGCCAGTACGCCACCTTCGAGGTCGCCGACCAGCTCTTCGGGCTCGACGTCGCCAAGGTGCAGGAGGTCCTCTCCTTCGACCAGTACACCCCCGTGCCGCTCGCCCCGGAGTCGGTCGGCGGGCTGTTCAACCTCCGCGGTCAGGTGATCGCCGCGGTCGACCTGCGGGTGCAGCTCGGGCTGCCACCCCGCACGAAGAGCGCCGAGCCGGCGATGAACGTGATCGTGAAGACCGAGGAGGAGTCCGTCTCGCTCCTGGTCGACCGGATCGGCGAGGTCGTCACGCTGCAGGACGACACGTTCGAGCCGCCGCCGGACACGCTGCACGGCCCGAGCCGGCACCTCATCACCGGCGCGTTCAAGCTCGACGGCCGGCTGCTGCTCGCGCTGGACACCACGAAGGCCGTCAACACCAGCCAGCCCGGCTCCGGCAACCGCGAGGAATAGTCCATGAGCTGGTTCACCAACCGCGGGGTGCGGACGAAGGTGCTCAGCGCCATCGTCCTGGCCGGCCTCGCGATGATCGCGATGACCGTCGGCGGGCTCCAGGGGCTCAGCGACGCCAACGCGACCACCCGCAAGGTCACCGCCAAGAGCGCGCAGTTCGCCGCCCTGTCCGACATCCGCGACGGCATCACCGACACCCTCGCGGCGCTGTCACCCGACCAGCAGAAGGCCGCCGCGGCGAGCGTCACGGCGGCGATCGGCCGGTACAACGTGGGCGCCGCGGCCGACCGGGCCGCCGACGCCAACGCGGTCGCCGAGGCGATGAAGATCTACGCGACGGTGCGCGACACCGAGATGGTGCCCGCCGCCAACGCCGGCCGGCTGGACCTCTACGTGCAGATCGCCGCGGCCAAGGCCACCCCGCAGATCGTCAAGGCCCAGCAGCTGATCGACAAGCTGCAGGCGACCGAGATCGCCGAGGCCGACCAGTGGCGGGCGGCCGCGCAGGACAACTACGAGGCCAGCCGGATGATGATGATCGCCGCGGCCGTGCTCGGGCTGATCGCGGCGTTCGGCGTCGGCCTGTGGGTGACCTCGCTGGTCGTGCGGCCGCTGCGGCGGGTCGCCGACGTGCTCGGCGCCGTCGCCGCCGGCGACCTGAGCAACCGGGTCGAGGTCACCTCCACCGACGAGGTCGGCGTCATGGCCGAGGCGCTCAACAAGGCCACCGAGAGCATGCGCATGACCGTGCAGACGATGGACCACACCGCCTCGTCGCTCGCGTCGTCCGCCGGCGAGCTCACCGGGGTCAGCGCGCAGATCGCCAGCGGCACCGGCGAGGCCAGCGACCAGGCGAACCTCGTCGCCGCCGCGGCCGAGCAGGTGTCGCGCAACGTGCAGACCGTCGCCGCCGGCGCCGACGAGATGGGGCTGTCGATCCGCGAGATCGCGCAGAACGCCAGCGAGGCGGCGAAGGTCGCCTCGCAGGCCGTGATGGCGGCCGAGTCGACGAACCAGGCGGTCGCCCGGCTCGGCGAGTCCTCCACGGAGATCGGCAACGTCGTCAAGGTCATCACCTCGATCGCCGAGCAGACGAACCTGCTCGCGCTCAACGCGACCATCGAGGCGGCCCGGGCGGGGGAGGCCGGCAAGGGCTTCGCCGTCGTCGCCAACGAGGTCAAGGACCTGGCGCAGGAGACGGCCCGGGCGACCGAGGACATCTCCCGGCGGGTCGAGGCGATCCAGGCCGACACCACCGGCGCGGTCGCCGCGATCGGCGAGATCAGCCAGATCATCTCGCGGATCAACGACTACCAGCTCACGATCGCCTCGGCGGTCGAGGAGCAGACAGCCACGACCAACGAGATGAACCGCAGCGTCAGCGAGGCCGCCACCGGCTCCGTCGAGATCGCCACGAACGTCTCCACGGTCGCCGCCGCGACGCAGAACACGTCACTCAACGTAGCGGAGGCGCAACGGGCGGCTTCTGATCTGTCCCGCATGTCGAGTGAGATGCGCGCGCTCGTCGCACGGTTCAAGATCTGACCGGGCCGGGCGGGGTACGCTCGCAGGACCCCGCCCGCGACCCTTTTGGCTGACAGACCGGGGTGCAGGTGCGTTGCAGACTAGTTGCCATGTACAGCCTGGTTAGCGCCCCCGTTCTCGGCTTCGACCTCTCCCGTCTGCAGGGCGGATCGGCCGCGGCCGATGTGCTGCTTCGCGGACTCTCGCTCACTCAGAGTGACCTTGACGCGGTCGCGTCGGCGCGTGCCGACGACGACTGGGACCGTGTCGACCTGTGGCGTGACGTCGACGCCGCCGCTCAGGAGCGCCGCGCGGTGAACGCCGACGCCGGTGCGCTCACCGTCGTCGAGCGCGCGCCGCTCGGCACCCTCGACGGGCTGCTGCACTGCCTGCGGTACGACATCCTCGACTGGACCTGGGGCAACCGTCCCCCGCAGGCGACGATGCCGACCCCGCAGGTGCGCGCCCCGCGGCAGCGGCAGAGCGAGGTCGCGAGCAAGGCCACCGGCGTGCTGTCCGACGCCGCCGCGGCCGCCTACCTGCGGGAGCTGCTGACCGACGAGTCGCGGCGCCGGCTGAGCGCCCCGTACGCCGCCGCGCTGCGCGCGCTGCCCGAGCCGGAGCACGACCTCGGCCCGCAGAGCGACGAGCTGCGCCAGCTGCTGACCCGCGTCGGCTCGCTGTCGGCCACGGAGATCCGTCAGCTCAACAAGGTCACCGACACCTCGCGCCCCGGCCTGACCGACTGGGCGCCGGCCGTGCACTCCGCGTCGTGGGCCGTCTTCCTCTCCGGCCGGGTCCGCGCCGGCGCGGCCGCGCAGCTGCTGCTCGTGCAGGCCCTGGACCGCTCCGGCGTGCCGGTCAGCGACCGGGCCGGCGGGGTGTGGAACCTGCTCAGCGGCGCCGTCCAGGCGCTCATGGTCCGCGACCTGCTGGACTCCACCACGGCGCGCCGCCTGCTCGACCCGTACTTCACCGCGATGGGCCCGCTGTCCGTCTGAAACGCGCGGGCCGCGACGGCGCGGTCGCTGACGCCCTCTGCCCGGTTTGCTCCGGGGTCTCGACGGCGCGGTTCCTGTTGACCGGGCTTCTCCGGCTCAAACATCGCCCCTGTCCGGTTTGCTCCGGGCAGGGGCGGTTCTTTTGGAATTTCCCTCATCGTCCCCAGAGCACCGCCGATTAGCCCGCTGGAACGTGACGGGCCTCGCATTTCATGAGGCCCCCGGTGCTGGAGGCAGGGGCGCGTGATCTCGGTTCTGGTGGTGGACGACTCGGTCGTCGTCCGGCGTCTGATCACCGACGCGCTCAGCGACGACCCGGAGATCCGCGTGGTCGGCACCGCCCCCAACGGCAAGGTGGCGCTGACCAAGATCGAGCAGCTCCGCCCCGACCTGGTGACGCTGGACATCGAGATGCCGATCATGGACGGTCTCGAGACGCTGCGCGCGATCCGCGCCCTGTACGCCCGGCTCCCGGTCATCATGTTCAGCACGCTGACGGCGGCGGGCGCGACGGCGACCCTGGACGCGCTGTCCGCGGGCGCCAGCGACTACGTGACAAAGCCGGCCAACGTCGGCAGCGTCGCGGAGAGCATCCGGTCGGTCCGTGAGCAGATCATCCCGCGGATCCACGCCCTGTGCGGCGGCCGGCGCACCGCGCTCGCCCCGGCGCGGCCACCGATCGGCACCGGACCCAACATCGGGCCAAAAACGCGCGTCTTCGGCGCCGGCACCGCGGTCGCGCCGCCGCTCGCCCGCCCCGGCGGCAACGCCCTGCCCACCGCGACCCGCCCGCCGGCGACCGCGCCGCCCACCTCGCTGCCGGTGCGCACCGCGCCGCGGTCGGACCGGGTCGAGGTCGTCACGATCGGCTGCTCCACCGGCGGGCCCGACGCGCTGACGACCGTCGTGCGGGCGCTGCCGGCGAACCTGCCGGTGCCGGTGGTCGTGGTGCAGCACATGCCGCCGGTGTTCACCAAGATGTTCGCCGACCGGCTCGACCGCACCGCCGCGCTGACGGTCGTGGAGGCGACCGGCGACATGGCCGTGCGGCCCGGCACGGTCTACATCGCTCCGGGCGACTTCCACCTGGAGGTGCACCGCCGCGGCACCGAGGTGATCACCAAGCTCAACACCGGCCCGCCGGAGAATTTCTGCAGGCCGGCCGTGGACGTGCTGTTCCGCTCGGTGGCGAAGACGTACGGCGGCGCGACCCTCGCGATCATCCTCACCGGGATGGGACAGGACGGGAAGCGGGGCGCCGAGCAGCTACGGACGGCCGGCGCGGAGATCGTCGTGCAGGACGAGGCGACCTCGGTCGTCTGGGGCATGCCCGGCGCGGTGGCGACGGCGGGGCTCGCGCACACCGTCCTGCCGCTGGGCGAGATCGCCCACCATCTCATCAGCCGTACGGCCGGAGGCCGGGGTGCGAAATCCATGGAGGTGACCCGATGACATTGACTGCCCAGGAGTTCGCCTTCATCAGCGGCCTCGTTCGGCGCGACGCGGCAATCGTGCTCGAGGCGGGCAAGGAGTACCTGGTGGAGGCCCGCCTGCTGCCGCTGGCCAGGCAGTCCGGCCTGCCGAGCGTGTCGGAGTTCGTCGCCCGCGCCCAGCAGCGGCCCGAGCCCGAGGTTCACCGCAAGATCGTCGATGCGCTCACCACCAACGAGACGTCGTTCTTCCGCGACGGCGAGCCCTTCAAGCAGCTCGTCGACACCGTGCTGCCGGATCTGCTGGTACGCCGGGCCTCCACCCGCTCGATCAAGGTCTGGTCGGCGGCGAGCTCCAGCGGCCAGGAGCCGTACACGATCGCGATGGTGCTCCAGGACAACCTGCCGCCCGGCTGGTCCTTCGACATCATCGGCACCGACATCTCCACCGAGATGCTGACCCGCGCCGAGGCCGGCCAGTACTCCCAGCTGGAGGTCAACCGGGGACTGCCGGCGCCGCTGCTGGTGAAGCACTTCGAGCGCAACGGCGCGCACTGGCAGGTCGCGCAGTCGTTGCGCAAGAACGTGTCGTTCCGCCGGCTCAACCTGGCCGCGCCGTTTCCCTCCATGGGCCCGTTCGACATCGTGTTCATCCGCAACGTGCTGATCTATTTCGATGTCCAGACGAAGCGGACCGTCCTGCAGCGGGTCGCGGGCACGCTGCGACCCGACGGCTGGCTCTTTCTCGGCTCGGCCGAGACCACGATCGGCATCGACGACAGATTCGAACGGGTGGTCGCCGGCCGGACGTCCGCCTACAAGCTGCGGACCGCACCGAAGACCGCCGCTTCCGTGAGCGCAGTAGGAAAGGGGTGACGCCAGATGCTCACCATGGTGATCGACGATTCGCGTGCGATGCGCCTCATCTTGAAGCGGATCGTGGCACAGCTCGGCTTCGATGTGGTCGAGGCGGGCAACGGCCAAGAGGCGATGGACTACCTCACGGCCAACGTTCTCGACGGTGACGGCGAGATCCCCGGCTTGGCGCTGGTCGACTGGAACATGCCCGAGATGAACGGGCTGGAGTTCGTGACCGCGGTTCGCGCCGAACCCCGCCTGCGCGGGATGACGTTGATGATGGTCACGACGGAGAGCGAACAGAGCCAGATCGTGCGGGCCCTCGCATCGGGCGCGCACGAGTACGTGATCAAGCCGTTCACACCGGACGCGATCATCGACAAGCTGGCGCTGCTCGGCCTCGTCCCGAACGGAGTCGCAGCATGACGAACCCAACCGAGGATGACCTGAAGGTCATCGCCGAACAGGTCTGGTCCTCCTATCTCGACCTGGACGGCGCCAGCCCGCTCGTGCCGCTCCCCGCCGACAAGCATCAGGCCGACGTCACGGCCTCGGTGTCCGTCACGGGCGCCTGGCGGGGCCACGTCCTGGTCAGCTGCTCCGACGCGGCGTCCAGGAACGTCGCGGCGGCGCTGCTGGGCATCGACTTCGACGACGTGGCGGAGGAGGACGTCGCGGACGCCCTCGGCGAGCTGGCGAACATCATCGGCGGCAACGTGAAGAGCCTCCTGCCGGAGCCCAGCGCGCTGTCGCTGCCGCACGTGCACGTCGAGGGGACGCAGGGCCGCTACCCGCACGTGACCGAGGTGTGTCACCTCGAAGGTACCTGGATGGACGAGTCGGTCACCGTGACCGTTCTGGAAAGCACCACCGATCTCGCTGGAGCAATGGCATGAAGATTCTGATCGCCGACGACAGCCGGGTCATGCGGCAGATCGTGACGCGGACCCTCCGGCAGGCCGGCTATGAGGGCCACGACCTGGTCGAGGCGTGCGACGGGCAGGAGGCCTTCGACAAGGCCGTGTCGGAGAAACCGGACCTGGTGCTGTCGGACTGGAACATGCCGCACCTGACCGGTGTCGAGGTGCTGCGGATGCTGCGGGCCAACGGCGACCAGGTGCCGTTCGGCTTCGTCACCTCGGAGGGCACGCCCGAGATGCGACAGGCCGCCGAGGACGCGGGGGCACTGTTTCTGGTCACCAAGCCGTTCACAGCGGACACATTCAAGGACGCACTCGACCCAATTTTGGGATGATTTGAGCTATGTCGCATGTTCTGCCCGTTCCCAAGGCCGTCAAGGATCTCTTTGACGATCTTCTCGGCCGGCCGGTCCAGGTCAACCCGGCCGAGCCCCTCCGAGCCGCCGACGTTCCCAAGACCCTGGTCGCCCTGTACACCGACGAACGCTCGCAGCTGCTCGCCGTGATCGGGATGGACTTCGGGCTCACCGCCTACACGGGCGCCGCGATCGGCCTGATCCCCCCTGGTGGGGCCGAGGCCTGCATCGAGGACAACGAGATCTCCAAGATGATCGGCGAGAACGCCATCGAGGTGTGCAACATCCTCGCCGGTCTGCTCAACCGCGAGGGTGTGCCGCGCCTGAAGCTGTACCAGACGTTCCTGCCGGGCGAGAAGGCGCCGACCGACGCGGTGAACTGGCTGCTGGCGCTGGGGCGGCGGCTCGATCTGATCGTCGACGTCTCCGGATACGGCGCCGGGAAGATCTCCATCGCGCTCGCCGGCTGATCGCTGCCGCGGCTGCGGCCTTTGTACCGGTTTTCCGGTGGCCGCAGCCGCATGATCGGTGTTCCCGAGGTTGGGTGGGCGACATCGTGCAAAAAATTGCGTAGTCATGCACTACGCTTGCGGGCATGACTCGACGACTCGCTGAGGTGGCGAAGTACGCCGGCGTGAGCGAGGCGACCGTGAGTCGGGTGCTCAACGGCAAGCCCGGCATCTCCGACGCTACCCGCACCGCTGTGCTCACCGCGCTCGACGTCCTGGGCTACGAACGCCCGACGAAACTGCGCGGCGAGCGCGCCCGCCTCGTTGGGCTGGTGCTGCCCGAACTGCAGAACCCGATCTTCCCGGCGTTCGCCGAGGTGGTCGCCGGCGCGCTGTCCAAGCGCGGCTTCACGCCGGTGCTGTGCACCCGGACCGCGGACGGCGTCTCGGAGGCCGACTACGTCGAGATGCTGCTGGACCAGCACGTGTCCGGCATCATCTTCTGCGGCGGGCTCTACCATCAGGCCGCCGCGGAGCACGAGCACTATCACCGGCTGCACGAGCGCGGCCTGCCCGCCGTGCTGGTCAATGCCGCGATCGACGACCTGGGCTTCCCACGCGTGTCGGTCGACGACGGGCACGCCGTGGACCAGGCGTTCAACCACCTGGTGTCGCTCGGGCACAAGCGGATCGGGCTGATCCTCGGCCCCGCCGACCACGCCCCGTCCAACCGCAAGCTGACCGCCTTCGAGGCGGCCGCGCAGTACAGCGACACGGTCAACGCCGAGGACGTCGAGCGGGTCATCTTCTCCATGGAGGGTGGCCGGGCCGGCGCCACGCGGCTCATCAAGCACGGCGTCACCGGCATCATCTGCGCCAGCGACGTGCAGGCGCTGGGCGCGATCCGGGCGGCCCGCCGGCTGGGCCGTGAGGTCCCCGACGACATCTCCGTGGTCGGCTTCGACGACTCCCTGTTCATGAACTGCACCGACCCGCCGCTGACCACCGTCCGTCAGCCCATCCAGGCGATGGGGCAGGCCGCCGTCACCCTCCTGGTGAGCCAGGTGGCCGGCACGCTGGTGCCGACCGAGGAGATGCTCTTCGAGCCGGAGCTGGTCGTGCGGGGCTCCACCGGCGCGCTCAAGGTGCCCGCGCCCAAGGCGACGAAGGCGGTCTCGGCCGCGTAGTTCCTCCCGGTTTCAGCGCAGCGCCACGACTCCTGCACGGAGTCGTGGCGCTCTTTCGTTGTGTCCGCAAGAAGGTGTCCGCTGCGCACCGCGATCCTGCGACCGCGTGCGGTCAACGACCTCTGGCCCTCGCTGCGCGCTTTCGGCCGCTTTCGTGCAAGTCCCCGGACCGTGGGAGCGGGTCCATGCAAGCGACTGCCAATGGATCATTAAAATTTTGCAACGGCCCATGGACTTCTTGTGGCGAGTGAGCCTAATCTCTTGCCTACGCCAGGCGGAAACGCCGGCGCGATGAGACGGAAACCGAACAGCAACGCACCTGACGAACGAGTGCATACCGGCAGCCGACCCCATGCTGCGCATCCGTGCGGAGCGGTCCAGGTAGGACGCCCCGGCCCCGCCCCGCACAGCCCCGAACGATCGGCCCAGTCAGTGCAGGGCCGGAACTTCTCCACACCCCAAACAAGGAGCGACGATGAAGTACTCACGTACCACGATGGCGCTGGCCGTCGCGGGTGCGCTGGCGCTCACCAGCACGCTTACCGCGTGCGGCGACGACAAGAAGGAAAGCGCCGACACCAACGCCGCCGTCACGCTCAACGTCGTGGGTCTGCTCCCCGGCGCGAAGCCCGAGGCGCAGCAGGCGCTCGCGGCCGAGGTGGCGGACTTCCAGAAGGAAAACCCGAACATCACGGTCAAGACCAAGGACTACGAGTGGAAGGCCACCACGTTCGCGGCCGACCTCGCGGGTGGCACGCTGCCGACGGTGTTCGAGATCCCCTTCACCGACGCGAAGACGCTGATCGCCAACGGCCAGATCGCCGACATGCAGTCGTCGCTCAGCAGCCTCTCCTACGCCGCGAACTTCAACAAGAACCTGCTGCAGTACGGCCAGGGCCCGGACGGCCACACCTACGCCATCCCGGCGAAGAGCGTCTACGCGGTCGGCCTGCACTACAACCGTGACCTGTTCACCTCCGCCGGTCTCGACCCCAACAAGCCGCCGACGACCTGGGACGAGGTCCGCACCGCCGCCAAGGCGATCGCGACCAAGAACCCCGGCGTGGCCGGCTTCGCCCAGATGGCGAAGGACGCGACCGGTGGCTGGCAGCTGACGGTCGACACGTACGCCCGCGGCGGTCGCCTCGAGGACGGCAAGAAGGCCACGCTCACCAACGACGCCACCAAGGCCTCGCTGCAGTTCCTGAAGGACCTGCGCTGGACCGACAACGCCATGGGCGCCAACTTCGACTACGACTGGACCGGCATCAACCAGGCGTTCGCCGCCGGCAAGGTCGGCATGTACACCTCGGGTCAGGACGTCTACACGAGCCTGGTCCAGACGAACAACATCAACCCGAAGCAGTACGGCCTCACGATGATCCCGCTCACCGGCGGCGACGCGGGCGTGCTCGGCGGCGGCACCATGGCGGCCGTGTCCAACAAGGCCACCGCCAACGAGAAGGCCGCGGCGGTCAAGTGGATCGACTACCACTACCTGCGCAAGTACACCAACCAGGACGCCGCGAAGAAGAACGCCGAGATCCAGGTTGCGAGCAAGCAGCCGGTCGGTACCCCTGAGCTGCCCATCTTCTCGCAGCAGCAGTACCAGACCTACCAGGACTGGATCAAGTCGTACGTCAACGTGCCGCTGGACCAGATGACCGGCTTCACCACCAAGGTCTTCGACGCCAAGCTCGTCAACGAGCCGGCCATCGCCACGCAGGACGTCTACAAGGCGCTCGACTCGGTCGTCCAGGCCGTCCTCACCAACAAGGACGCCAACATCGACCAGCTCCTCACCGACGCCAACACGAAGGCGCAGCGCGCCATCGACGCCGCCGGCTGATCCTCGCTCCACTGACAGACAAACCCGCAAGGTGTGGGCCGTGGGAACACCGCGGCCCACACCGGGGGCTCTGCCCCCGAAACCAGGACGAGGAGTGATGTGGTCGTGAGTGCACCCGGCGCTCTGCGGCAGACCGGTGAGGTGACCCGGCAGGTCCGCCGGCGCAGCCCGGTCACCTGGGTCCAGCGGGGTGGGCTGAGCTCGGTCCTGTTCGCGCTGCCGCTGCTGATCGTCTTCGGCATCTTCTCGTGGTGGCCGATCCTCCGGTCGATCGTCATGAGCTTCCAGAAGACGAACCTCGTCGGCGACCCGACGTGGGTCGGCTGGAAGAACTTCGAGTTCGTGCTCACCGATCCGGACCTGCCCACGGCGATTCTCAACACGCTGTACTTCGCGCTTCTCGCCCTGATCTTCGGCTACCCGATCCCGCTCGTGGCCGCGGTGCTGATGAGCTCGGTCCGCAAGCGCAAGGGCGTGTTCTCGGTGCTCGCCTACCTTCCCGTCGTGGTGCCGCCGGTCGTCGCGGTGCTGCTGTGGAAGTTCTTCTACGACGGCTCCCAGGACGGTGTGTTCAACACGATCCTCGGGTACGTCGGGCTCGGCCCGTACTCCTGGCTGTCCGACACGACGCTCGTCATGCCCTCGCTCGTGCTCGAAGCGACCTGGGCCGCCGCCGGCGGGACCGTGATCATCTACCTGGCCGCGCTGCTGAGCGTCCCGGACGAGCTGTACGACGCCGCCGAGGTCGACGGGGCCGGCATCTGGCGCAAGGTGTGGCACGTGAGCATGCCGCAGCTGCGCGGCGTCCTGCTCATCACGTTCATCCTGCAGATCATCGGTACGGTTCAGGTGTTCCTGGAGCCCTACCTGTTCACCGGCGGTGGCCCGGCCAACGCCACCATCACGATCCTGCTCATGATCTACGACTACGCGTTCGGCCGGTCCCTGGGTGGAAACTACGGCGCCGCGACCGCACTGTCCGTCCTGCTCGCCACGTTCCTGGCGATCCTGTCGCTGGTGTACTTCAAGCTCACGTCCGGCTGGAGCAAGTCATGACCGGCCAGCGAAGCGGCTCGGGCCGGTCATCGGTGGCGCAGTGTTTGGTCATGCGCCCGGAACGAAGTGAGGACGCATGACCGGTCAGCACAGCTCCGAGGGGAAGAGGACCACCATGACCGTCACCGATCCCTCCAGGCACCGGGCGGACGCAGGCGGGTCGATCCAGACGCCCGTCGCCGCGGGGCCGGGCGGTGCCGTCCTCGGCGGGCGGCCGGCGCGCAAGCCCAAGAAGACGCAGCCGGAAGGCACCCGCGGCTACGTCTCGGCGAAGGACTGGCAGAACCCGCGCATCCGCGGCACCATGACGCTCCTGCACGGGCTCCTGATGGCCCTGCTCCTCCTGGTCGGCGTCGGGCCGATGCTGCTGCTGGCGAAGTTCGCCATCACACCCACGCAGGACATCATCCGCACGCCGCTGGCCATTTTCCCGAACGGCGTCCGGCTGGAGAACATCTCCGAGGCGTGGAACGACGTCCAGATCAGCCACTACTTCCTCAACACGATCTGGCTCGCGGCCGGCTCGTGGTTCGTCCAGATGCTCGTCGCGACCACCGGCGGCTACGTGCTGTCCGTCCTGCGGCCCGCCTGGGGCAAGATCGTCAACGGCCTGGTGATCGCCACACTGTTCGTGCCGAGCGTCGTGCTCCTCGTGCCGCTGTACCTCACGATCCTCAACCCGCCCGTGGTCGGCACCTCGCTCATCAACAACTTCCTCGCCGTGTGGTTGCCGTCCGGCGCGAGCGCCTTCAACGTCGTGCTCATGACCCGGTTCTTCGACGGCCTGCCCCGCGAGGTGTTCGAGGCCGCCAGGGTCGACGGCGCCAGCTCGTTCCGGCTGTTCTGGTCGGTCGTCCTGCCGATGTCCAAGCCCATCCTCGGCGTGGTGTCGGTGTTCGCGACGATCGCCAGCTGGAAGGATTTCCTCTGGCCGATGCTCGTGCTCAAGGACCCGTCCAAGCAGCCGCTGTCGGTGCGCCTGCCCGCCATCGCGTCGCAGACCGACCTCGGCGTGTTCCTCGCGGCGCTCGCGATCTCGACGCTCATCCCGGTCGTGTTCTTCATCGCCTTCCAGCGACTGTTCCTCTCGGGCGCCGGACTGGGAGGGGCCGTGAAGGGCTAGCCCTTCGTCAGATCCACCTTGTCGTGTACAGGCAACACCTTCGGGCATAGGCAACACCGAGTGTGAGAAAGCAGGTTCCACGTGGCCGACCAACACCACCAGGCTTGGTGGCGCAGCGCCGCTATCTACCAGGTCTACTTGCGTAGTTTCGCCGACGGCAACGGCGACGGCGTCGGCGACCTGGCGGGCCTGCGATCCAGACTGCCGTACCTGGCGGGCCTCGGGGTCGACGCGATCTGGATCGTGCCGTGGTACCCGTCCCCGCTCGCCGACGGCGGCTATGACGTCGCCGACTTCCGCGCCATCGACCCGATCTTCGGCACCCTCGCGGAGGCCGAGAAGCTGATCGAGGAGGCGCACGCCGCGGGCATCCGGGTCATCTGCGACATCGTGCCCAACCACTGCTCCGACGCTCACGCCTGGTTCCAGAAGGCCCTCGCGTCCTCGCCCGGCTCGCCCGAGCGTGACCTCTTCTGGTTCCGCAAGGGGCGCGGCCCGGAAGGCGAGCAGCCGCCGACCGACCTGCAGTCCATCTTCGGCGGCCCCGCCTGGACCCGCGTCCCCGACGGCGAGTGGTACCTGCACCTCTTCGCCTCCGAGCAGCCCGACTTCAACTGGGACCACCCGGCGGTCCGGGACGAGTTCGAGGACATCGTCCGCTTCTGGCTCGACCGGGGCATCGACGGCATCCGCATCGACTCCGCCGCCGTCCTCATCAAGGACCCCCTCGTCAGCGACAAGTACGAGGACAACGAGGGCATCCACGACGTCTACCAGGCGTGGCGGCGCATCTCCGACACCTACACGCCGCCGCGCGCCCTCATCGGCGAGGTGTGGCTGCCCGACCACGAGGCCTTCGCCCGCTACCTGGCCCCCAACGAGCTGCACACCGCCTTCAACTTCGCGTTCCTCAACGCGCCGTGGGAGGCCGACAAGCTCCGCTACGAGATCGACATGACCCTCGAGGTGCACGCGCCGGTCTCCGCCCCGGCCACCTGGGTCCTGTCCAACCACGACGTCACCCGCGAGGTCACGCGCTTCGGCCGCGAGTCGACCAACTTCTCCTTCGCCGAGAAGCGCTACAACGTGCCCTCCGACCTCGCGCTGGGCAGCCGCCGCGCCCGCGCCGCCGCGCTGCTCATCATGTCGCTGCCCGGCGCGGTCTACCTGTACCAGGGCGAGGAGCTGGGCCTGGAGGAGGTCGAGGACCTCGACGACGCCCTCCGCGAGGACCCGATGTACCACCGCTCCGGCGGCACCAACCCCGGCCGCGACGGCTGCCGGGTGCCGCTGCCCTGGTCCGGTGACTCGGCCCCCTTCGGCTTCAGCCCCGCCGACGCCGCCGGCCAGCCGTGGCTGCCGCAGCCGGCCGCCTGGGCGTCGAAGACCGTCGCCGCGCAGGAGGGCGTCGAGGGGTCGTTCCTCGAGCTGTACCGCGAGGCCCTGCGCATCCGGCGCGCTGAGCCCTCCCTCGGCGACGGCCCCATGCGGTGGCTCGACTCCGCGCCCGACGTCCTCGCCTTCGCCCGCGACGACACCTTCGCCAACGTCACCAACCTCGGCACGGCGCCGGCCCAGCTGCCGCCGCACCGCGAGGTGCTCGTCAGCAGCGTGCCGCTCAACGCCGACGGCACACTCCCCGTGGACGCCTCAGCCTGGCTGCGGCTGTCCTGACCCACGCAGCACCCGCAGACGCCGTCTGGAACCTGGCGCTGGGCCCGGCCGCCACCGAGCCCAGCGCCAGCCGGACCCGACGGCCCACATGCCCCGGGCGGTCGCACAAGTTGGCGGGTGCGACCGCCCGGCCGTAATTCCCCCCGCTGTGCTTCCGCCCCACCGCTGCCGCGGCAGGTCCCGGCGCGGATTCTCACCCGACCGCTCGCACGGCGGGTCCCGGCCGGGATTCTCATCCGCACCCCAATGCGCCGCTCCGCGGCGCACTGCCCGAGCCGAGACGCGAGCCAGGCCAAGCGCCGCATCCGCGCCGCATCCGGTGGTCGCCCACTCCGCCCACGGACCGCAGCGTGCGGGCACACCCAAGCCGACGCCGTTCACCACACGATCGAAGGACAGCCCCGGCCACCCACACCGCCAGATCCGTCTTTGGATCATGCGGTAGGGCGCACATCGCAGCGCCGCCACCGGTCTCGGGCACTCGATCAAGTGCGGTCGCGGCCACCGCACGACCAAATCCGTCCTTGGATCAACTGGTCCGGCGCACATCACTGCAGCACCGTCGTTGCTGGCCCGCGAGCGCTTGATCGAAGGACAACCTTGGCCACCCGCACGACCGGATCCGTTCTTGGATCATGCGGTCGGGCGTACATCGCAGCGTCGCCGTCGGTCTTGGGCGCTCGATCAAGTGCGGTCATGGCCACTGCGCCGCCGGATCCGTCCTTGGTTCACGCGGTCTGGCGCACATCACGGCAGCACCGCTGTCGCTGGCCTCCGTGCACTTGATCGAAGGACAGCCCTGGCCACCCGGGCCGGTTCAAGAGGTGGTTGCAACACTCGAGTCATGATCGATGGATGGGTGTGTGCGGCTGATGGCGTCACGGTTGTCGTTGGCGGAGCGGGAAGAGATTGCGATTGGGTTGGAGCGGGGTG
>NZ_JBEXUD010000096.1:0-14947 GCF_040614215.1 Dactylosporangium sp. NPDC006015
CCGACGACCCCGTGAAACACTCGGCTGGCGAACCCCGGCAGAGAAACTCGAAGAACTCCTCACCAGCGGTGTTGCAACCACATCTTGAAACCGCCCCGTACGACCAGATCCGTCTTTGGATCATGCGGTCGGGCGCTCATCGCAGCGTCGCCGTCGGTCTTGGGCGCTCGATCAAGTGCGGTCGCGGCCACCGCGCGGCCGGATCCGTCCTTGGATCAACTGGTCCGGCGCACATCTCAGCAGCACCGTCGTTGCCGGTCCCGAGCACTTGATCGAAGGACGGCCCTGGCCACCCACACCGCCAGATCCGTCCTTGGATCAGCCGGTCCGGTGTGCGTCGCAGCCGCGGGATCGCCGGCTGGTCGGGGGTGTCCAGGCAGCGCGGGGTGGTGTGGTGCTGCGGCCGGGATCGCGTCAGCCTCGCCGACTGCCTTCCCGGTTATGTCCGCGGCGCGGACATAACCGAAATTTCGGTTATGTCGGGAAGCGGAGCGAGTCGACATAACCGGGGTGGCAGGGGCCGCCGGGCCGTTGGGGATCTGAGCTGCGGGCGGGTGGGGTGGCGGAGGGCTTGGTCGCTTCGTGAACGGTCTATTTCCAATACTTAACTGTTAACGGCGCGGCGGGGTCGAGGGTTAACTGTTAAGCGGGGGACAGATCTTCCGGTCGATCGTGGGCCGCCATTAACGTCGTTGGCAAGGAAAACGACTTCCTTGTGGAGGCGGCACATGCGTTCCACCCTTACCGTCGCGGCGACATCCCAGCCGTTCAGATGGTGACGCCGGTAATGTCCGGGAACAGAGGCGGGGCGCTGGTCACACCGGCGCCCCGTTGTTCCCAGCTGCCCAAGACGATCTGAGCAGCAGGAACTTCAGTCCCAGTCCCATCGGAACCCGTAACGACCCGGGCCGTAGTCCAGTGCGATCGCGTGGACTGAATTGCCCACATCGACCTCGTTAGGGGTCACCTGTTCGGTCTGGCCGTCCATCTGCTGGAACTGATAGACGGCCCGCGGCAGCGCTGCCGGGTCGAAACACACCTCGAGCACGTATTCACGCACTGGAAGCCGAAACTTGCGCTCATAATTGGTCGCGGTCGGAAACGGCGGATAATTATGTAGCGCATGTTCGGTGATGACCGTCTCTCCCTTGGCGAGCGGGCGGTCGAAGAGCAGCTCCGCCAGGAGAAACGCGCTTTCCACGTGCTCGACCACCCGGCCCAGGCGGCAGTTGCGGACCGCGGTGATCAGCGGGAGCGGGTGCTCCAGCTCGTCGAGGCGCACGATCACGACATACCGGTCGGGACCGTCGGCCTCGGCCCGTAACACCTGCCGGACGAGGAACGAGACCTCCTCGCGCTCCGGCCCGACGTTGACCCGGTCGTGCTGACTGAGCCGGGTCAGCCGCTCGTCCCAGCGGGTGTCGACACCCTGCGCCAGGTCGGTGATGAGGTCCTGCTCGGACCAGAACGCACCCAGGCCGGGTGCCTCCTGGCTCTTGTGTAGGTGCCGGCCGCGCGGGCGCGGCGGCCCCACGAGGGCGGCCAGGGACCCAGGCTCGACCTCCAGGATCTTCTCGAGCTCGGCGAGGGCGGCCAGGGACTCACGCCGCTCGGGACGGCTGCGTCCGGTCTGCCAGTAACTCAACGTGGCGAGACTCACTGAATATCCCTCGGCGCGAAGCCGCTCCTGGATGCGTTCCAGTCCCAGGCCCCGTGCCTGGATGGCGTCACGTAGCGCGCCGGCGAAGTCGACCATCAGCCCCCCGGGAGCCATCCTCGCGGTCGGGACGGGGGCACGCAAGCGCGCGTTTGCGTGAAGCCCGATTCGGTAACCCCGGACCACATGGGCGAGCGCTGGTACACCGAGAGTGTCATCTATTGCCTGGACGTCGAGACGTTCCAGGACTCCAACGGCGATGGCATCGGCGACTTTCAAGGTCTCATCAGTCGCCTCGACTACCTGACCAGGCTCGGGATCAATTGCCTGTGGCTGCATCCGATCCATCCGACACCCGGCAAGGACGACGGGTACGACGCCACGGACTTCTACAACGTCGATCCCCGGCTCGGCACGCTGGGCGACTTCGCCGAATTGCTGCACGAGGCGGCGAACCGCGGGATCAAGGTCATCATCGATCTGGTGGTGAATCACACGTCGGACGAGCACCCGTGGTTCCAGTCGGCGGTCGCGTCGAAGGACTCGCCGTACCGCGACTGGTTCGTGTGGGCCGACACCGAGCCGTCCGACCGCTACCAGGGGATGGTGTTCCCCGGCGAGCAGAAGGAGACGTGGACGTACCACCGCAAGGCCCGCGCCTGGTACTACCACCGCTTCTACGACTTCCAGCCGGACCTCAACTTCGCCAACCCGCTGGTGCGGGCCGAGGTGAAGAAGATCCTGGCCTTCTGGATCCAGCTCGGCGTCGCGGGGTTCCGCATGGACGCGGTGCCGTTCATCATCGAGCTGACGGAGCCCGGGGTCCCCGAAAGCCCGATGGACTTCGACTACCTCAGCGAGCTGCGGCAGCACATCCAGTGGCGGCGCGGCGACGCGGTGCTGCTCGCCGAGGCGAACGTGGAGCCGGAGAAGCTGCCGGAGTACTTCGGCGACTCCGGCGGGTCGGGCAACCGCATCCACATGCTGTTCGACTTCATGCTCAACGGCCGCCTCGTCCTCGCGCTGGCCCGGCAGCACCCGGAGCCGGTCATCGAGTGGCTGCGGACCACGCCGAAGCTGCCGCCGGGCGGGCAGTGGGCGACGTTCCTGCGCAACCACGACGAGATCGACCTGTCCCGGCTCACCGCCGAGCAGCGCGAGGACGTGTTCGCGCAGTTCGGCCCCGATGAGGACATGCGGCTGTACGACCGGGGCATCCGCCGCCGTCTCGCGCCCATGCTCGGCAACGACCGGAGCCGCCTGGAGCTGGCCTACTCGCTGCAGTTCACGCTGCGGGGCACCCCGGTGCTGCGGTACGGCGAGGAGATCGGCATGGGGGAGGACCTGACCCAGACCGGCCGGTACGCCATCCGCACCCCCATGCAGTGGTCGTTCGCGAAGAACGGAGGGTTCAGCGACGCCGAGCCCATCCGCCCGGTCATCAGCAAGGGCGAGTGGGGCTACGAGAAGGTCAACGTCACCGCCCAGCGGCACGACGACCGGTCGCTGCTGGCGTGGTTCGAGCGGATGATCCGCACCCTCCGGGAGATTCCGGAGGTCGGCGGCGGCGTGTGTACGTGCGTCGACCGGCAGCTGCCGCCGGGGGTCCTCGCCCACCGGGCCGACGGGCCGACCGGCTCGGTGCTGTTCCTGCACAACCTGGGCACCGAGGACGCCGTCGTCGACCTCGGCGACCTCGCCAAGGAGACGCACCTGCCCAACGACGTCTTCGCCGACCGGGAGTACGACCTGGCCGGCGACTTCACCGCGCTGCGGCTGGCCGGCTACGGGTACCGCTGGATCCGCCTGCGCCGCAGCAGCGCGTGACGGTCACTGCGTCAACGGCAGCCCGAGGCGGTCGAAGTGCTCCTCGCCGATGAACGACGTGATCGCGCTGATCCGCTCGCCGCGCAGGGTCAGCACGCTGACCGACCAGGCACGGTGCGGGCCCGTGCCGCCGTCGCGCAGGTAGCAGGCGACGGCGGGCTGGGCGTTCGCCGTCGCCGGCAGGTGCCGCCATGAGCCGCAGCGCTTCAGCGGCAGCTCGGCGGCGAACTCGATCGCGGCCTTCCCGCGGTACCAGTGCGGCAGCGGCGGCATCGACCAGGTCACGTCCTGCGTCACCAGTGCGACGAGGCCGGCCGTGTCGCCGCGCTCCATCGCCGTCGCGTAGCGGGTGACGAGCTCCCGGACCCGCGCGTCGCCGACGTCGCGCAGGGTCCGCTGCTGGGTCGGCGCCGGCACGCGCTCCGCGACGAGCCGGCGAGCCCGGGCCAGCGCCGAGTTCACCGACGTGGGCGTGGTCCGCATCATCGCGGCGATCTCGGCGGCGGAGAAGCCCAGCACGTCGAAGAGCAGCAACGCCGCCCGCTGGTTGCCCGGCAGGTGCTGCAGGGCCGCGACGAACGCCAGCTCGACGGTCTCGCGCCGCTCATAGACGGCCTCCGGGTAGGGCTCCAGCCACGCCACCTCGGTCAGCGGGGCGGGCGCGAGCTCGACGCGTTCGCTGGCCGGCCCCAGGTCCATCGGCAGCGCCCGCCGCCCCCGGGCCGCGGCGAGGTCCAGGCAGGTGCGGGTGGCGACGGTGTAGAGCCACGCCCGCAGCGACCCCTGCTCCTTGACCGCGCCGATCCCGCGCCACGCCCGCAGCAGCGCGTCCTGCAGCGCATCGTCGGCGTCGTGGACCGAGCCCAGCATCCGGTAGCAGTGCGCGTGCAGCTGCGCCCGCAGTGGCTCGACCAGTCTCGTGAACTCGTCGGCGGGATCGCGACGATTCTGCGCCCCGGCGCCGGTCTCACTGTCGACCGATGTTCCGACTGACATTTTCCACCGCCCTTGTCTGGAGGAGTTCATGAACCACACGCTGCGCGTGCCCGACGCCACCCTGTACTACGAGGTGCGCGGCCGGGGTCCGCTGCTGGTGCTCGCCGGCGCCCCTATGGGCACCAGGTTCCTCGCGCCGCTGGCCGACCTGCTCGCCGCCGACCATACCGTCCTCACGACCGACCCTCGAGGCGTCGGCGGCAGCGTCCCCGACGACCCGGACGCGGACTCGACCCCGCAGCTGCGCGCGGCCGACCTGGCCGCGCTGATCGCCCACCTGGACGCCGGTCCCGCCGCCGTCTTCGGCACGAGCGGCGGCGCCGTCACCGGGCTGGCGCTGGCGCAGTCGCATCCCAGTGTGATGCACACGCTCGTCGCTCACGAGCCGCCGGTGACGGAGCTCCTGCCCGACGCCGCCGGGCAGCGGGTGGCGATCGAGGACATCATCGCCACCTACGCGTCCGGCGACGTGCCCGGCGCCTGGATGAAGTTCCTGGTCAACGCCAACATCCCGATGGACCCCTCGGCCGCGCCGCCCCCGCCGGACGCCCAACAGGAGGCCGACGAGCGGTTCTGGTTCCTGCACGAGATGCGCGGCACCACCCTGTTCCAGCCGGATCTCGCCGCGCTGCGTTCGTCCGGTGTACGGATCGTCGTCGCCGTCGGGGAGGACTCCACCGGTCAGATCTGTGACCGGACGTCGGCCGCCCTGGCCACGGAGCTGGGCACGGACCGCGCCGTGTTCCAGGGCGGGCACATCGCCTTCGTGGAGGACCCGGCCACCTTCGCGCCCCGCCTGCGCGAGGTCCTGAAGTAGGCCTCAGCGGGAGGGGATCTCGCCGGCGGTCACGGGGCGGCCGAAGTGCCAGCCCTGGCCGAGGTCGCAGCCCAGCGACGCGAGGCGGCCGGCCTGGTCGGCCGTCTCGATGCCTTCGGCGGTGACGGTCATCTGCAGGGTGTGCGCCAGGCGGATGACCGTCTCCACGATCTGCTCGTCGACGTGGTCGCTGGCCAGGGAGCGGATGCCGGCCATGAAGGCGCCGGCGAGCTTCAGGCCGTGGACCGGGAGGTGGCGCAGGTAGGCGAGGTTGGAGTAGCCGATGCCGAAGTCGTCGATGACGATGCGCACGCCCAGGTCGGCGATGGTGCGCAGGGTCTGGATGGGCTGGCCGGTCGACTGCATGAGGACGGTCTCGGTCAGCTCCAGCTGCAGGTTGGCCGGGGAGAGGCCCGTGTCGGCGAGGGCGTGGCGCACGTCGTCGAGCAGCCGGGGGTCGGTGCACTGGCGCGGGGAGACGTTGACGCTGATGAGCAGCGGCGTGTCGGGGTGCGAGCGCTGCCAGTCGGCGGCCACGCGGCACGACTCGCGCAGGACCCAGCGGCCCAGCGGATGGATCATGCCGGACTGCTCGGCGACGGGGATGAACGTGTTGGGCGAGACGGTGCCGAGGTCCGGGTGGCGCCAGCGCAGCAGCGCCTCGGCACCGCGCAGCCGGTTGTCGGCGAGGGCCACGAGCGGCTGGTAGACCAGCTCGAACTCGCCGCGGTCCAGGGCACCCGCGAGGCGGCCGGTCAGCCCGTACCGCAGGACCTGCTGCGCGTTGCGCTTGGCGTCGAAGAGCGCGTAACGGGCGCGGCCCTCCTCCTTCGCCAGGTAGAGCGTGGCGTCCGCGGCGCGCAGCAGCTCGTCGGGGTCGGCGCCGTGGCAGGGCTGCTCGACGATGCCGATGCTGGCCGACACGGACAGCTCGTGGCTGTCGAGGCGGACGGGCTTGCTCAGCTCGGCCAGCATCGCCTCGGCCAGCTCGGTCAGCTGGCCGGGGCCGGTGCTGTGGCGCACGACCACCACGAACTCGTCGCCGCCGACCCGGGCCACGAAGTGGCCGGCGCCGTTGACGCAGGCCCGGAGCCGGTCGGCCAGGGCGACGAGGAGCCGGTCGCCGGAGCCGTGGCCGAGGGTGTCGTTGACGGTCTTGAACTCGTCGAGGTCCAGGAAGCAGACGCCGATCCGGTCGCGCCCGCCGGCCTCACCGAGCGTGTCGGTGAGGTGCCGGTAGAGCAGGACCCGGTTGGGCAGCCCGGTCAGCGGGTCGTGGTGCGCCTGGTGGTGCAGCTCCAGCTGCAGGCTGTGCTCGGCGTCGGTGAGCGCCCTGGCCCAGGCGCGGCGGATGCGCTCCTGGTCGTCGAGGATCCGCTGCCGGCCGGCGCTGGTGAAGCCGGCCGCGACCGCGCCGAGGACCGCGCCGATCCTGTCGTCGTCGGGCTTGACGTCCGCGGCGGCGGGCAGCGAGGCGAGGACGGCGATGGAGTGCTGGAGCGCCTCGGGGCTGGACAGCCCGACATCGATGAGCGCCGCGCCGGCTCCGGCGGCGGGCCGGGGGTCGAACGGGTCGGCGCGCAGCACGCCGGCGAGCAGCGTGACCAACTGCTCGAAGCGGTCGCGGAGCGTCTCGGCGCCCACGTCGAGGAAGCTGGTCCGGCGGACGGCGGCGACCCACCGGTGCGCGAGATCGGACAGCGCAGGCTCGATGAGCGCATCGTCCTGGCCGTCGGCGCCGGTCAACCACATCACCTCTGGCGCGAAGATTACCGTGCGCCGGAGCATTGAAGAATCGACGCTCAGTGCCGTTGTCCGGCCGTTTCGGTGAGGCCCGCGACGAAGCGGGTCAGGAGCTGGGCGAACGTCTCCACCTCCGCGGGCGTCCAACCGGCGGTCGCCGCGGCGAACCTCGCCCGCCGCGCGGCGTGCACCCGCTCGCACAGTGCCAGCCCGGCCGGGGTGCGCACGAGCAGCGACCGGCGGCCGTCGTCCTGGTCGGCCTCGCGCCGCACCCAGCCCGCCTCGACGGCGGCGGCGACGAGCTTGCTCGCGCGGGGCTGCGCCACGTCGAGCGCGGCGGCGACCGCCGTCACCGTCGCGCGGTCGCGCAGCCCCTCGACCGCGTCGACGACGTCGAAGACCGCCGGGTCCACCCCGCTGGCCGGGCCGCTGCGGGCCAGTGCGCGCCGGGTCTGGCTGCGTCGGATCGACACCATCGCGGTCTCGACGGCGGCAAGGGAAGGATGCATAATTTTTGTTATCTACATTCTGGAGGCATGTACAGGTGGAACCCATGAAACCAGAGGACAGGCCGATCGGCTATTGGCTGCGCGAGCTCGACCAGCGGATCGAGGGCGCGTTCGGGGCCGCGCTGGACCGGCAGGGGCTGCGCCGCCGGCACTGGCAGCTGCTCAACGGCCTCGGACCGGAGGACCCGTTGTGGGAAGGGCAGGGGGAGTGCCGGCAGGACCTGGTCCAGCGGGGGTGGATGCGGCAGGACGGCGCGCTCACGGATGACGGCGAGCGGGCGAGGGCGGCGATCGCCGCCGACGTGGCCGCGGTCCGCCGTCGGGTCGCCGAGGGCGTCCCCGACGAGGACTACCTGACCACCGTGCGCACCCTGGCCCGGATGGCGGAGAACCTCAGCGCGTGACCACGTGGCGGGCGATGGCGCCGACCGTGCGCGGGGTCAGCGTGCCGTCGCCGAGGCCGAGCTCGACCAGGTCGTCGAAGACCGCCTGGCGCCGGTCGGCGGCGCGCACCGCGGCGTTGACGATCCACTGCCGGCCGCCGAGCAGCGCCGCCGCCCGCGAGTGCCGCAGGTGCCGCCCGAGCCGGCCGCGCAGCGCCGCGGCGTACCGCTGCCCCGGCGCGTCACCGGACGCCGCCGCACCGGCCAGGGCGCCGGACAGCACCGCGTAGAAGATGCCCTCGCCGGTGAAGGGGTTGATCAGCGACAGCGCGTCGCCCGCGAGCAGCAGCCGGCCCCGGGCCGGCGCCGGGCGGCGCGTCGACAGCGGCAGGTGGTGCGCCCGCAGCCCGGTCGCCGCCGCCGTGTCCACGTCGGGCAGCAGCTCGGCGAGGCGGTCCAGCAGGTGCGCCCGGGAGACCGGCCGGCCGTGCAGCACCTCCCCGTAGCCGATGTTGGCGGTGCCGTCCCCGATCGGGAAGGCCCACGCGTAGGCCGGCCACTCCCGCGACGCGGTCACGATCCGCTGCTCGGCGGGCTGCCCCGCGAAGGGCGCGTAGCCGCGGATGGCGAGCGCCAGGTGGCCGGGGCCGTTCGGCGGCTGCCCGAGCGCCTTGCGCACCGCCGAATACGCGCCGTCGGCGCCGATGACCGCCCGCGCCGAGACCATCCCGTCGACGACCACCCGGTCCGGGCGCTCCTCGATGCGGCGCACGGTGTGGCGGCGCAGCACCGCCCCGGCCGCCACCGCACCGTCCACGATCCGTTCGTCGAGGACCAGCCGGGGGATGGTGTACGCGGGGCGCGCGTGCCTGCGGGCGACCGCCCCACCGGCGGGCCCGACGAGCCGCAGCGACGGCACCGGCGCGAAGCCGTCCTCGACGCCGGTCACGCCGAGCCCGGCGAGCACGTCGAGGGCGTGCGGCGCGACCCCGTCACCGCACGGCTTGTCGCGCGGGAAGCCGGCCTTGTCCAGCAGCAGCACGCTCGCGCCGGCCCGCCGCGCGGCGAGCGCCGCCGCCGCGCCCGCCGGACCGGCACCGACCACCACGACGTCGAAGTCGTCCATGCCAGCACGCTAACGGTGCTCCGGCACCGTGTGCACGCCGGCGGCGGACCCCTTCGACTTGAGCATCATGATGAAGGCGAGCACCCGGGCGACCGCGCCGAAGAACTCCGCCGGGATCTCGTCGCCGATCTCGCACGCGCCGTGCAGCGCCCGGGCGAGCGGCACGTCCTCGACCATCGGCACCCGGTGCTCGGTGGCGACCTCGCGGATCTTCAGCGCGATCACGCCCAGGCCCTTCGCCACCACCCGCGGCGCGCCCTTCGTCGGGTCGTACCGCAGCGCCACCGAGACGTGCGTCGGGTTGACCACCACGACGTCGGCCTTGGGCACGTCGGCCATCATCCGGCTGCGGGCCATCTCGTGCTGCCGCTGCCGGATGTGGCCCTTCACGTGCGGGTCGCCCTCGGACTTCTTGTGCTCCTCCTTGATCTCCTCCTTCGACATCATCAGCTGCTTGTTGACCCGGCGCTTGGCCACGAAGTAGTCGGCGAAGGCGAGCACGAGGCCGGTGACGGCGGCGATCCTGATGACCTTCAGCACCGTGTCGGCGACCAGGCCGATGATCGTCTGCAGCGGCATCGCGGTCGCGCCCAGCAGCGTCGGCACCAGCGTGTGCATCGTGTTGTAGACGACGACGCCGAGGATGATCACCTTCGCCAGGGACTTGACGCTCTCCCACGCCGCCTGGCCGCCGAACGTGCGCTTCAGGCCCTTGAGCGGGTTGAGCTTCTTGAAGTCGGGCTTGAGCTGCTTCGTCGCCGGGCGCAGGCCGCCCTGGGCGGCGGTGCCGACGATCGCGAACACGAACAGGCACACGGTGATCGGCGCGGCGCAGATCGCGATGTCCGTCATACCGGTCTTGAGCAGCTCCAGGGCCTTGGCCGGCTCCGGGTCGGTGAACGCCTGCGTGCTCTTGGAGAACAGGTCCTGGGTCCGTGCCATGACGCTGCGGGCCGTCATCGGCAGGAGCATGCTGGCCAGCAGCACCCCACCCCACGCGCCGAGATCCGGCGTGCGGGCCCGGGTGCCCTCGCGCCGCGCCTGCCGTTTCTTCTGCTCGGTAGGCTGCTCGGTCTTCTCACCAGCCATTACCGGCCCAGCGCGCCCTCGATGGTGCGCATCGACCAGCCGACCGCCGCCAGGTACGCCTTCGCCAGGTCCGCCGACGACACCGGCGCGGCGGCGAGGGCGTGCTCGTCGGCGACCTCGTACGCCCGCACGATCGACAGGACCTGGCCGAGCCGGCCGTGCCCGTCGACGAGCGCGTCGGCCACCTCGACCGTCAGCGGCAGCCGGGTGACCAGCTCCGCGACCGGCTCCGAGATGAGCTCGGCGACACCGGCGAGCAGGCCGACGGTGAACGCCGCGTCGCCCTGCAGCCCGAGCCGCTCCGCGACGGTCTGGCACAGCCGGGCCCGGGCCATCGTCGTGGACAGCTGGTCCTCGGTCGCCGACTCCGCCACGTCGCTGACGAGCATCAGCGCCGCCCACTGCCGGATCTTCGCCGAGCCGAGCAGCACGACCGCGTCGCGGACCGACGCCACCTTGCGCGGCAGCCCGGACGCGGCCGAGTTCGTCGCCCGCAGCACGCGGTAGGACAGCGCCGGGTCGCTCTGCACGATCGCCGACACCTTCGCGATGTCGGCGTCCTCCGCGGTGACCGCGCCGAGCAGCTCCAGGCGGCGCAGCCGCGACGGTGACAGCGCGACCGCCGTCA
This sequence comes from Dactylosporangium sp. NPDC006015, assembly GCF_040614215.1. Taxonomy (NCBI): domain Bacteria; kingdom Bacillati; phylum Actinomycetota; class Actinomycetes; order Micromonosporales; family Micromonosporaceae; genus Dactylosporangium; species Dactylosporangium sp. NPDC006015. The sequence goes on from NZ_JBEXUD010000096.1 coordinate 10,776, forward strand.
GCACCTGGGGGCGGCCCACGGCGTACCCCTGCAGCAGGTCGAACCCGAGCCGCTGCGCCAGCAGGATGTGCTCCTCGATCTCCACCCGTTCCGCGACGAGCTTGATCCCCGGGTAGCGGCGGCAGCGGGCCACCACCTCGGCGAGCTCCTCGGGCTCGCGGATGAGCAGGTCCAGCTTCACGTACGAGGCCAGGCCCAGCAGCCGCTCGTGGCCGAGGCCGAACACGAAGTCGTCGAGGGCGATCTCGTACCCCTGCTGCACCAGCCTCGCGGTCCCGGCGAGCACCGCGTCGTCGATCTCGACGGTCTCCAGGATCTCCAGGATCGCGTGGTCCGGGTCGAACGGCAGCGGCAGGTCACCGACGAGGAAGTCGCGGGTCAGGTTGATGAAGCACTTGCGGCCGCCGACGAGCTGCTCCAGGCCGAACTCGGTGAACGCGTTGACGATGACCTGGCTGGTCGCGTACGCGCTGCGCCGGGACGCCTCCACCTCGTCCGCGGCGCCACGGAACAGCAGCTCGTAGCCGACGACATGCCCGGACCAGTCGTAGAGCGGCTGGCGTCCGATGTGGACGAGCTGGGTCGAGTCGGGAGTGGAGGTCGTTGCGGGCTGCACGCCCCTGACGATCGGCACCCGGCCCTGCAACCAAAGGAAAACCCTCAGAACTACCCGTTCGGCACCGATCAGGTGAACGCGTCACATCGGAAAGACGGGGAGAGCGTGCCCAAACGCCTGTCGCAGTTCGTCGTGCCCATCGGCATCGTGCTGATCATCCTCATGATGGTCGTGCCGCTGCCGGCCATGCTGCTGGACACGCTCATCGCCGCCAACATCACGCTGGCGCTCGTGATCGTGCTCGTCAGCATGTACGTGAAGCGGCCGCTGGAGTTCTCGTCGTTCCCCTCGCTGCTGCTCATCGCGACGCTCTTCCGCCTGTCGCTCAACATCAGCGCGACGCGGCTGGTGCTGACCGAGGGCTTCGCCGGTGACGTCATCGAGGCGTTCGGCCACTTCGTCGTCGGCGGCTCGCTCATCGTCGGCCTCGTCATCTTCCTGATCCTGTTCATCGTCCAGTTCATCGTCATCACCAAGGGCGCGGAGCGCGTCGCCGAGGTCGGCGCCCGCTTCACCCTCGACGCGATGCCCGGCAAGCAGATGGCGATCGACGCCGACCTCAACGCCGGCCTCATCGACGAGGCCACGGCCCGCAAACGCCGCACCGAGATCACCTCCGAGGCGAGCTTCTACGGCGCGATGGACGGCGCGTCGAAGTTCGTCAAGGGCGACGCGATCGCCGCCATCATCATCACGCTGGTCAACCTCATCGGCGGCTTCGCGATCGGCATGCTGCAGCGCGGGCTGTCGGCGACCGACTCGATCCAGACCTACTCGCTGCTGTCCGTTGGCGACGGCCTCGTCTCGCAGATCCCGGCGCTGCTGCTGTCCGTGGCGACCGGCCTCATCGTGACCCGCTCCGCCAACGACGGCGACATGGGCGCCACGGTCAGCAAGCAGCTCAGCCAGAACCGCCGGGCGCTGCAGATCGGCGGCGGCGCGGCGCTCGCGCTGTGCCTCATCCCAGGGCTGCCGAAGCTGCCCTTCCTGCTCGTCGGCGCGGCGGTGCTGATCATCGCCCAGCGCCTGCCGAAACCCGTCAGCGAGGCCGACCAGCAGGACGCTGCCGCCGCCGAGGCCGAGCCGCCACCGCCGGACCCGACGGAGACGCTGATCGGGGAGATGCGGGTCGACCCGCTGGAGCTGGCCCTCGCGCCGGACCTCGTCGACCTCGTCGACGCCAGCGGCGGCGACCTCCTGGAACGGGTCCGGGCCCTGCGCCGCAAGGTCGCCCTGGAGCTCGGCATCGTCATGCCGCCGGTGCGCACCCGCGACGACCTGGAGCTGCCGCTGTCGACGTACGCGGTGCGCATCAGCGGCGTCGAGGTCGGCCGCGGCCAGGCGCCGCCCGGGACGGTCCTGGCGATCGGCGACGGCCTGGACTTCCTGCCCGGCCGGGCCGGCGTCGAGCCCGTCTTCGGCCTGGCCGGCAAGTGGGTGCCGGCCGAGCTGCGCCACCAGGCGGACCTCACCGGCGCGACGGTCGTCGACCGGGCGTCCGTCATCATCACGCACCTGGCGGAGATCGTCCGCTTGCACGCCAGCCGCCTGCTGGGGCGCGAGGACGTCCGCGCGCTCACCGAGATCGTCAAGCGCACGCACCCCGTCGTCGTGGAGGAGCTGACCCCGGCGGCGCTCAGCCTCGGGCAGGTCCAGCGGGTGCTGCAGACCATGCTCGACGAGGGCGTGCCGATCCGCGACCTGGTGCGCATCTTCGAATCCCTGTCGCTGCAGGCGAAGCAGTCCACCGACCCCGACTCGTTGGTCGAGGCGGCGCGGGCGTCACTCGGGCCGGCGATCGCCTCCCGGTACGCCCACGACGGCACCCTCACGGCGATCACGCTCGAGCCGAGGCTGGAGCAGCAGCTGCTGGAATCGCTGCGCCCGACCGACAGCGGACTGCAGCTGCTGATCGACACGGCACGCGCCGAGTCGATGCTCGCCGACCTGACCAGAATCACCGAACTCGGCGAGGAACGGGGCGTCAGTCCCGTCCTCGTCTGCTCACCGCAACTGCGCAACGCTCTGCGGAAACTGGTGCAGATGGCATTGCCGCGTTTACCGGTTCTGTCCTACTCAGAGATCGCCGGGAGTACGCTGCGGATTGAGACTATTGGGGTGGTGAATGGTGCCTACCCGGTTGCTGCTTGAGGGTCGTGACCTCGAAGAGTTGCTCGCGCAGGTCCGCGCGGAGCACGGGCCGGATGCTGTCATCGTCTCTGCCGAAAAAGTGCGCACCGGCGGGGTCGGTGGCCTTTTCGGAACTCAGAAATATGAGCTGACGGTGGAGGTCCCCGATGCCGTTGCGACAACTCAATCATCAGGCCGGGCACCGCGCAAAGGCGACACGCCGAATCGCACACTGAGTATCGAGGATCTGGCCGCGCTGGCGGATGCCGCCGAATCGCAGGGCAGGAATCCGACGTTCGCGGACGCGCTCGCGGATGCGCGGGCCGCCACGCCCCGGCCGCCCGCCGGCGCGCCTGTCCCCGGCGCGGCGCCCGCCCCCCCGCCGCAGCGGCCGCCGGTGCCAGGACCTCCCGGGCCGCCCGGGCCGCCCGGACCTCCAGTGCCTCCAGTGCCTCCCGGGCCTCCAGTGCCTCCTGGGCCTTCAGGTGCGCCCCAGCCGCCTGCCGGTGGGGCCTGGCCGCCGCAGGCGGCCTCCGGGCCGGCGCCGGCGGGCGGTGGCGGGCAGCCGCGTCCACCCGCGGGTGCGGCGGCGCGGCCGTCCGACGGCGGTCCTTCCCGGCCACCGGCCGGTGGCCCTCCGCGGCCGCCGACGGCCGCCGACGCGCTCAACCGGCTGCTCGCCGAGGGCCCCGCCCCGGAGGCGCCTGCGGGCGCGCCGTCGGTGCGGCCGTTCCGGCCGGCGGCCGGCCAGCCGATCGCGAAGCTCGGCGTCCAGCAGGTCACCGTGGACCCGCGCTTCGAGCAGCGCCCCGACGTGCCGCAGGCGGCCCGGTTCCAGCCGCCGCCGATGCCGGAGCCGCCACGGGTGCAGCCGCCGGCGGACGTGGACCCGCGCCGCGACGTGCCGCAGGCGCCACGGGTGCAGCCGCCGGCGGACATGGACCAGCGCTACGACGTGCCGCGGCCGCCACGGTCGCAGCCGCCGGCGGACGTCGACCCGCGCCGCGACGCGCCACGGGCGCCCCGGTTTCAGCCGCCGCCGCCCGCCGCGCCGGACCTGGACCCGCGCTACGAGCAACACCACGATCTGCCGCAACCACAGCGGTATCAGCCGCCCGCCGCACCGAACGGCGGAGGGATCTGGCCCGAACAGACGCGGATGGACCCGCGACGGCGCGCCCCGGCGCGACCGAACCCGCCACGCCCACTGTCCGACGACGAGATCGAATATTGGCAGGAGTCCTCAATGCCTGTTGAAGCCACCGCCACCGTGGAGAAGCCGCGGACACCGGATCAGAGCGAACGGCTCGCCGGGGCCTACAGCCCGCACACCGCCGCGCAGGCCGCGGCGGGGCTCGTGCGCGTTGACAGCCGTCGACGGCCGAACCTAGTGTCCGGCCCGCCCAGCTCCCATCGATGTCTCGAG
>NZ_JBEXUD010000097.1:0-14039 GCF_040614215.1 Dactylosporangium sp. NPDC006015
AGGCCTCGAACTGCTGTCCGTCGCCGTCACCCAGAACATCGTCGGCGAGACCCAACGCATCGGCTTCGGCTCCACCCTCGGCGTCATCCTGCTCGCCATCTCCCTGATCCCGATCACGATCTTTCTCCACCAGGCGTTCCGCCGTGAGGAGTCCCCGCGATGAAGCCCTCCCGGCTCGGTAGCGTCGCCGCGCAGGCGTTCATGCTCGTCATGCTGGCGCTCTGGGTGACGCCGGTGCTGTTCGCGCTGTACGTCGCGCTCCGCCCGATCGCGGAGACCAACGAGCACGGTTACGTGTCCCTGCCCCGCAGCCTGACCCTGGCCAACTTCCAGGCCGCGTGGACCCAGTCCGACATGTGGCACTTCTTCCTCAACTCGCTGGTCATCACGGTGCCGGCGGTGCTGCTCACGCTTCTGCTGGCGGCCTCGTTCGCCTACGTGGTGTCGAGGCTGCGCTTCCGGTTCAACATCCCTCTCCTCATCCTGTTCACCGCCGGCAACCTGCTGCCGCAGCAGGTCATCATCACGCCGCTGTTCCGCCTGTACCTCGCCATCCCGCTCCCGCACTGGGTCAGCGAGAGCGGCCTCATGTACAACTCCTACCTCGGACTCATCGCCATCAACGTCGCGTTCCAGCTCGGGTTCTGCGTCTTCGTCCTCAGCAACTACATGCGGACGCTGCCGAAGGAGCTCGACGAGGCCGCGGTCGTCGACGGCGCGACCGTGTGGACCCGGTTCTGGCGGCTCACCCTGCCGCTGTGCCGGCCGGCCCTCGCGGCCCTCGCCACGCTGCTCACCACCTGGATCTACAACGACTTCTTCTGGGCCATCACGCTCATCTCCACCGGCGACAAGCGCCCGGTGACCTCGGCCCTGGCCAATCTCCAGGGCCAGTTCGTCGCCAACCAGAACATGATCGCGGCGGCCGCCCTCATCGCCGCGATCCCGACCCTCATCGTGTACGTCGCGCTGCAGAAACAGTTCATCGCCGGGCTGGCGCTCGGCTCGACCAAGGGCTGAAAGGCTTGTCCCGTGACCGAGGTCCCGATGACGGCACGGCCAGGGAGCTGCGCCGCGGCGGCGACACCTCGACGCTGATCGGGATGCTCGGCGGCGACCTGGGCAACCCGTTCCACTCCCGGCTCGCCGGCGGGCTGGAGCGCGAGGTCCGGGCGCACGGCCTGCAACTGGTCACCGTCGACATCGACGAGAACTCGCAGTCCGAGCACCAGCTCACCGAGGCGCTGCTGGAGCGGCGCGTCCGGGCGCTGGTGCTGGCCTCCACCCTGCCCACGCACGACCATCTGGCGGTCGAGCGCCGCCACGGCACGCCGCCGTTCATCTTCGTCGACCGCCCGCCCGTCGGCGTGTCCGCGGACGCGGTCCTGCTGGACAACCGCGACGGCGCCCGGCAGGCGGCGGCGCACCTGCTGGCGCTGGGGCACACCCGCATCGGCATCGTGGGCGACCGGTCCCGGCTCAGCACCCACCGGGAGCGCGTCACCGCGTTCGGTGCTGCGCTGGCGGCGGCCGGCGTCCCGGACTGGCGCGAGCACCTGGTCGAGGGCGCCCACGACATGGACACCGCGCAGCGTGCGGTGACCGCGCTGCTGCGGCTCGACCGGCCGCCGACCGCCGTCTTCACCACGAACAACCGCATCACCACCGGCGCGCTGCGCGCCCTGCACGGGCATCCGTCGCCGCCGGCGCTCGTCGGCTTCGACGAGCTGGACATGGGCGACATCCTCGGCGTCACGGTCATCGCCCACGACGCGGAGAACATGGGCCGGCAGACCGCGCGCCTGCTGCTGGAGCGTCTCGACGGCTACACCGGCCCGCCGCGGTGGGTCATCCTGCCGACCCAGCTGATCGCCCGCGGCACCACCCTGCACCGCCAGTCCCACCTTCCACCCCGATCCTGACGACGTTGCCACACCTCGGACCCTGGGGGTCGCATCGATGCTGGCCTCGACACGGCAACTCGCCATCCTGGAAATCGTCAACCGCGACGGCGGCGCACAGCTGCGCCGCCTCGCCGACCTCTTCGGCGTCTCCACCGGCACGATCCGCCGCGACCTGACGATGCTCGACGCGTCCGGCCTCGTCGCCCGCGTCCACGGCGGCGCCGTCCGCCGCCCGGCGGCCGGCCACGGCCAGAAGCCGCTCCGCTCGGCCGTGATGGCGCGGCAGTTCGCCCGGGCCGCGATCGCCGCCGACGCGGCCAGGATGGTGGCGCCCGGCACCACCGTCGCGCTGCCGGCCGGGCCCATCTCGACGCTGCTCGCCCACCACCTGGCGACGGTGCCGGACCTGACGGTGGTGACCTACTCGCTGCCGGTCGCCCAGGCGTTCCAGGAGCACCAGCGCCGCGACCAGACCCTGGTGCTCACCGGCGGCGTGGTCACCGGCACGCAGGGGCTGACCGGCCCGCTCGCCGCCAGGACGCTGCACGCGTTTCACCTCGACACGGCGTTCATCGAGCTCGACGGCACCGACGACGCCGGCGTCCCGGCCAACGTCGACGAGGAGACCGCCGAGCTCAACCGCGCCGTCCTGCCCGTCACCGACCGGGTCGTCTGCTTCGCGGACCACACCGCGTGGCACCGGCGGGGCGAGCACCAGGTCATGCCCGCCGGGGTGCTCCTGCTCGTCGACGCCCGGGTCCGCTCCGAGCTCCGCGACGACCTCACCCTCGCCGGCGTCCACCCCGTCATCGCCCACGGCCGGCGGCTCAGCCCCACCTGATCCCCGCCGCGGCGACGCGCATCACCCGGTCCTCTCCGGGTACCCGGAGAGGATGACCCAGGGCTCCACGACGGCGTCGCTCGGCGCGCAGCGCTGCGTCTCGCTCACCACGTTCAGGAAGGACGGCACCCCGGTCGCCACGCCCGTGTGGATCACCCCGGACGGCGACGCCCTCGTCGTGACCACCCTCGCCGCCAGTTACAAGGTCAAGCGCCTGCGCCGCGACCCTCGCGTGCGGCTGGTCCCCTGCACCCGCACCGGCAAGGTCCACGTCAGCACCCCGCCGGTCGAGGGCACCGCCGAGATCGTCACCGACCAGCGCGAGATCGCCCGCATGACGGGACTGGTCCGGCGCAAGTACGGCCTCGAGTACCGCCTGGTGATGCTCGTCGAACGGCTCGCCACCCTCGGCCGGCGCGACCGGGTCATGCTGCGGATCACCCTGCAGGGCTGATGCGGATCAGCTCTGCCCAGCCCAGTTCAGCTCTTCGGCCGGCGCGAGGATTCAGCTCAGCTCTTCGGCCAGCGCGAGGATGATGCCGCCCGGCCCGCGGAGGTAGCACAGCAGGTAGGCGTCCTCGTAGCGCGTCACCTCACCGACGAGCTCCGCGCCGTGCGGGCGGAGGCGGGCGAGGGTGTCCTCGATGTCGTCGACGGCGTACATGACGCGGTGCAGGCCAAGCGTGTTCGACGGGGTGACCGCCGGCTCGGGGGTGATCGACTTCGGGCTGTGGTACGTCGCCAGCTCGAGCCGGCCCGGGGCGCCCGGGACCCGCATCATCGCGATCTCGCTCCGCATGCCGTCGAGCCCGACGACCTTCCCCGCCCAGCTGCCCTCGATCGGCATCCTCCCCTCCAGCTCCATGCCGAGCTCGGTGAAGAACGCGACGGCGGCGTCGAGGTCGTCGACGACGATGCCGACGTTGTCCATGCGCTTGATCGTCATGTCGCCGAGCATATGGGCAACGACGGGGGCACGCTCAGGCGAGGCGGGTCGTGACGGCGGTGGCCATGGCCTGCTCGCCGGCGGCGTTGGGGTGGAACGGGGCGGCGGCGTTTTCCGGGACGACCCCCTCCGCCCAGCGGACGCTCTTGGAGCGGCAGACGTCGTGGCCGACCGACGGCGTGTAGGTGTCGGCGTATTCGGCACCGTTCGACGCGGCGGTCTGGGCGAGCATCGCGTTGAGCGACTTCGCCACCGCGCGCAGGTACGGCACGTCACCGAACGCGAACGGCACCGCCGGCCAGCAGCCGTAGCCGCGGTCGGGCACGATCGCCGGATAGCCGACGACGACGATGCGGGCGGCGGGCGCGGCTGCGCGCACGGCCTGGATGACGGCCGTGACCTTCGGGGCCGTGCCGGCGATCCGGGCCTGGAGCTGGTCGGTGCCGCCGGCGGTGTACCGGTCGCGGCAAGGCGTGCCGAAGGGGTCGCCGACGCCGTCCTGGGCGCACGCCGTCACGATGCCGGTGAAACCGATGTCGTTGCCGCCGATGCCGATCGTGACCAGCGCCGTCGCGGCGGTGACGGCGGAGATCTGGGCGGGGACGGGCAGGCCGAGGGTGCCCTTCCCGGGGTTGAGGATGTCGGCAGTGGTGGCGCCGCCGCAGCTGGCGTCGACGAGGGCGGCCGAGCCGATCGCGCGGGCGACCAGCGACGGATAGTTGCGGTTGGAGCGGACGCAGTTGAGGTCGACCTGGTCCGGGATCAGCGGTCCGGAGGTGTACGAGTCCCCGAGCGCCACGTACCGTCCGGTGGGCGCGGCGGCGTGGGCGGGGCCCGGGGTGCTCAGCACCAACCCGGATGTCAGCAGCGCGGTGGCGAGCAGGGCCAGTCTCATGGCGGTCCCCCTGGCGGAAGGGATGGTGCGGGGACCGAATTCTGCCAGCTACAGCGACATCGGTCAATGGCTGGCGATGGTTGTGAGAACGTGTTCAGGCGCCCGGCCGGCACGGTCCGGCGGTCTCTGGTCCACTGCGATCGATGTCAAGCCACGATCAGCCGGTGGCCGCCAGGTACGCGTGCACCGCCGAGACCACCACCGAGCCCTCGCCGACGGCGGAGGCGACCCGCTTCACCGAACCGGCCCGGACGTCGCCGACGGCGAACAGCCCCGGCACCGAGGTCTCGAACGCGCCGCGGGTCACCACGAACCCCTTCTCGTCCAGCTCGACGCCCACGTCGTGCAGCCACGCGGAGCGCGGCTGCGCCCCGATCATCAGGAACAGCCCGCCGGCCGCCACCTCGACCTCCCGTCCGGTCGCCCCGTCCCGCCACGTGAGGTGGGTGAGCCGGTCGCCGCCGCGCGCGCCGGTCAGCTCCGACCGCGGGTGGACGGTGATCCGCTCGTGGTGCAGGAGCCGCTGCGCGAGGTAGTCCGACATCGTCTCGGTCAGGTCGTCGCGGCGGATGAGGACGTGCACGTGACCGGCTTGCCGGGCCAGGAACAGGGCGGCCTGCCCGGCCGAGTTGGCGCCCCCGACGACCACGACGTCGCGGCCCAGGCAGGCGCGCGCGTCGATCTCCGTGGCCGCGTACGAGACGCCCCGCCCCTCGAGGTCGGCGACGCCGGGGACGGTCAGCCGCCGGTACCGGACACCGCTGGCGACGACCACGGCGCGGGCGGCCACGTCGGTGTCGTCGTCGAGCCTGACCCGGAACCCGTCAGCGTCACGGGTCAGGCCGGTGACGGATCGGGGCGAGACGAGCCGCGCCCCGAACTTGACGGCCTGCAGCATCGCCGAGCGGGCCAGTTCGCCGCCGGCGATCCCGCGCGGGAAACCCAGGTAGTTCTCGATCCGCGACGAGGTGCCGGCCTGCCCGCCGGGGGCGACGTCCTCGACGACCACGACGTCGAGGCCCTCGGAGGCGCCGTAGACGGCGGCGGCCAGACCGGCCGGGCCGGCGCCGACGACCAGCAGGTCGCACCGCGCCCCCTCGGGCAGCCCGCACAGGTCGAGCCCGACGGCCGTGGCCAGGTCGCGGGGGCTCGGGTCGGTCAGGACCCGCCCCTCCCCGGTCACCACCGCCGCACCCTGCTCCGGCAGCGCGCACGCCGCCGCGACCTCGTCCCAGGCGGACGGGTCGGAGCGCAGCACGACCCGGAACGGGACGTGGTTGCGCGCGGCGAACTCCCGCAGCCGGCGCAGGTGGTGGTCGTCGTCGCCGGCGAGGACGAGGCCGCCCTCGCCCCAGCGGCTCAGCATGCGCCGCCGGGCGTCGAACGCGGAGATCAGCAGGTCGCCCAGGTCCACGGTGGTCGCGATCAGCCGGCGCAGCTCCTCGACGGGCACCCGCAGCAGCGTGGTGCCGGGCATCGCCACCCCGGCGAGGAACGCCGGCTGCCCCATCAGCATGCCGAGCTCGCCGACGAAGTCGCCGGGCTCCACGACGACCACGACCCGGTCGTCGCGGCGGTCCACCAGGCACAGCCCGCCGGTCTCCACGACGTACAGGTCGTAGGGCTCGCCGCCCTCCCACAGCACCTCGCCGGGCGACGGGCGGACCACCTCCCCGGCCGCCTCCAGCAGCGCGCGGTCCTCCGCCCCGAACGCCGGCCACGCCTGGGCCTCGTCCGGCGCGCCGGCCCGCCGCGACGAGTACCGCGTCTGCGCGTCGGGAACTGGGACCGAGCTCATGTGCATGCCTCCTGGTAGCGGGCGGACGTCGCAGCAAGATACCGGAGTGCGAGGATGGCGGGTGATGGAGTCGTACGTCGAGCACCCGCCGGTGGCCGCGTTGGCGCACGTCGTCCGGACGGTGTGGGTCCAGCGCACCGGCGACGTCGCGTACGCGCAGCGGCACCTTCCGGCCGGCGGCGTGGAGCTGCACTTCCCGATCGGCGGGCGCCCGCACCTGCTCGGCCCGCTGACCGGTCCGCAGGTCGAGGTGATCCCGGCGCGGACCACGGTGGTGGGCGTGCGGTTCCTGCCTGGGACCCCGCCGCCCCTGCCGGTGGCCCTCGACGAGCTGCTCGACCAGCGCCCGGGCCTGGCGGACCTGTGGGGCGGGACCGCCGACCGGCTCGCGGAGGCGATGGCCGGCGCCCGGACGCCCGAGCGGGCGCTCGCGCTGCTGCAGCGCCACCTCCTGCGTGAGTTCCGCGGCGATGCGAGCGTGGATCCGCTGGTACGGGAGGCCGTGCGGGCGCTGATGCCGTGGTCGCCGGTCACCGTCGACGCCGTCGCCGGCCACCTGGCGCTGTCGGTGAGCCAGCTGCGCCGCCGCTGCCTGCGGGCGGTCGGGTTGAGTCCGAAGGTCCTGCAGCGCACGCTGCGGTTCCAGGGGTTCCTGGCGCTGGCCCAGTCGGGCGCGGCCGGCGTCGCGGGCCTCGCGGCCGACCTCGGCTACGCGGACCAGGCGCATCTGAGCCGGGAGTGCCTGCGGCTGACCGGCCTGACCCCGCGCGACCTGCTCGGCGGCGAGGTCGACCGCTGTTGCTGCGGCCACGACCACACCGCGTCCTACGAGCCGTTCCTCCGAGGCCGTGCGCGATTCGTTCAAGACCCGGCCGGCGCCCGCGGGATCTGATCAAGCCATGATCCTCGTCACCGGCGGGCTCGGCATGATCGGCGCCCACACCGCCCGCGCGCTCGCCGACCTCGGGCACCAGGTCGTCGTCACCGCGCACCGGCGGGCGGAGGTGCCGTCGTTCCTCGCCGGCCGGGTCACCGTCGAGGCCCTCGACGTCACCGACCGCGACGCGTTCCTCGCCCTCGCCGGCCGCCACGAGATCAGCGGCATCGTCCACCTCGCCGGCTCCGTCCCCGGCGACGATCCGGCGGCGTACTTCCGCAGGGACATGGCCGGGCTGCTCAACGCCCTCGACGCGGCCCGCACGTGGGCGGTGCGCAGGTTCGCCGTCGCGAGCAGCATCGGCGTGTACATCGGCCGGCCCGAGATCCCCTGGCACGAGGAGCTGCCGCTGCCGGCCGCGCACCTGCCGCACCTGATCGTCGCGTTCAAGAAGGCCCTTGAGCCGGTCGTCACGCACGCCCTGCAGGGCACCGGCGTCCAGCCCGTGCTGCTGCGGATCGGCAGCACATGGGGTCCGCTCATGGACCCGGAGTCGCCGTTCAACCCGATCCCGCCGTACATCAGCGCCGTGCTGCGCGGCGAGGAGCCGCCGCCGCTGCACGCCGGCGACGGCGGCGACACCTGCTACGCGCCGGACGCCGGCCGCGCGATCGCCCTGCTCATGACCGCCCCGAGCCTGCGGCACGACACATACAACGTGTCCAGCGGCCGACCGTTCACCTACCGGGAGGTCGCGGACGCGCTCGAGGCGGAGGCGCGGCCCGGGGGCGGCGGCGCCCACCCGTACCTCGACATCAGCCGCCTCACCGAGGACACCGGCTTCAAGCCCGAGTTCGACATCGCCGCCGCGGTCGCCGACTACGTCGCCTGGCGGTCCGCCAACTCCCGCTGAAGCAGCGCGTCCTGCACCTCGTCGAGCGTGTCGGGGATCTCCGCGCCGGCGGACACGTCGGGCAGGTCGTCCTCCATCCGGTGCAGCGGCCGGTACGCGAGCCCGAGCGCGCCCCACACGACGAGGAGCACCCCGCACGCGACGAGGACGAGCCCGGCGCCCCGGTCGGCGCCGACGCCCACCACCTCGCCGACGGTCCCGGCGAGCGCGCCGCCGGGGCGCAGCAGCGGTGTGACGAGGGACGTGAGCGGCGGCGCGGTCAGGAACGCGAGCGGGGTCATCGCGACCGCCAGCATCTGGTTGGTGGCGAGGACCCGGCCCTGCAGCTCGAGGCCGACCTTGACCTGGATGATCGCGAGCCAGTGCGCGTTGAGGATCGTCAGGGAGGCGTACCAGACGAGGCTGCCGGCGGCGGCGACCGCGGTCGACGGCCGCAGCCCGACGAGCGCCGCGCCGAGACCCACGCCGATGACGAAGCCGACCATGCCGGTGGCGCGGCGTTCGGCGCCGCCCCACAGCACCATGGCGAGCGCGCCGATGCCCGCGCCGATGCCGCTGCACGCGGTGACGACGCTGACGGCGGTGGTGCCGCCGAAGCCGTACACGGTGGGGACGGTGACGGCGAGGGCGAGCATGGCCAGGTAGTTCTCGACGACGAAGAACCCGATCATGATCATGAGCGGGCGCCGCCGGACGAGGAACCGCCAGCCGCCGGCGATGGCGCGGGCGAAGGCCTCCTCCTGCCGGCGGAACAGCCGGTCGGGCAGCCGCACTACGAGCAGGGTGCCGACGCCGACGAGCAGCGACACCACGTCGACGGCGACGACCCACGGCATGCCGAGCGCGGTGATGAGCGCGCCGCCGGCGAGGGGCGCGATGAGCATGCCGATGCCGGGCCCGAGGTTGGCCAGGGCGTTGGCCTGCCCGAGGTACGGCTTCGGCACGAGCTGCGCGACCGCCGCCAGGTACGCGGGCCGGTGGAACGCGGTGATCGCGGACAGCAGCCCGGCGAGGAGCCCGACGGTCCAGATCTCCAGCGTGCCCAGGGCGAGAAGGGTCACGACGGCCGTCATGACCGCGACGCCGGCACCGTTGCAGGCGAGCATGATGCGCCGCCGGTCGAGCCGGTCGGCGACGGCACCGCCGAGGGGCAGCAGCAGGATCGAGGGCAGCAGCGCCAGCATGGTGACGAGCGCGTAGTCGGCGACCCGCCCGTGCTGCTGGTAGGCCCAGACGCCGAGGGCGAACGAGCTGAGCGCCGCGCCGATCAGCGACGCGGTCTGCCCGGCCGCCATGAGGTAGAAGTCGCGCAGGTCGCGGCGGGCCCGCCCGCCGGCGACCGCGGTGCTGACCGGCTCCGGTGGCCGCCCCTCCCGCCAGTCCCGGGTGGCGTCGGCGATGCGGTCGGCGGCCAGCGCGGCCTGGTGCTTGAGGAAGTAGTGCCCGGCGCGGGGCAGGACGGCGAGGGCGACCCGGTCGGCGAACGCGCCCCACTCGGTGTAGCGCTCCTCGTACAGCTCGGTGGAGCGGTCCCGGGCGCCGATGAGGCACAGGACGGGCGCGCGGAGCCGGCGCCGGTCGGGGCGGGTCAGCTCGCGGGTGAACCAGGTCTGCGCCTCGTCGACGTCGTGCCGCAGTCCGCGCAGGATCGTTTCGGTGTCCAGTCCAGTATCAAGCCCAGTGTCGTCGTCGAGGCCGCCGAGGGTCCGCAGGAAGTCCCGGTACGCCCGGTCCGACGTCCACCAGGTGGCGGGGATCCGCCGGTGCAGCCACGCGGTGACCCGGCCGGGCAGCCGCGCGGCGGGGAAGCTGCCGCCGACGACGAGCCCCACCACGTCCCGGCCCTCGGCCTCCAGGCGCAGCGCCAGCTCGGTGGCGGCCGCGGAGCCGACGCAGTGCCCGTACACGAGCACCGGCCCGGGCGGCAGGTCCGCGACGATCCGGTCGGTGAGCGCGGACATCGGCAGCGGCGGCTCGTCGGGGCGGGCCGGGTCGTGCCCGGGCAACTCGACGGCGAGGACGGCCGCGCCGGGGATCCGCTGCGCCAGCTCCGTCGCCAGGGGCCCGTACGCGGCGGCGGAGCCACCTCCGTACGGGACGCACACGACGGTGAGCGTGCCGGTGGCGGGCCCGGCCAGGCGGTGCAGCAGCCCCGACGATCCGGTGTCACCGTCGAGGTACGCGGCGAGCTCGCGCACGGTGGGGTGCGTGAAGAGGTCGATGACGCGCAGCTGCGGGTCGATGGCGCGGACCGCGCGGACGGCCTTGAACGAGTCGCCGCCGAGGGCGAAGAAGTCGTCGTCGAGCCCGGGGTCGGCGTCGTCGAGCACCTGCGCCCAGGCCGCCGCGACCCGCACCTGCGTCGGTGTCGACGGCGCGACGCGGGTGGCCGCCGCCGGTGCCGCGGGGGCGGGCAGCGCGGCCCGGTCGACCTTGCCGTTGGCGGTCAGCGGCAGCCGGTCGAGCGCGACGAACGCCGACGGCACCATGTAGTCGGGCAGCCGGTCCCGCAGCGCGGCCCGGATCACGCCGGTGTCGGCGGTCGCGGGCGTGACCCACGCGGCGAGCCGCCGCGTGTGCGCCTCGCCGACGGGCAGCACGACCACCTCGCCGACGCCGGGGACGGCGCGGACGGCGGCGGCGACCTCGTTGAGCTCGACCCGGAAGCCTCGGATCTTCACCTGGTCGTCGACGCGGCCGAGGATGTGCACGAGGCCGTGCGCGTCGACCCGGACGCGGTCGCCGGAGCGGTAGCGGTCGCCGGTGAACCGGTCGTCGCGCCCGTGCAGGTAGCCGCGGGCGACGCCCGGCCCGCCGATGTGCAGCTCCCCCGGCACGCCCGCGGGCACGGGCCGGCCGGCCGGGTCGGTGACGAGGCACTCCACGTTCGGGAACGGGCGGCCGATCGGGACGATGCCGTGGCGGCGCCCGGCGGGGATCTCGCGCACGTCGCAGCCGAGCACCGACACCGTGGTCTCGGTCGGGCCGTAGTGGACCTGGACGCCGAGGTCGGGGCGGACCCGCTCGATGCGCTCGATCAGCTCCCACGGGCATGGTTCGCCGGCCAGGACGAGCTGCGCGCGGGGCAGCAGGGTGGCGAGGTCGCCGTGCGCGGCGAGCAGCTCCAGGTGGCTGGGGACGAGCTTCATCGCGTCGACCGGGTGCGCGGCGAGGTAGGCGGCGAACGCCTCCGGGTCGGTGGCGGTCTCCCGGTCGACGAGGTGCACGACGCCGCCGGTGGTCAGCGCCCCGAACAGGTTCGTCATGCCGAGGTCGGCGGCGTGGGTGGAGACGAGCGCGTAGGACGCGTGCCGCCCGATGCGGTCGGCGACCGCGTGCAGGTAGTGCGCGATGTGCCGGTGCTCGACGGCGACGCCCTTGGGTCTCCCGGTCGAGCCCGACGTGAAGATGACGTACGCGAGGTGGTCCATCGGCACCCGCACGGCCTGCGCCGGCTCACCCGCGAGGTCCGCGACGACGAGCGCCCGGCGGTCCGCGACCCGGCCGGCGAAGGCCGCCTCGGTGAGCACGAACCGCGCGCCGGCCGCGTCGAGGATGTCCGCCACCCGCCCGTCCGGGTAGCCGGGGTCGATCGGGAGGTAGGCGGCGCCGGCCTTCAGCGCGCCGAGCATCGCGACGGGCAGGCTGACGCCGCGCTCGGTCAGGACGGCGACGGGCTCCTGCGGCCGCACCCCGCCGGCGAGCAGCCGCGCCGCGACGACGCCCGCGCGCCGGTCCAGCTCGGCGTAGGTCAGGCTGCCGTCGGCGGCGACGACCGCGGTCGCGTCGGGCGTGAGCGCCGCGTGGCGCGCGATCAGTTGATCGAGTGGCTGTTCCATCGTGTACGACACGCGGCGGCCGGCCGGTCCTGACAGCGCGCCCGGCTCCAGCGGTTGCCGGCCGACCGGCACGTCGGGGGTGGCGGTCAGCCCGTCCAGCAGCGCAAGGAACCATCCGGTGAGGCGGCGGGCGGTGTCGTCGTCGAACAGTTCGGCGCGGTGGACGAGCGAGCCGCGGTAGCCGTCGGCGGTGCGGGACAGCGCGAGGTTGAGGTCGTACTTCGTGGTGCGGATCGGCAGGTCGACGACGTGCGCGTCGAGGCCGGGGAAGCGCATCGGCGCGGGCGGCTGCTCCAGGACGTTCAGCAGCACCTGGAAGATCGGGGTGGTGGCGAGGTTCCGCTCGGGCTGCAGCCGGTCGACGATCCGCTCGAACGGGGTCTCGGCGTGGGCGAGCGCGTCGATCGCGGTCTCCCGCACGCGGGCCAGCAGCTGGCGGCCGGTCGGGTCGCCGGAGCAGTCGGTGCGCAGCACCAGCGTGCCGATGAAGCACCCGATCATCGTCTCGACGTCCGGGTGGTGCCGGCCCGCGGCGGGGACGCCGACGGCGACGTCGTCGGTGCCGCAGACCCGGGCGAGCAGCGCCTGCCAGGCGGCGAGCAGCACCATGAACGGGGTCGCGCCGCCGGCCGCGGCGAGGCCGTCGATGCGGGCGGTGAGCGTGGCGGGCACCTCCACGGGCACCTGCCCGGCCTCGGCGCCGGCGACGGGCGGGCGGGGCCGGTCGGCGGGCAGGTCCAGCACAGGCGCGAGGCCCCGCAACCGCTCGACCCACCAGTCGAGGTCCACTGTGGACGGCTCCCGGCCGCCCTGCCAGCGGGCGTAGTCGGCGTACTGCACCGCGGGCGCGGCCGGGACGGGCCGGCCCTCCACCCTGGCCGCGTAGAGGTCGGCGAGCTCGCGCAGGGCCAGGTCGACGGACCACGCGTCGAAGGCGATGTGGTGCACGACCAGCAGCAGCAGGTGCTCGTCCGGGCCGGTGCGGCAGATGAGCACCCGCATCGGTGGCTCATCGGCGAGCCGGAACGCCCGGTCCCGGAACGCGTCGAGCGTGCCCGCCGTCTCGACGGGCACGTCGCCGGCGGCGCCGACGACCGCGGTGGGGGTGCCGTCCTGGTCCACGAACCGGCTGCGCAGCACGTGGTGCCGCGTCGCCAGGTCGCGGACCGCGGCGGTCAGGGCGGCCACGTCGAGCGCGCCGGTCAGCCGTACCGTGGCCGTGACGTGATAGGCGGCGCTGTCGGGCTCCAGCTGGTGCATGAACCACAGCCGCGCCTGCGCCGGGGACAGCGGCGCGGGAACGCCCGGATCGGTGGCGGGGATCCTGGTGGCGGTGTGGGCGGCAGCGCGGCTCGTCACCGCGCGGGCCGCTGCCAGGCGCTGCCGGATGAGCGAGCGCTGGTTGTCGGTGACCGTCACGCCTGCGTCACCTCGGCCAGCAGCAGCGACTCGAGGGCCACGGCGAAGCCCGCGAGGACGGGCTGCTCGAACAGCAGCCGCACCGGCACCGGCAGGTCGAGCGCGTCGCGGAGCCGGCCGACGACGAGCGTCGCGGACAGCGAGTGCCCGCCGAGGGCGAAGAAGTTGTCGTGCACCGACAGGTCGTCGCGGTGCAGCACCGCGCCCCACACGTCGGCGACGAGGTGTTCGGCGTCGCTGCGCGGCGCGACCCGCTCGCGGACCTCGTCGTGCGGCTCGGGCAGGGCGCCGCGGTCGACCTTGCCGGAGCCGTTGACCGGCAGGGACGGCAGCGTCATCCAGCGGCGCGGCACCATGTACTCGGGCAGCGCCGCCCGTAACAGCGTCTCGAGGCCGGGCGGGTCGACCACCGACCCGGGTCCCGGCACGACGTAGCCGACGAGGTGCGGGTCGGCGCCGCCGGCGACGGTCACCACGGCCTCGGCGACGCCAGGCGCGGCCCGCAGCCGCACCTCGATCTCGCCGAGCTCGATGCGGTGCCCGCGCACCTTCACCTGGTGGTCGCGGCGGCCGAGGAAATCGAGGAGCCCATCGGTGCGCCAGCGGA
>NZ_JBEXUD010000098.1:0-13083 GCF_040614215.1 Dactylosporangium sp. NPDC006015
CGTGTCCTCCCGGGCGATGACCGCGACCTGGTTCACCTGCGGGTGGGTGGCGATCACGGCCTCGATCTCGCCCGGCTCGATCCGGAACCCACGGACCTTCACCTGGTCGTCTGCCCGACCGAGGTACATCAGCTGGCCGTCGCCGCCCCACCGCACCACGTCACCGGTGCGATACAACCGACCACCGTCGTCGAACGGGTCGGCGACGAACCGCTCACCGGTCAACCCCGCCCGACCGACGTAGCCGCGGGCGAGTTGCACACCGGCCAGATACAACTCCCCCGCTACCCCGACCGGCACCGGCGCCAACCGGTCGTCGAGCACGTAGACGCGGGTGTTGAACACCGGACGGCCGATCGGCACCGAACCCTCCGCCGGAACCTCACATGCGGTCACATCCACCGACGCCTCGGTCGGACCGTACAAATTGAACAACCCGACACCCGGAAGGATCTCGAAGAACCGGTCACGCACCGCCGAGCCGAGCGCCTCACCGGAACACACCACCCGCCGCAACCCGCCGCACTCAGCCGCTTCCGGCACGGCCAGGAACGCCTCCAACATCGACGGCACAAAGTGGACCGTGTCCACCCGCTCAGCACGGATCAGCTCCGCGACATAGCCAGGATCACGATGACCACCCGGCCGGGCGATCACCATGGCGGCGCCCTGGATCAACGGCCAGAACAGCTCCCACACCGACACGTCGAACCCGAACGGCGTCTTCTGCAACACCCGATCACCTGGGCGCAGACCGAACTGCGCCTGCATCCACACGAGGCGGTTCACGATGCCTTCGTGGGTGACCGCGACGCCCTTCGGCAGACCGGTCGAACCCGACGTGTAGATGACGTACGCCGCCTGACCCGGCACAACCACAACATCCGCAGCCGCGGCCGTTTCTGTGAACGGACCCTCCGACAACACACACACCGCACCCGCATCCGCCACCATGAACGCGACCCGCTCCGCCGGCAGATCAGGGTCGATCGGCAGATACGCACCACCAGCCTTGAGCACCGCCAACAACGCCACCACCAAGTCGAAACCACGCGGCAGCGAAACCCCCACCACCGAATCCACGACCACACCACGCTCGACCAGCAGACGCGCCAGACCGTTCGCCCGACCCTCCAGCTCCGCATACGACAACGACTCACCCTCGAACACCAACGCCGGCGCATCCGGCGTGCGCGCCACCTGCTCGGCGAACAGAGCCGGCAACGTCGCCACCGGGACGTCGGCCGCCGTGCCGTTCCACTCGTGCAGGACACGGTCGAGCTCGCCGGGGTTGAGAACACCGATCTCCGACAGGCGCGTACGCACCCCGCCGGCCAGAGCGTGTTCCAAGGCCGACACCAGTTGCCCGGTCGCGGTGTGCACCATCGCGGCCACTTCGGAGGCGTCGATCGGGCCGACCGCGTCCACGGTCACGCCGAGCCGGGTGCCGTCGTCGTCGATCGACACGCTCACCGGGTAGTTGGTGCCTTCGCGCGAGTACACGGTCCGGACGCCCTCGACCGCGCCGTGGCCCCCTGCCTGTTCCGCGTCGTCCCGGTAGTCGACGGCGGTGTTGTGCCGGTAGTTGAACAGGGTGGCGAACAGCGGCAGATCGCCGGCGACTCCGCTGACCCGCTGGGCCAGTGCGAGGGGCGCGTGTTCGTGCTCCAGGAGGCGGCCCAGCTGGCCGCGCATGGCGGTCACCGCATCCACGACGTCGACGTCCCCGGCACGGACCCGGACAGGCAGTGTGTTCATGAACAGGCCCGGCACCCGGTCGGCGCCCGCACCGGCGTTCATCCGGCCGAAGAGGACGGTGCCGAACACCACGTCGTCGCGGCCCGACACCACCGACAGCACCCGCGACCACACGACGTGCATCACCGTCGCCGCGCTCACCCCGAGCCGGCGCGACACGTCCCGCAGCCGCGCCGCCACAGCCCGATCCACGTCGGCGCCGATCCGGACCAGCTCCGACCCGTCGCCGCGGACGTCGCTCACACCGAATGCGACCGTCGGCTCGTCCACGCCGGCCAGCAGCTCCCGGAAGAACGCCTCGTGCTCGCCGCCGGCCAGCCCGGCCCGGGCCTGCGCCACGAAATCCCGGAACGGCAACGGCGCCGGCAAACTGTCCGCCCGACCGGCCAGCACCGCCTCGATCTCGCCGACCATCACCTCCAACGCCGTGTGGTCCTGCACCAGATGGTGCACCCGCACCAACCCCAACCACCGACCCCCGCGGACCTCGGTGACGTGGAGGTCCAGCAGCGGGGCCCGGCCAAGATCCATCGACAGGCCGACCACCGACACGAGCTCCGCCACCGCGTCGGCCGTGTCGTCCGGCAGGCTCACCTCGGTCACCGGCAGCGGCGCCGAACGCCACACCACCTGCACCGGTTCACGCAGACCCGACCACACCACCGATGTGCGGAAGACGTCGTGGCGGTCGATCACCTGCTGCAACGCGCCGGCGAACTGGTCGAGGCGGGCACGGTCGGCGAACTCCAGCACGAACGGCGAGACGTAGACGTCCTGACCGCCGTCGGCGAGGAGGTGGTGGAACAGGATGCCTTCCTGCAGCGGCGCGAGGGGGTAGATGTCGGCGACGTTCTGCGCACCACCCGGCACCGAACCGACCACCACGTCGATCTCGGCCTCGGTCAGCTCGGCCAACGGCAACATCTGCGGGGTGATGTCCTGCGCGCCGGCGGGAATCAGGTTCGCCGGGACGTCCACCACGGCGCCACCGGCCGCGGCGGCCAGCCCGGCCGGGGTCGGTGACACGAACAATGCCCGCACCGACACCGGTACGCCGTGCACCCGCAGCCACTCCACCAACCGGACCGCCAGCAACGAGTGCCCGCCGAGCGCGAAGAAGTCGTCGTCGACCCCGACGACGTCCAGACCCAGCACGTCGGCGAAGGCCTGGCACAGCAACTCTTCGCGCGCGTTCGCCGGGGCACGGCCGGCCCCGGCGGTCGCGGCGAAATCCGGAGCCGGCAGCGCTTTGCGGTCCAGTTTGCCGTTGCGTGTCAGCGGCAGCGCCTCGAGCGACACGACGGCCGCGGGCACCATGTACTCCGGCAGCCGCCGGGCGGCGTACTCCCGCAGCACCGCGCCGTCGACGGCTCCGACGACGTAGGCGACCAGTCGCTTGTCCCCGGCGGTGTCTTCCCGGGCGACCACCGCGGCCTGGGTCACCCGGTCGTGGGCGGCGAGCACGGCCTCGATCTCGCCCAGCTCGATCCGGAACCCGCGCAGCTTCACCTGCTCGTCGGCGCGGCCCAGGAACACCAGATGGCCGGACGACGTCCACCGCACCAGGTCTCCGGTCCGGTACAACCGGTCACCGTCGCCGAACGGGTCGGCGACGAACCGCTCGGAGGTCAGGCCGGCCCGGCCCACATATCCACGCGCCAGACCCGCACCGGCCACATACAGCTCGCCGGCCACGCCCGCCGGGACAGGCGCCAGCCGGTCGTCGAGCACATACGCCCGGACGTTGGCCAGCGGACGGCCGATCGGCACCGATGTGTCCGTGTCGCCGGCGGCACACTCCCACGACGTCGCGGTGACGGCCGTTTCGGTCGGCCCGTACGTGTTGTACAGCCGGGCGTCCGGCAGCACGCGGAAGAACCGGTCGCGGGTCGCGGCGGTCAGTTCCTCGCCGCCGCTGAGCACGTACCGCAGGGACCGGCACTCGACGGTGGACGGCTCGTCAAGCATCGCCTGCAGCAGCGACGGCACGAACTCCGCCACGGTCACCCGCTGCTGCTGGATCAGGTTCGAGAGGTACCTCGGCTCGCGGTGACCGTCCGGGCGGGCGACCACCATCGTGGCGCCGAGCACGAGCGGCAGGAACAGCTCCTCCACGGCCACGTCGAACCCGACCGGTGCCTTGAACAGCGTCCGCTCCGACCGGTTCAGGCCGTACCCGGCCACCAGCCACCGCAGCGTGTTCACCACGGCCGCGTGCGTCACCATGACACCCTTGGGCGTGCCGGTCGACCCCGAGGTGTAGATCACGTAGGCCGGACTCTCCGGCGGCACCACCACGTCCGGGCGGGCGGCGTCAGGAACGTCCACATCGGACAGTACGTGCACCACGCCGGCGTCCGCGAGCATGAACGCCACCCGGTCCTCCGGGAGGTCCGGATCGACCGGCAGGTACGCGGCGCCCGCCTTCACCACGCCGAGCACCGCGACGACCAGGTCGAGCCCGCGCGGCAGGCGCACCGCGACCACCGACTCGGGGCCGGCGCCGAGCGCCTGGAGACGCGCGGCCACCCGGTCCGAGCGGGCGTCCAGGTCGGCGTAGCTCACCGACGTGCCCTCGAACACCACGGCCACCGCGTCCGGCGTGCGTGCCACGTTCGCCGCGAACAGCTCCGGCAGCGACGCGGGCGGCGCGTCGACCGCCGTGTCGTTCCACTCGACGACCACGCGGTCCAGTTCGGCGTCGTCCAGCACCCGCACGGCCGACAGCGGCAGCGACGGGTCGGCCAGCACGACGTCCAGTGCCCGCACCACCCGCGCCGCCATCGTGACGACGGTCTCCGCGTCGAACAGGTCCACCGAGCCGATCAACAGACCCTGCAACCCCGCCGGGTCACCGCCGGGGCCGAACACCTCGGCCACGGTCAGGTCCAGGTCGAACTTCGCCGGCGGCACCACCGCGGTGCCCGCCTCGGTCGGCACGGCCGGCCCGCCGATCTGGACGCCGGACAGGTCCAGCACCGCGCCGGCGTTGTTCTCGACGGTCAGCATCACCTGGAACAGCGGGTGCCGGGCCAGCGACCGGGCCGGCGCCAGCTCCTCGACCAGCAGCTCGAACGGCACCTCCTGGCTGCCCAGCGCGGACAGTCCGGCCTCCCGCACCCGGCCCAGCAGCTCGGCGAATGTCGGGTCACCCGACAGGTCCGTTCGCATGACGAGGGTGTTGACGAAGAAGCCGACAAGATCGTCCAGACCCTCGTCGGTGCGGCCGGCGACCACCGTCCCGATCGGAATGTCGGTCCCGGCGCCCAGTTTCGACAGGACGACACCGAACAGGGCCTGCGACAGCATGAAGACTGTCACGCCGTTGGCCCGGGCCACCTCGACCAGCCGCGCGTGCGTCTGCGCCGGGATCTGGAACGGCGCGCCGTGCCCGCGGTAGCTGCTGGCCGCCGGGCGGGGCCGGTCATACGGAAGCGCCAGTTCCTCCGGCGCACCGGCGAGGGCCTGCCGCCAGTAGGCGACCTGCCGGGACATCAGGCTCTCCGGGTCGTTCCGGTCGCCGAGCAGGTCGCGCTGCCACAGCGTGTAGTCCGCGTACTGCACCGGCAGCGGCGTCCACCCGGGCGGGCGCCCGGCGCTGCGGGCGGCGTACGCCGCCGACATGTCCGCCGCCAGTGACCGCATCGACCAGCCGTCACCGGCGATGTGGTGCAGCACCATGACGAGTACCCGTTCGCCGCTCTCACCGGCGAACAGCGTCGCCCGGATCGGTGCCTCGGCGGCCAGATCGAACGTGTACCCGGTCGCCGCGGCCACGGCCGCGGGCAGTTCCGCCGGCGCGACGTCGACCAGGTGCAGCTGCCAGTCCAGGTCCTCCAGCGGGGTCACCCGCTGGTACGGCTGACCGTCGGCGACCGCGAACACCGTACGCAACACCTCGTGCCGGCCCATCACGTCGCGGAACGCGGCACTCAGCGCCGTCGCGTCGACCGCGCCGGAAAGGCCCAGCACGATCGGGAGGTTGTAGGTCGCGCTCGGGCCCTCCAGCTGCTGGATGAACCACAACCGCTGCTGCGCGAACGACAACGGCAGCCGTTCCGGGCGCACCCACGGCACCAGGGCGGACCGTGCCGGCTCGGCCCCGGGCACGCGAACGGCCAGCCGCGCGGGCGTCGACGCCTCGAACAACGCCCGCAACGGCAACTCGACGCCGAACACCGACCGCGCCCGGCTCAACAGCCGCACGGCGAGCAGGGAGTGGCCGCCGAGGGCGAAGAAGTCGTCGTCGACGCCGACCGTGTTCAGGTCGAGGACCTCGGCGAAGGCCTGGCAGAGGAGCTCTTCCCGGATGTTGGCCGGGCCGCGTCCCGCACCGGCGGTCGACGTGAGGTCAGGGGCCGGCAGGGCTTTGCGGTCCAGTTTGCCGTTGGACGTCAGCGGCAGCGCTTCCAGGATCACCGTGGCGGAGGGCACCATGTACTCCGGCAACCGCTCGGCGGCATACGCACGCACCCCCGGACCGTCGACGGCTCCCACCACGTACGCCACCAGGCGCTTGTCCCCAGGGCTGTCCTCGCGGGCGATCACGGCGACCCGGGCCACCTCGGGGTGTGTGGCGAGGACGGCTTCGATCTCGCCGGGTTCGATCCGGAACCCGCGGATCTTCACCTGTTCGTCGACCCGGCCCACGTACACGAGTTCGCCGTCGGTCGTCCACCGGACCACGTCACCGGTCCGGTACAGCCGGCCGCCCTCGTCGAACGGGTCGGCCACGAACCGTTCCGCGGTCAGTGCGGCGCGGCCGGTGTAACCGCGGGCCAGCTGGGCCCCGGCCAGGTACAACTCGCCGGCCACCCCGGCCGGGACGGGGCGCAGCCGGGAGTCCACCACGTACGCCCGCACGTTGATCATCGGCGGGCCGATCGTCACCACGCCACCGTCGGGGCCACAGTCACCCGTCGACGTGGTGACCGCCGCCTCCGTCGGGCCGTACGTGTTGTGCAGCCGCGCCCCCGGCAGGACCTCGTAGAACTTGTCCCGCAGGGCCTCGGTCAACGCCTCACCGCCGCTGAGGACCTGCCGCAGCGACACGCACTCGGCCGCGCCCGGCTCGGCCAGGAACGCCTGCAGCATCGATGGCACGAAGTGCAGCGAGTCGACCCGCTCCCGCCGGACCAGGTCCACCAGATATCCCGGCTCGCGGTGGCCGCCGGGCCGCGCCAGGACCATCGTCGCGCCCTGGACGAGGGGCCAGAACAGGTCCCACACCGACACGTCGAAGCTGATCGGGGTCTTCTGCATCACCCGGCTCGGCGCCTTCAACCCGTACTCGCCCAGCAGCCACCGGAACGAGTTCACGATTCCCGCATGCGACATCACCACACCCTTCGGGACGCCCGTGGACCCCGACGTGTAGATGACGTACGCCGCCTGCTCCGGCAACACCCGTACACCCGGATCGTCGCCGGGCAGACCCGACACATCGGCGACGTTCACCACCGGCACGCCGAACCCGGGCAGCATGCCGGCCGACACGTCGTCGGTCACCACACAGGCCGCCCCCGCATCCGCGATCATGAAGAGTGCGCGCTCGGCCGGCAGTTCCGGGTCGATCGGCAGGAACGCCGCGCCGGCCTTCAGCACTCCCAGCAGGCCGACGATCAGGTCCACCGACCGCAGCATCGCGACCGCCACGACGGACTCCGCACCTACTCCACGGCCGATCAGCCACCGCGCCAAGCGGTTCGCGCGCGCGTCCACCTCGCCGTACGAGACGGTGTCGCCCTCGAACACCACCGCCGCCGCTTCCGGTGCCCGCGCCACCTGTTCCCCGAAGAGGCCCGGCAGCGTGCCCGCCGGCACTTCGACCGCTGTGTCGTTCCAGCCGCGCACCACGCGGTCCAGGCCCGCCTCGTCCAGGACGCTGATGTCGGACACCAGCGTCGGTGACCCATCCTCGTCGAGGGCGTTCTCCAGCGCCGCGACCACATGGCCGACCGCCGTGTGCACCATTGCGACCACTTCGGCGGGGTCGATCGGGGCGACGGCGTCCACGGTCACGCCGAGCGCGGTGCCGTCGTCGTCGATCGACACGGTCACCGGGTAGTTGGATCCCTCGCGCGAATACACGGTCCGGACGCCCTCGACCGCCGCCTCTTGTGCCTCGTCCCGGCTCTCCACCGTGCTGTTGTGCCGGTAGTTGAGCAGCGTGGCGAACAGCGGAAGGTCAGCGGCGACCTCGCTCGCGCGCTGGGCCAGCACCAGCGGGGCGTGCTCGTGCTCCAGCAGGCGGCCCAGCTGGCCGCGCATGGCGGTCACCGCGGTCACGACGTCCAGGCCTGTGGTCGGAACCCGTACCGGCAGCGTGTTCATGAACAGGCCCGGCACCCGGTCCGCTCCGGCACCGGCGTTCATCCGGCCGAAGAGCACGGTGCCGAACACCACGTCGTCGCGGCCCGACACCACCGACAGCACCCGCGACCACGCCACATGCATCACCGTCGCCGCGCTGACACCGTGCCGGCGCGACACGTCCCGCAGCCGCGCCGCCACGCCTGCGTCGACGCCCCAACTGGCACGAACGAGCTCCAGGCCGTCGCCGCGGACGTCGCTCACACCGAATGCGACCGTCGGCTCGTCCACGCCGGCCAGCAGCTCCCGGAAGAACGCCTCGTGCTCGCCGCCGGCCAGCCCGGCCCGGGCCTGCGCCACGAAATCCCGGAACGGCAACGGCGCCGGCAAACTGTCCGCCCGACCGGCCAGCACCGCCTCGATCTCGCCGACCATCACCTCCAACGCCGTGTGGTCCTGCACCAGATGGTGCACCCGCACCAACCCCAGCCATCGACCCTCGCCGACCGCGGCGACATGCATGTCGAGCAGCGGGGCCCGGCCCAGGTCCATCGACAGGCCCACCGCGGACACCAGGTCCGCCATCGCGTTCCCGGTGTCGTCGGGCAGGCGCATCTCGGTCACCGGCAGCGGCGCCGAACGCCACACGACCTGTACCGGTTCGCGCAGGCCCACCCATGCCACCGACGTGCGGAACACGTCGTGGCGGTCGACCACGTGCTGCAGTGCCCCGGCGAACTGGTCGAGGTGGCCGCGGTCGGCGAACTCCAGGCCGAACGCGTTGACGTACACGTCGTCGCCGCCATCGGCGAGGAGGTGGTGGAACAGGATGCCTTCCTGCAGCGGTGCGAGCGGGTAGATGTCGGCGACGTTGGCCGCCCCGCCGTCCACCGTGCCGATGACGGTCCGGATCTCGGCCTCGGTCAGCTCGACCAGCGGCAACATGTCCGGGGTGATCTCCTGCGCGCCGGCGGGAATCAGGTTCGGCGGCACCTCGACCGCCGCGGTGCCCGCGGCCGCCGCCAGCCCGGCCGGGGTGGGCGCCTCGAACATCCGGCGCACCGAAACCGACACGCCCCGCACCCGCAGCCACTCCACGAGACGCACGGCGAGGAGCGAGTGCCCTCCGAGCGCGAAGAAGTCGTCGTCGACCCCGACAACGTCCAGACCCAGCACGTCGGCGAAGGCCTGGCACAGCAGCTCTTCCCGCGCGCTCGCCGGGGCTCGCCCGGCTCCCGCCGCCGACGCGAAGTCCGGCGCGGGCAGTGCCTTGCGGTCGAGCTTGCCGTTGCGCGTCAACGGCAGCTCGTCGAGGACCACGACGGCCGACGGGACCATGTACTCAGGCAGCCGCTCCGCGGCGTGCTCCCGCAGCACCGCGCTGTCGACGGCACCGACCACGTACGCCACCAGACGCTTGTCCCCGGTGGTGTCCTCACGGGCGATGACCACGACCTGGATGACCTGCGGGTGGGTGGCCAGAATGGCTTCGATCTCGCCGGGTTCGATCCGGAACCCACGGATCTTCACCTGGCCGTCGACGCGGCCGAGATACATCAGGTTTCCGTTGCCGTCCCACTGAACCACGTCGCCGGTGCGGTACAACCGACCGCCGGCGCTGGAGAACGGGTCGGCCACGAACCGGTCGGCCGTCAACCCCGCCCGGCCCACATACCCGCGGGCCAGCTGCACGCCCGCCAGGTACAGCTCGCCGGCCACCCCCGCCGGCACCGGCGCCAACCGGTCGTCGAGGACGTAGACGCGGGTGTTGAACACCGGACGACCGATCGGCACCGGACCCTCCGCCGGAACCTCGCATGCGGTCACGTCCACCGACGCCTCGGTCGGACCATACAAGTTGAACAACCCGACACCCGGAAGGATCTCGAAGAACCGGTCACGCACCGCCGAGCCAAGCGCCTCGCCAGAGCACACCACCCGCCGCAGCCCGCCACACTCAGCCGCCTGGGGCGTCGCCAGAAACGCCTCCAACATCGACGGCACGAAGTGGACGGTGTCCACCCGCTCAGCACGGATCAGCTCCGCGACATAAGCAGGGTCGCGGTGACCGCCCGGGCGGGCGATCACCATCGTGGCGCCCTGAATCAACGGCCAGAACAACTCCCACACCGACACGTCAAACCCGAACGGCGTCTTCTGCAACACCCGATCACCCGGCCGCAGACCGAACCGCGACTGCATCCACACCAGGCGGTTCACGATGCCCTCGTGCGACACCACGACGCCCTTCGGCAGGCCGGTCGAACCCGACGTGTAGATGACATACGCCGCCTGACCCGGCACCACCACGACCTCGGGAGCCGTGGCCGTTTCGGTGAACGGACCCTCCGACAGCACGCATACCGCACCCGCGTCCGCGACCATGAACGCGATCCGCTCGGCCGGCAGATCCGGGTCGATCGGCAGATACGCGCCGCCGGCCTTGTGCACCGCCAGCAGCGCCACGACCATGTCGATGCCGCGGGGCAGGCGCACACCCACCACCGAGTCCGCGACCACACCACGGTCGATCAGCACCCGCGCGAGGCCGTTCGCCCGGCCGTCCAGCTCCGCGTAGGAAACCGACTCACCCTCGAACACCAGCGCCGGGGCGTCCGGCGTGCGCGCGACCTGAGCCGCGAACAGGTCCGGCAACGTCGCCGCCGGGACGTCGGCCGCCGTGTCGTTCCAGGTCGACAGAACCAGATCCCGCTCCGCTGCGTCCAGTACGCCGACCCCGGAGATCGGTGCGGACGGTGCGGCCAGCACGGCCTCGAGTACCCGCAGCCACCGCCGGGCGATCGACGCCACGGTGTCGGCGTCGAACAGGTCGGCCGAGCCGATCAGCGCGCCGGCCAGCCCCGCCGCGGCGCCGGTGGCGTCGAGCACCTCGGCCACCGTCAGGTCCAGGTCGAACCGCGCTGACGAGGTGACCGCCGCCGGCGCCGCCGTCGGTCGGGGCGCCGGGCCGCCGGCACGCGTGCCGGGCAGGTCGAGGACGGCGTCGGCGTTGTTCTGGACGGTGAGCATGACCTGGAACAGTGGGTTGCGGGCCAGGGACCGGGCCGGTGACAGTTCTTCGACGAGGCGTTCGAACGGGACGTCCTGGTGTTCGAAACCGGCCAGTGACGTTTCCCGGACCCGGCCCAGCAACTCGGCGAACGTCGGGTCACCCGACAGGTCGGTGCGGATGACGAGGGTGTTGACGAAGAACCCGACAAGCTCGTCCAGTGCCTGGTCGGTTCGGCCCGCGATAGCGGCACCGATCGGGATGTCGGTGCCGGCGCCCAGCTTGGACAGCAGCACGGCCAGGGCGCCCTGCAAGAGCATGAACACTGTGACGCCATGCGTCCGGGCGACCTCAAGGAGACGGGCGTGCAGGTCCGCGGGCACGGCCACAGGCACGATATGTCCATGGTGGCCGGCGACCGCCGGGCGGCGCCGATCGGTCGGCAGGGCCAGTTCCTCGGGTGCGCCGGCCAGGGCCTGCCGCCAGTAGGCGACCTGACGGGAGATCAGGCTGTCCGGGTCCTGTTCGTCGCCGAGCAGGTCACGCTGCCACAGGGCGTAGTCGGCGTACTGCACCGGCAGCGGCGCCCACGTCGCGGCCCGGCCGTCCAGCCGGGCCCGGTACGCCGTCGACAGGTCCGTGGCGAGGGGGCGCATCGACCAGCCGTCCGCGGCGATGTGGTGCACCACCAGGACCAGGACCCGTTCGCCGTGGTCGCCGGTGAACAGCGAAGCCCGGATCGGCACCTCGGCCGCGAGGTCGAACGCGTACTGGGTGGCGGCCGAGACGGCCTGCGCAGATGCCGTCCCACCGAGGTGAAGGCGCCAGTCCAACTGGTCGGCCGGGATGGTCTTCTGGTACGGCCGGCCGTCCGCGATCGGGAACACGGTGCGCAGGACCTCGTGGCGGCCGATGACGTCGCGTAGTGCGGCACCCAGCGCGGCCGGGTCGACATGGCCGGGCAGGCCCAGGACCAGCGGGATGTTGTAGAGGGCGCTCGGGCCTTCGAGCTGCCCGATGAACCACAACCGTTGCTGGGCGAACGACAGCGGCAGCCGGTCCGGACGCTGCCACGCCACCAGCGCGGAACGGGCATGCTGCGCGCCGGGCAGGTGCGTGGCCAGCCCGGCCACGGTCGGGGCCTCGAACAGCGTCCGCAACGACAGTTCCACACCGAACACGGCCCGGACCCGGCTCATCAGCCGCACCGCGAGCAGGGAATGCCCGCCAAGGCTGAAGAAGTCGTCATCGACCCCGACCGCGTCCAAGCCGAGAACCTCCGCGAACGCAAGACACAGCAGCTCCTCACGCACACTGGCCGGGGCACGGCCCGCACCGGCCGCCGCCGCGAAGTCAGGCGCCGGCAGCGCCCGCCGGTCCAGCTTCCCGTTGGCGGTCAACGGCAGCCCGGCCAACACCACCACAGCCGACGGCACCATGTAATCGGGCAGCCGATCAGCAGCGAACCCGTGCAGCGCGGCCGGCAGGTCGTCGCCCTCGCCATCAACGGGGACCACGTAGGCGACGAGGCGCTTGTCGCCGGTCGTGTCCTCCCGGGCGATCACCGCCGCCTGCGCCACCTGCGGATGCGCGGTCAGCGCCGCCTCGACCTCGCCCGGTTCGACCCGGAAGCCGCGGATCTTCACCTGCTCGTCACCACGACCCACGAACGCCAGGACACCCTCGCCGGTCCAACGCACGACATCGCCCGTGCGGTACAACCGGCCACCGTCATCGAACGGATGCGCGACAAACCGCTCCGCCGTCAGCGCACTCTGCCCGACATATCCCCGCGCCAGACCGGCACCCGCCACATACAACTCACCGGCCACACCCACCGGCACCGGCATGAGCCGCTCATCCAACACATACGCCTGAGTACCGCGAATCGGGGCACCGATCGGCACACTGCCACCATCCGCCACGTCCTGCGCCCGGACCGAGTGCACCGCCGTGAACGTCGTGTTCTCCGTCGGCCCGTACCCGTTCACCAACCGCACCTC
>NZ_JBEXUD010000099.1:0-11990 GCF_040614215.1 Dactylosporangium sp. NPDC006015
TTCCCCTCGTGGGGGCCCTCCCCCCCGGGGGGGCGGGCGCGGGGGGGGGGGGGGGGGGGGGCCCGGGGGGGCCCCCCCCCCCACCCGGCCGAGATGATGCCCCGCCGCGACTTCGGCGGACCCCCCAGGGAGGACACCCGGGACCTCACCGGGGCCCCTGTCGTCGCCGTCCTCGGCTACCAGGGCGAACACCGCATGCACGAGATCCAGGCGGGCATGGTGCTGCAACGGGTGCTGCTGCGCGCCGCCGACCTCGGCCTCGCGACGGCGATGTACTCCCAGCCGATCGAGGTGCCGGCGGTCCGCGAACGGCTGCGGCTCGCCCTGCGGCGCCCGTACGCCCCGCAGCTCGTGCTGCGGTTCGGGTACGCGCCGACGACGTGCTACACGAACCGCCGCCCGGTCAGCGACGTCATCGACCGCTGACCGCCGACGCCCGCGGTGCTGTCGCCCTGGTCAGCCGTGCCTCGGGCCGGGCGGCTGCCACGCTTCACCCGACCGGGGTCGACCGCTCCGGCGGCGGGGAAGTGTCCGATCATCGCCCGACAGCGAGCGGGCAGGCCGACGACCGCGCCATCGCGGAGTGGTTGATTGGAGTCGGGTCGGCCCTACCGCAGATGGCATCCGCCGGAGTCATCGCCCCCCGCAGCACGGCAGCGTCGGGCCGGCCCGCACGGCGTGCCGGGTCGGCCGGCCCGCGGCCAGCGCCGCGGGCCGGCCACCCGCACGGCAGCGTCCTGAGGGCCCTCACCTGCGGGGCGTCCGGGATCGGGGGATGCCGGTGGCCTTGCGGCGGGAGGTCTCGACGCCGGCGGTGTGCACCCGGCGGGTCGAGGCCGCCGTCTCCTCCGCGGACAGTGCCGGCTCGGGCGAGCCGGTCGGTGCCGGGGCGGCGTCCGGCGCGGTGGGGCGGGACGCGAGCCGGTGGGCCGCCAGCACGGCCGCCAGCGGCGCCGTCACCAGCAGCGGCACGAGGAAACGCAGGTCGATGACCGACAGCGTGACGCCGAGCATCAGCAGGGACAGGCTCATGACCGCCAGCAGCACGCTGTCCGCGGCCTCCCGGTCGCGGAGCCTCCGGCCGCCGCCGCGCCTGCGCCGCACGGTCGCGGCGAGCGCGAACAGGGCGAGCAGCACCAGGGCCGACGGTGGCATCACGACGGTCTGTCCGTAGGCCCACAGCGCACTGTTCAGCGGCGTGACCGTGGGCGCGGCGCCGCCGGAGCCCGCCGGCTGGAAGCCGCGCGCCATGAGCGTCGCCGTGCAGTTGCTCACCTGGTTGCCGGACCGCCCGCCGGACGGCATGGTCCACAGGTCCGTGGTGCAGGCGATCCGGGCCGGTGCCGGCCAGCCCGGCTGCACGAGGTGCCAGGCGTCGGTGGCGACCGCGGCGGCGAAGTCCCCGGGCTGCTCGCGGATCGCCTTCAGCGCGAAGTGCCGGAAGAGCCAGTCGTGCTCCGGACCCGGGTAGCGCGCGCCGATGCGGTCACGGTCCAGCTCCCACAGGTACACGTCGCTGACCTCACGGTGGCCGAGCGGCTCCGGCGGGCAGATCTGCCGTTCCTGCGGGGTGAAGTCGGTGCGGGTGCAGTCGACGAACGTCGTGGTGCGCTGCCACAGGTACCGGCCGGTGTAGCTGTTCAGCGCGTAGGCGTCGTAGTGCCGGTCGTACCACACCATGTAGGCGACGACCGGGACGACCAGCGACACGGTGAACAGCGCGATGCGCTGCCAGCCGACCCGCCGCACGATCAGGTACAGCACCACCAGCGCGGCGATGGGCTGGCCGACGGTGCGGGTGAGC
This sequence comes from Dactylosporangium sp. NPDC006015, assembly GCF_040614215.1. Classification (NCBI taxonomy): domain Bacteria; kingdom Bacillati; phylum Actinomycetota; class Actinomycetes; order Micromonosporales; family Micromonosporaceae; genus Dactylosporangium; species Dactylosporangium sp. NPDC006015. The sequence goes on from NZ_JBEXUD010000099.1 coordinate 1,805, forward strand.
GTGACCAGCGCGAAGACCAGACCGCTGAGGCCCATGAGCCACAGCGGGGGCCGCCGCGACCACATCAGCAGCGCGACGCCGGCGAGGAGGAGGAACGAGAACAGCGTCTCGGACAGCACGTAGTGCTCGAGCTGGATCTGGCGCGCGTCCAGGAGCACCGGCGCCGCCGCGAGGGCGGACCAGCTGCGCCGGACCCCTCGCCTGGTGCACAGCGCGTAGATGCCGACCCCCATGACCAGGCCCATCAGGTGCTGGACGGCGGAGACCGAGGCGATGTGGCCGGTCGTGCCGAGCACCTTGAGCATGGCCGGGTATCCGAAGGGCCAGATCGGGCTCGGCGTGCCGGAGCTCGCCGCGTCCATGTACGCCCGCGTGTCGTAGAAGTAGCCGAACGCCGGGTAGTAGGCGGCCATCATGCCGGCCCGCAGCAGCGCGCCGGCCGCGACGAGCCCGGCGAGCGCCCGGTGCTCCCGGAGCCACGCGCCGGTCATCCGCCAGGCGCCGGTCATCGGAGGGACGTCTGCGAGTTGACCGGGCGCTGCGCCGGGATATCCGGCTCGGCGTCGGCCGCGGGCGGGCCGGTGCGGCGGCCGGCCGCACGCAACGACAGCAGGCTCGCGAACAGGCCCGAGAAGATCAGGATGATGCCCAGCGCGATGGCCGTCGCCGACGGCAGCACCAGGCGCAGGGTCTCCCGCGGGTCCAGCCGGCCGAAGCCGCCGGCGCCCCAGTCGGTGACCGCGACCAGCGTGCTGACCAGGCCGGCGAGCCCGACGAGCAGGCCACCGGCGACGCACCGTTCGAAGCTCAGCCACCGTACCCATCGGACGTGCTTGTCCTCGCGGGTGATGCCTTCCTGGATGCCGTACAGCCGGGCGAACCCGCCGAAGATCAGCAGCTGCGCCCCGACGAGCGTGGCGAGGGACGAGTAGACCAGCGCGCTGACGTCGAAGGAGACGCCGAACACGTGCCGCTCCCCGGGCAGCAGGAGGGCCGTGCCGGTCAGCCCGGCCAGCGCGAGGACCAGGCCGGGGAGGAGCAGCGTGCGCTTCGGCGCGAAGATGAGCAGGAAGCGCAGGTGCCGCCAGCCGTCCCGCCAGGTCCGCAGGTGCGGCGGACGGCTGCGGCCGTCGCGCCCCAGCGGGGTGGCGACCTCGCTGATCGAGTACTTCGCCAGCGCGGCGCGGATGACCAGCTCGCTGGCGAACTCCATGCCCGCCATGCAGAGCCCGAGCGCGCGGATCCGGTCGCGGTGGAAGCCGCGCAGGCCGCAGTGGAAGTCGCCGACGCCCGGCAGCGCGAAGAGCACCCGGCCGAGCCAGGACAGCACGGGATTGCCGAGGTACCGGTGCAGCGCGGGCATGGCGCCGCGGGTGATGCCACCCTTGAAGCGGTTGCCCATGACGACGTCCTTGCCGGCGCGCAGCTCGGTGATGAACGGGCCGAGGTTGCCGAGGTCGTACGAGTCGTCGGCGTCGCCCATGATCACGTAGCGGCCGCGGGCGGCCTCGATGCCCGCGAGGAGCGCGCCGCCGTAGCCGCGGACCGGGGCGTGGACGAGCGTCGCGCCGGCGGCCGTGGCGAGGGCCTGCGAACCGTCGGTCGAGCCGTTGTCGGAGACGACCACCTCGCCGATGACACCGAGCTCGGCCAGCCCCTTCAACGCCTTCCGGACACAGGTCTCGATGGTCTCCGCCTCGTTGAGGCAGGGCAGGACCACGCTCACTTCCACGGGGGCGGAGCTACCGGACATGAAAGGATTCCCCCGAGGTCGTCGAACGGGCAAAGTCGCGGAACGGGACGCCGACGGAGCGGGTCGGCGCGAAGTCGGGGGACGGGTCCTGGTTGAGCACGCTCACGACGCTGTCGCTGCGGAACGGCACGCGCAGGCCGACCACCTCGGCGGCCTTGAGCGGCAGCCAGACCGACCGCCACGGCACCGGCACCACGGCGACCCTGCGGCGTTGCCTGGCGGCGAGCTCCAGGAGGACCTGCCGCAGCGTCCAGCCGCGCTCGTGCGCGGCGATGACCGGCTCGCCGGGCGCGGCCAGCGCGGGCCGGACGACGAGACGGCGGATCAGGGCGGCGACGTCGTCCTCGTGCGCCGGGTAGAGCACCTGCCGGCCGTTGCCGATCAGCGGAACGACCGGCAGCCTGCGCACCATGGTGTTCAGGGCGCCGACCACGCCGCCGGGCTGGTCGCCGAAGACGAGGCCGGGCCGCACGACGAGGGCACCCAGCCGGTGCGCCGCGTCCTCCACGGCGAGCTTGGCCCGGCCGTAGTCGCTGCGGCAGCCGGGGAAGGCGCTGATGGTCGAGATGAACACGATCGTCTGCGCACCCTCGGCGCGGGCCTGCTCCATCAGCCGGATCGAGCCCCGCACGTTGCGTGCCACCAGGTCCGCGCGGGTGTGCAGGGAGAAGTCCCAGGCGCAGTGGACCAGCGCGGTCACGCTGTTGTCGCGGAAGATGCCGTCGTCCGCCCCGCCGGCGAGGGTGAACCGTTCGGCGGGCGCGCTGCGGCCCAAGCGGACGACCCGGCCGACGCCGGCCAGCCGCTTGCAGATGCGGGAGCCGAGGTAGCCCGAGGCGCCGGTGACCGCGACCCTCACCGGTGCGCCCCCGGATGGGCGCCGATGCGGTAGGCGTTCGCCATGACGGTCAGCGTGATCGTGCTCGCGGTGATGGTGGGGAACACGCTGGAGTCGACGAGGTGCACGCGCTCGAACCCGGCCGGACGCCCCAGCGGGTCGGTCTCGAGCTCGCCCGGCTGCCGCCGCATCGGCAGCGTGCCGCCGCAGTGGAAGCCGCGCCCCGGCTCGCCGAGCTTCATCGCCGCGCCCAGCGGCACCGCCCGGATCAGGGAACGGTGCCGGCGCAGCTTCGCGACGAGCCTCCTGAGCACGCCGCGGGTCCGCGGGCTGCGCCGCCCCTGGAGGTCGAGCACCCCGTCGCGGCGCAGGGTGAGGCCGATCTCGCCGGACAGGTCCGAGTGCAGGTACCCCTGGATCAGCAGCATCCGGCGCAGGAACGCCGCCGAGATCGGCCGGAACGCCGGCCGCGCCGCGCGCAGGGCCGAGGCGATCGCCTGCCGGTAGAGCTCGTTGTAGGTGTAGACCTGCATGTGGACGCTGTTGGCGGACAGTTCTGGGTCGAACACCTCCAGGAACGCCTGAGCGAGCGTGTGCAGCGGTTCGTCGAAGACGCCCCGGACGCCCGCGTAGCGCAGCATCGGCAGCAGGAAGTACTGGCTGTCGCGGACGACGACCTCGCGGTCGTAGGCGCCGATCGACGCCAGCACGAGTTTGGTGGTGCACAGCACGCCGGCGCCGACGTAGAGCCGGGAGGCGACGTGCCGGACCGCCTCGCCGGTACGCCGGTCGCGGCCCTCGATGTGCACCTCGCCGCCGCGCTCGGTGAACCCGGTGACGACCACGCCCGGCACGTAGGTGACCTTCCGCTGCGCGACGAGCTCCTGCAGCGTGCGCGCCGGGTTGTAGATCAGCCCGTACGGGCAGCCGAACATGCACAGGCCGCACCGCTCGCACGGCTGCCCGCCGGCGTTGCGGCTGGCGACCGCGAGACGGGCCCGGCCGAACAGGAAACCGTTGCTGCGCAGGGCTTCACGGTTGGACCGCAGGTCATGCAGCAACGCCTCGGCCTGCCGGCTCACCGGCAGCGACTCCAGCCGCGGCGCGTAGGTGGGGAACCGCTCCGCCAGGTCGTCGTCGGCGCCCGACAGCCCGACGAACGACAGCACCTGCTCGAAGCACGGGCCCAGCTCGCCGGGCCCGGTCGGCCAGGACTCCAGCTCCGCCGGCAGGTAGGGCAGCACCGCCGCCCCCCAGACGTTGCCGAACCCGCCCTTGCCGAACGACGGCACCACGCCGACACCGGTCGCGCGGGAGGGCAGGTGCCGGTCGGCGTCCCGGTACGGGAAGTCGGAGCCGAAGCTGACCTTCAGCGGGACGCCGCCGGGTCCGGCGCCCATGTTGGCCTTGACCGCCGACACGTCGCCGGGGCTCCACTGCGCCGGCCGCTCGGCGGCCATCCGTGCGACGGTCGACGCGCGGGCGGGTTCGAGCGTCAGACCCGCGTCCAGCACCGTGACGTGCAGACCTTGCCGGGTCAGGGCGACCGCCGCCGCGGTGCCGGCCGGACCGGACCCGATGACGTAGATCATGCCTGGATGCCGCCGGGGGTCCGGCACGGCACGGCGTCACGGGCCGGGCGCGCCGCCGGGACGGTCCACAGTGGACCTCGGTCGGCTTGATGGTGGTGGTGCTGCGCACGCGGGCTCATGGCTCACCTCTGCCGGAAGTCCACCACCGCCGAAGCATGGCGGACGCCGGCATCGGCCGTTTCTCACCCGGGCCTCACCCGAAATTCACACATGAACCGCGGGACCGGACCGGCGGCCGTATGGTCCCGGCGATTCGGGTCGTAGGTCCCTGGGCCCGCGAGCTGTGCGCTCCGATCCTGGAGACCAGCAGCTCACCCGCGGTCGACGGCCGCCGTACGCCGGAGCCGCCACCCGAACCTACGGAAGTGACGATGATGAGTGGACACGCTGCACCCGCGGTGGCCGGGGCGCGCCGGGGGATGATGCTGGCGATCGCCACGGCCGGCTTCGCGGTCAACTTCTGGGCCTGGGCGCTGCTGAGCCCGCTCGCGCCGAAGCTGAAGGACGCCCTGCACCTGAGCCCGCTGCAGCAGGCGCTCCTGGTCGCGGTGCCCGTCGTGGTCGGCTCGCTCGGCCGGATCCCGGTCGGCGCGCTGACCGACCGGTTCGGCGGGCGGGTCATGTTCCCGCTGGTGTCGCTCGCGACGATCGTCCCGGTGCTGTACCTGGGGCTCGCCGGGCAGCAGTCGCTCACCGGCCTGCTCGTCGGCGGCTTCTTCCTCGGCATCGGTGGGACCGCTTTCGCCGTCGGCGTCCCGTTCGTCACCGCCTGGTTCCCGCCCGCGAAGCGCGGCCTCGCCGTCGGCGTCTTCGGCATGGGCATGGGCGGCACCGCGATCAGCGCGCTCACCACCGTCAAGCTCGTCGGCGCCTACGGCAGCGCGATGCCGTTCGTGCTCACTGCGATCGTCCTCGCCGCCTACGCGCTGCTGGCCGGGCTGCTGCTGCGCGACGCGCCGGGCCGGACCGTGCCCGCCGCGCCGCTCGGCCGCCGCCTCGCCGCCACGCTCAAGCTCCGCGTCACCTGGCACGCCTCCGCCCTCTACGCGGTCGCGTTCGGCGGCTACGTCGCGTTCTCCGTCTACCTGCCCGCGTACCTGAAGACCGCGTACGGCCTCGCGCAGGCCGACGCCGCCAACCGCATGGCCGGGTTCGTGCTGCTCGCCGTGGTGATGCGACCGATCGGCGGCTGGCTGTCCGACCGGATCGAACCGGCCCGGGTCCTGACCGGCACCCTGCTGGTCGTCGGGGTCGCGGCGCTCGTGCAGACGTTCACGCCGGCCCTCGCGCCGCTGGGCACCGTCGCCTTCCTGTCCCTGGCCGCCGCCCTCGGCGCCGGCAGCGGAGCGACGTTCGCGCTCGTCGCGCAGCTCGCCCCGGCGAACAAGGTCGGCTCCGTGACCGGTGTGGTGGGCGCCGCGGGCGGCCTCGGCGGGTTCGTGCCGCCGCTGCTGATGGGAAGCATCTACGGCCGGTACGGCTCGTACACAATCGGCCTCGCGCTGCTCGCGGTCGTCGCGGCGGGCGCGGTGCTGCTGACCGCCACCGTCGTGCGCAGGTCGGCGCGTGCGGTCCCCGGCCGTGCCTGACCCGCTCATGGCCTCGCCGCCCGGTGTGCGCCGGGCGGCGGGGCCGCCGCGTGCGGGGCTCCACCCGGCGCGGGCCATGGCGGCGGACAATCGTTACTGGAAGCGACCTTTCGGCGAGGAACGGGCGACATGTCCAGATACGGTGGATGACATGACCGCGGCAATCACCCGCCCGCACCACCCGCGGCATCACGCCGGCGGGACCCCGTGGGCGGCCGCCCGCGCGCTGGCGCACCGCGTGGCGGAGCCGCTGGGCCTCGTCGAGGTGCCGCTGACGGGCGCGGCCGGCCGCACCCTGGCCCGGCCGCTCGCCGCGGCCGTGGACCTGCCGGGCTTCGACAACGCGGCCATGGACGGCTACGCGGTCCGTGGCGACGGTCCGTGGCGGGTCGTCGGCGGTGTCCTGGCCGGCGGACCGGGCGCGGCGCCGCTCGCGCCCGGCGAGGCGGTCGAGATCGCCACCGGCGCGCCGGTCCCGGCGGGTGCCGACCGGGTCGTGCCCTACGAGGTGGTCGCCCGCCACGGCGCGGTCGTGTCCGCGTCCGGCGACGGTGCCGGCAAGCGCCACATCCGGCGGGCGGGGGAGTACGTCACCGCCGGGCGGCCCGTCCTGCCCGTGGGGTCGGTGCTGACCGCCGCCGCGCTGGGGCTCGCCGCGAGCGTCGGCGTGGACGTCGTCACCGTCCGGCGCGCACCGACCGTCCGCCTGCTGCTCACCGGCGACGAGATCGTCACGGCCGGCACCCCGGCCCACGGCCAGGTGCGCGACGCGATCGGGCCCACCCTGACGGCGCTGCTGCGGGCCTGGTCCGCCGACCTGGTCGACGTGCGATGGACACCGGACCACCCGGCGGCCGTCACGGCCGCCGCCGTCGAACGGTCGCTGAGCGACGTCGACGTCACCGTGGTCGGCGGCGCGTCGTCGGTCGGCCCGGCCGACGCCCTCCACGACGTGCTCACCACCGCCGGCGCGACGATCCACGTCGACGGCGTCGACTGCCGGCCCGGCCACCCGCAGGTGCTCGCCTCGCGCGCCGGGCACTGGCTCGTCGGGCTCCCCGGCAACCCGTACGCGGCCATGGTCGCCGCGTTCACGCTGCTGCAGCCGCTGCTCGCCGGCCTCGCGGGCCGGACGCTGCCGGCCCTGCCCCGGGTGTGCCTGGACGGCGCTCCACGGGTGCACGCCACCGCGACCAGCATCGTGCCGGTCCGCTGGGACGGCGCCGCGCCGAGCGTGGTCGACGGTGCCCGCCCCGGCCACCTCGGCGCCGCGGCCCTCGCCGACGCGCTCGCCGTCGTGCCACCCGCGTGGCGTCCCGGCGAAACGGTCGAGCTGCTGCTCCTGCCGCAGTGACCCGCCCTGGCGCCGGCCGAGCGCCAGGGCCGACCATCACGCCCGGTCGAGCCGCCGGGCGCGGATGGGGTGGCCCGCGCTCGTCACGCACCGGCCGGTCGGCAGGTCGAACTTCCAGCCGTGCATCTGGCACGTCAGCACGCTGCCGTCGAGCTTGCCGAAGCGTTCCAGGTTGGCCTTCAGGTGCGGGCAGTGACCCTGCACCGCCCAGTCGCCGATGACGATCTCCTCGCCGTCGCTGGTCCGGCCGGCGTACCACGCCTCGGCGTAGCGCAGCCGCTCCTCGCTGAGGCACTTGAAGAAGGTGTAGACGTACTCGTTGTACTGGCCGACCCGGGCGGCGGAGAAGCGGCAGGACAGGAACAGGCTGTTGACCCAGTCGATCTCACCGGTCGCCAGCAGGTGCTCGATCAGGCCGCGGCGGGTGCGGAAGCGGTACCGGGCCCGCTCGTCACCGGCGGCGCGCACCTCGCGGGCCGTGAAGTCGAAGACGACGCTCTGCACCACGACGTCGGCGTCGTCGGTCAGGTCGAAGCGGACCGGCCCGCCGATGCCGGCGGCGATGTGCTCGCTCGCGGCCATCAGCGGCTGCACCCGGCGGACCAGCTCCGCGAGCACGTCGACCTCCGGGTGCGGCCACGCCGCCCTGGCGGCCTCGATCACCGGGCGCTGCCGCCGCTGGTAGTCGCGCAGGTAGCCCGCCTTGCCGGCGAAGAACGCGCGGACGTCCCCGACCGGGTGCCCGACCTCGCACGCGTCCGGGGTGATCGTGGCCGTGCTGCCGGGCAGCAGGACCACGCCGTTGGTGCGGCCGAGACGCTCGTAGTGGTCGATGAAGTCCTGCTGGTCGGGGAAGATGTTGCCCTCGTCGCCGAACAGGTCGTTGACGCCCCACAGCTCGTCGTCGAGGAAGCAGGGCGGCCCGGCGATCGGGAAGACCCAGCCGGCGTCGAGCTCCTCGATGTACCGCATCGTCCGGTCGAACTGGCGCTCCCGCTTCTGCTTGCCGAAGGCGCGCTTCGCGGCGGCGGGCAGCTCGTAGACCATCGGGTACCAGATGGCGCCGGAGAACTGCAGCAGGTGCGCGTGCACGCGACCGAGCCGCGCGAACTCGGTCAGGTCGCGGGGGCGGGCGTCGTTCTGGTTGAGCAGCCGCACGCCGTCGTGCTCGACCCAGATCGACGAGTCGCCGATCGGGCCGTCCGTCGGCGACACGAGCGCCTGGATCATGACGTTGAGCCCGCCGTCCAGGGCCACCGGCTCGCCGCTGCGGGTCCGCAGGAACGACCGGAACCCGAGCGCCCGCAGCTCGTCCTCCAGGTCGCTGGTCGGGTACTCGGGCAGCAGTACCGTGGCCGACTTCGACACGTGCCGGCGCAGGTGCTCCGCGTCGAAGTGGTCCCGGTGCAGGTGCGACACGTAGAGGTAGTCGCAGCGGCCGAGCCGGTCCCAGTCGAGACCGGAGTTGTCGGGGAACGGGAACCAGGAGGCGAGGAACGCCGGGTTCACCCACGGGTCGCACAGGATGGTGCCGGCCGGTGTCTCGATCAGCATGCCGGCGTGGCCGGTCCCCGTAACCCGCATGGGCGCACGTTCCTCTCCGCCGCCGCGGACGTGGCGGCACGGTGCCGAGCCTGCCGCCTGCCGGCCGGGCCGGGCAGGGCTGAAGGGCCCGACCGGCACCATGCCGAAAGTCCCGGACCCGGGTGGCACGAGGACCGATGGCACCGGGACTTCCGCCGCCGTGCTCCGGCGCCGCGGCGCGCGAGACTTGAGGTGCCGGGGAACAGCGGAACCGCCCCATCCCGCTCGCTCCGCGGCACCGTCCACCGGGGGCAGGTGTGACATGAAACAGACGCTGCGGCTCGGACGCGTCGCGGGAATCCCGATCGGCGTCCACTGGTCGGTGCTGGTCATCATGGTGCTGCTGGCGCGGAGCCTCGCCACCGCCGTCCTGCCGGCCGATGCGCCGGGCACCCCCAGGCCGGTCGCCTGGCTGTTCGGCGCCGCCGGTGCCCTGCTGATGTTGCTGTCGCTGCTCGCCCACGAGCTCGCGCACGCCCTGGTGGGCCGGCACTTCGGCATCCGGGTCGAGCGGCTGACGCTCTGGCTGCTCGGCGGCATGGCCGAGTTCCGCGACGAGCCGCCCAGCGCGCGGGCCGACCTCCTGGTGGCCGGTGCCGGCCCGCTGACGAGCGTCGCGGCGGCGGTGGGGTTCGGGTCCGTCGCGGTGCTGCTGTCGGCCGCCGGCGGGCCGGTCGCCGTCGTCGTCGTGCTGCTCTGGCTGACGACGATCAACCTGGTGCTCGCCGTCTTCAACCTGCTGCCCGGTGCCCCGCTCGACGGCGGCCGGGTGCTGCGGGCCGCGCTGTGGTGGTGGCACGGCGACCGTGCGCGGGCCGCGCTGACCGCCGTCCGGGTCGGTCACGCGCTGGGCGTGACGCTGATCCTCGCCGGGCTGGTCGAAGTGGTGATCTTCGGCCTGGTCGACGGTCTCTGGACGGCGCTGGTGGGCTGGTTCCTGATCATGGCGGCCGGCGCGGAGGGCGAGTCGGTCCGGTCAAGGAGTGGCGCCCAGCGGCAGCAGCCGAAAACCGGTGCGTTCCGGTAGCGGCGCACCGGTGCACCCGTCTGGGCCAGTGCTTGCCGTCAGTGCTTGCCGTCAGTGCTTGCCGAGCAGGCGCGAGGCCAGCACCGCCGCCTGGGTGCGCCGCTCCAGCCCGAGCTTCGCCAGCAGGCTGGAGACGTAGTTCTTCACCGTCTTCTCCGCCAGGAACATCCGCTCCGCGATCTCGCGGTTGGTCAGGCCTTCCGCCACGTGCAGCAGGATCTTGCGCTCCTGGTCGGTGAGGTTCTTGAGCTCGTCGGGCTGCTCCGGGCCCTTGCGGATGCGCTCCAGCACCCGGGCGGTGACGGCCGGGTCCAGCAGCGACTGGCCTGCGGCGACCCGGCGGATGCCGTCGATGAGGTCGGTGCCGTGGATCTGCTTGAGGACGTACCCGGACGCGCCGGCCATGATCGCGGCGAAGAGCGCCTCGTCGTCGTCGTACGAGGTGAGGA
>NZ_JBEXUD010000100.1:0-10014 GCF_040614215.1 Dactylosporangium sp. NPDC006015
ACCTGCAGTTCCTGTACCAGGGCAAGAACCCCAGCGCGGGCGGCGACTACAACCTGCTGCCGTGGCGGCCGGGCGTGCTGACGCTGCAGCGCTGAGAGTACGGGCCGTCGCGGCGGCCCGCGTTCCCGACCGCTCGGGCGTGTCCGGTGCCACCAACGCATCGGGCACGCCCTCGGCGGCGGACACGGCCGGCGGATATCGAAGACGCCATATCTCTTGACCGAAGACATCATACGAATTATGTTTCGCCCGAGGTTCGATCCTCGGTACCCCACCCGACGCAGGCACCGGCCGCCCCGCCCCGGCCATGGCTGCGCAGGCAGCGCCTCTCCCGCCAACCGGGAGCGCTGCCGCCGACCGAAGGAGACCCACCTGTGAGCACCCGACACAAGCCCCGCTGGCTCGCGGCGCTCGGCGCCGTGGCGGTCGTGGCCGCCGGAGTCGTGGCCGTGACGGCGATGACCATGCCGTCGGCATCGGCGGCCACGACGGCCGGCTGCGGCAAGACCCCGACGCTGCGCAGCGGCAGCTACACCATCCAGAGCGGCGGCCAGAGCCGCAGCTTCATCCTGCGCATCCCCGACGGGTACAGCAACACCCGCCCGTACCGGCTGATCTTCGGCTACCACTGGCGCGGCGGCACGATGAACGACGTCGCCTCCGGCGGCAGCAGCGGCAGCTCGTGGTCGTACTACGGGATGCAGCAGCAGTCCGGCAACAGCGCGATCCTCGTCGCGCCGCAGGGCATCGGCAACGGCTGGGCCAACAGCGGCGGCCAGGACATCACGTTCACCGACGACATGGTCCGGATGATCGAGAACGACCTCTGCGTCGACACCACCCAGCTGTTCGCGATGGGGTTCAGCTACGGCGGCGGGATGAGCTACGCCATCGCCTGCGGCCGGGCCACCGTGTTCCGGGCGGTCGTGGTCTACTCCGGCGCGCAGCTGTCCGGCTGCAGCGGCGGCACCCAGCCGATCGGGTACTTCGGCATCCACGGCATCTCCGACAACGTCCTGAACATCGCCTCGGGCCGCCAGCTGCGCGACACGTTCCTGCGCAACAACGGCTGCGCCGCCCAGAACGCGCCGGAGCCGTCGCCCGGCAGCGGCCGGCACATCACGACCGCCTACTCCTGCCGTGACGGGTACCCGGTGCGGTGGGCGGCGTTCGACGGCGGCCACGGCCCGGGCCCGGTCGACGGCTGCTCCGGCTGCGAGGACGGCACCAGGACGTGGACCAAGACGGAGGCATGGCAGTTCATCGCCTCGTTCGCCGGCGGCACGACGCCGAGCTCCCAGCCGCCCGGCAGCCCGTCGAGCAGCCCGTCGGGCAGCCAGCAGCCGGGACAGTCGAACGTCACGGTCGTCGGCGCGGGCTCCGGCCGCTGCCTCGACGTGCCGGGCAGCAGCACCACGAACGGCACCCAGCTGCAGCTGTGGGACTGCCACGGCAACACCAACCAGCGTTTCACCGCCACCGCGAGCCGCCAGCTGACGGTGTACGGCGGCAAGTGCCTGGACGCCAGCGGCCAGGGCACCGCCAACGGCACCACGGTCGTCATCTGGGACTGCAACGGCCAGGCCAACCAGCAGTGGAACGTCAACAGCAACGGCACGATCACCGGCGTGCAGTCCGGGCTGTGCCTGGACGCCAGCGCCAACGGCACGGCGAACGGCACGAAGCTCCAGCTGTGGGCCTGCAACGGCCAGGCCAACCAGCGGTGGAGCCTGCGCGCCTGACCGGTCCACCGGTGGCGTCGGCCCCGGCCGGCGCCACCCTGACCACAGCAGAGGAGGAACACCCATGGCAACGAGGATCGGCGCGGCGAGGATCGCCGCGGTGCTGCTGGCCGCGGCGGCCGCACTGGTCGCCCCAGGCACCCCCGCGCAGGCGGCCACCGCGGTCACGATCAACGGCTCGTCGGGCGGGCGGGTGCTCGACGGCATCGGCGCGGTCAGCGGGGGCGGCGGCAACAGCCGGCTGCTGATCGACTATCCGGAGCCGCAGCGCAGCGACATCCTGAACTACCTGTTCAAGCCGGGGTACGGCGCGGCGATGCAGATCCTGAAGGTGGAGATCGGCGGCGACACGAACTCGACGTCCGGCGCCGAGCCCAGCCACGAGCACACCCGCGGCGCCGTGAACTGCAACCGCGGGTACGAGTGGTGGCTGATGGAGCAGGCCAAGGCCCGCAACCCCAACATCAGCCTGGTCGGGCTGGCGTGGGGCGCCCCCGGCTGGATCGGCAACGGCAACTTCTGGTCCACCGACTCGATCGACTACCTCCTGGCGTGGCTGGACTGCGCGGGCACGCACGGGCTCACGATCAACTACCTCGGCGGCTGGAACGAGAAGGGCTACAACGTCGCCTGGTACAAGAACCTGCGCGCCGCGCTCAACTCCCACGGCTACGGCGGCGTGAAGATCGTCGCGTCCGACGACTTCGGCTGGTCCGCCGCCGACGACGCACTGCGCGACAGCGCCTTCGCAGCCGCCGTGTCCACCTTCGGCAGCCACTACGTGTGCGGATACCGCAGCGCCCAGAGCAGCTGCCCCAGCTCCAGCAACGCGCTGGCCACCGGCAAGGCGCTGTGGGCCAGCGAGAACGGGTCCGACGACTACAACGCCGGAGCGCAGGCGCTCGCCCGCGGCATCAACCGGGGCTACGTCGACGGGCGGATGACCGGCTACATCAACTGGCCGGCCATCGCCGCCATCACGCCGAACATCCCGTGGGCGACCACGGGCGTGGCGGTCGCGTCGCAGCCGTGGTCCGGTGCGTACTCGATCGGCAAGAACGCGTGGGTGATGGCGCAGACCACCCAGTTCACCGCCCCCGGCTGGCGCTACCTGGACGGCTCCAGCGGCTACATCGGCGGCAACCGCAACAACGGCAGCTACGTCTCGCTGCGCCCGCCCACCGGCAGCGACTACAGCACGATCATTGAGACGATGGACGCCGGCGCGGCGCAGACCCTGAACTTCACCGTCACCGGCGGCCTGTCCACCGGCACGGTGCGGGTGTGGTCCACCAACGTGCGGTCCGGCAACACCGCCGAGCAATTCGTGCGCGGCGCCGACATCACACCCTCCGGCGGGGCCTTCTCTCTCACCGTCCAGCCCGGCTACGTGTACAGCGTCACCACCACCACGGGGCAGGGCAAGGGCACCGCGGTCAGCCCCGCGCAGGGAAACCTGAAGCTGCCGTACAGCGACACCTTCGACGGTGCCGCCGTCGGCCGCGAGGCGACGTACCTGATGGACCAGCAGGGCTCGTTCGAGGTCGCCGCCTGCGGGGGCGGCCGCGCCGGGCGGTGCGTGCGGCAGATGTCGGAGCAGGCGCCGATCTACTGGACGTCCGGCCACGCCGAGCCGTTCGCGCTGCTGGGCGACCTGACCTGGCGCAACTACACCGTCTCCTCCGACGTCATGCTGGAGAAGTCCGGGTATGCGCAGCTCATCGGCCGCGGCAACACGTACGACCACCAGGGCCCGCAGAACCTCAACGGGTACTACTTCCGGGTCACCGACACCGGCGCCTGGTCGATCCGCAGCAACAACACCAGCGGCAACTGGCGGACCCTCGCCAGCGGCACCACGGCGGCGCTGGGCACCGGGCGCTGGCACACCCTGTCGCTGACGCTCAACGGCAGCACGCTGAGCGCGTCCGTCGACGGCACCACCGTCGGCTCGGTGTCGGACTCGACGTGGGTCGCCGGCCAGATCGGGTACGGCACCGGCCAGGGCGTCACGGCGCAGTTCGACAACCTCACGGTGACCCCGGTCGGCACCCAGGGCGGGTCGACCGGTGAGATCCGCGGCGCCGGCTCCAACCGGTGCCTGGACGTCAACGGTGCCGGCCAGGCCGACGGCACGGTCGTGCAGATCTGGGACTGCAACGGCGGTGCGAACCAGCAGTGGACGCTCACCTCGAGCAACCAGCTCACCGTCTACGGCAACAAGTGCCTCGACGTGGCCGGCACCACCCAGGGCACCCGGGCGCGGATCTGGACCTGCAACGGCGGCGCCGGGCAGCAGTGGCGGGTCAACGCCGACGGCTCGATCGTCGCCGGCGGGTCCGGGCTGTGCCTGGACGTCAACGGCGCCGGCACCGCCAACGGCACCGCGGTGCAGCTGTGGACCTGCAACGGCGGCAGCAACCAGACCTGGATCCGGGCCTGACGGCTCCACCTCGCCGGCGGCGCCGCGGTCCGGCCGTCCACATCGGACGGCCGGGCCGCACCCGCCGGCATCCGGACGAACACCTGAAGGAGGGCACCATGCAACGCATCCCGAGGGCCGCCGCACGACGCCGGGCGCGGCGCTGATGGGCCCGCGCCACGACGCCATGCCACCCATGGCCGCAGCGCCGGCCGGCCCGGCCGGACACCCCACCACCCGTCGCGGGACCGTCCTGGCGGTCGTCGTCACGCTGCTGCTCGCCGGCGCCGCCGCGGTGACGGTGAGCCGGGCCGCGCTGGCCGCCGACACACCCCAGCAGCTCGTCGGGGCGGGCTCCGGCCGTTGCGTCGACGTGCCGGGCTCCAGCACCACGAACGGCACCCAGGTCCAGCTGTGGGACTGCGGCGGGGCGACCGGCCAGTGGTGGACCTACACCGCTGCCAGGCAGCTGACCGTGTACGGCAACAAGTGCCTCGACGCCAGCGGCCGCGGCACCGCCAACAACACCCCCGTCATCATCTGGGACTGCAACGGGCAGACCAACCAGCAGTGGAACGTCAACGCCAACGGCTCCGTCACCGGCGTGCAGTCCGGGCTCTGCCTGGACGCCACGGGCCGCGGCACCGCGAACGGCACGAAGATCATCCTGTACGCGTGCGGCGGCCAGTCCAACCAGCAGTGGACGCTCTCGTCCCCGCCGCAGGGCGGCACCGGCGGGCCGTGCGACATCTACGCCGCGGGTGGCACGCCGTGCGTCGCCGCGCACAGCACCGTCCGGGCCCTGTCCAGCGCCTACAGCGGCAACCTGTACCAGGTGCGGCGCTCCTCGGACAACACGACCCGCGACATCGGCGTGGTGACGGCCGGCGGCACCGCGAACGCGTCCGCCCAGGACGCCTTCTGCGCCGGCACCACGTGCGTGATCACGGTCCTGTACGACCAGTCGGGGCGCGGCAACGACCTGTGGTACCAGGGGTCGGCCGTCGTGCCCGGCTCGTCGCAGAGCAGCCCGGCGAGGGCCACCACGGAGTCGCTGACGGTCGGCGGCGGCAAGGCCTACTCGCTCTACATCAACCCCGGCAACAGCTACTGGCGCGACGGGCACCTGACCGGCGTGCCGACCGGCAGCGCGCCCGAGGGCATGTACATGGTGACCAGCGGCACCCACGTCAACGGCGGCTGCTGCTTCGACTACGGCAACAGCGAGACGACCCGCAAGGCCGATGCCGCCGGCGCCATGGACGCGATCTACTTCGGCACCAGCTGCTGGTTCGGTGGCTGCTCCGGCTCCGGCCCCTGGGTGCAGGCCGACCTGGAGTGGGGCCTCTTCCCCGGCGGCAGCAGCGCCTGGAACCCAAACCAGCGCGCGTTCACCAGCAAGTTCGTCACCGCGACGCTGAAGAACAACGGCACGTCCCGCTTCGCCATCAAGGGCAGCAACGCCCAGGCCGGGAGCCTGTACACCCTGTACGACGGCACCCTGCCCAACGGCTACAGCCCGATGAAGAAGCAGGGCGCCATCGTGCTCGGCAGCGGCGGCGACTGCTGCAAGCCCGGCGGCGGCGCCAACCAGAGCGCCGGCACCTTCTACGAGGGCGCCATGGTGGCGGGCTACCCGTCCGACGCGACCGAGAACGCGGTGCAGGCGAACATCGTCGCGGCCGGCTACCGCTGACCGTCCAGCCGGGCGACCCGGATCGGCCCCGCCGCGACGCCGACGCGGCGGGGCCACCCTTCATGCCACCTCGAGCAGACCGGCGGCCCGCAGCGCGGCCCAGAGCGCGTCGGGGACGGTGGTCGCGGCGCGGTCCACGGTCTGCCGGACCTCCGCCCGGCTGCGCAGGCCGACCACCGTCGCGGTGACGGCCGGGTGCGCGCGGACGAACGCGAGCGCCGCCGCGGGCAGCGTGACGCCGTGCGCCTCGCAGATCCCGGCGATGCGCCGCACGCGGTCGATGAGCTCGCCGGGCGCCTGCCGGTAGTCGTACGTCGCGTCCGCCGGCGGGCGGTCCGTGGCGAGCAGGCCGGAGTTGTAGACCCCGGCGATCACGACACCGACCCCGGCACGCTGCGCGGCGGGCAGCAGGTCCCGCAGCGCGCCCTGTTCGAGCAGGGTGTACCGGCCGGCACACATCACCAGGTCGACGTCGGTCTCCTGGACGAACCGGGTGAGCATCGCCGACTGGTTCATCCCGGCCCCGACGGCGCCGATGACGCCCTGGTCACGCAGCTCGGTCAGGGCGGGCAACGCTTCGGTCGCGGCCTGCCGCCAGTGCCCGTCCGGGTCGTGCAGGTAGACGACGTCGATGCGGTCGAGGCCGGTGCGGGTGAGGCTCGCCTCCAGCGAGCGGCGCACGCCGTCGCGGCTGAAGTCCCACCGCCGCCGGTGGGTCGCGGCGACGTCGAAGCCTTCCGGGTCGCGCAGGTGCGCCGTCCGCGGCGACGGGACGAGCAGCCGGCCGACCTTCGTGGAGATCACGTAGTCGTCGCGCGGCCTCGTGCGCAGCGCGGCGCCGAGGCGCCGTTCGGACAGTCCCAGCCCGTAGTGCGGCGCGGTGTCGAAGTACCGGATGCCGGCGTCCCAGGCGGCGTCGACCGCCGCGGCGAAGGTCTCGTCGGTGGTCGCGTGGTACAGGTTGCCGCCCTGCGAGGCGCCGAGACCCAGTGGGGTGAGGCCGACCGCCGGCCGGCGCGGGAGCGTCCTGCGGGTCACGGCGGCCGCAGCCGGTAGACGCGGCGGGCGGTGCCGCTCCAGATCATCGCCTGGTCGGCCGCGTCCAGCGGTTGCAGCAGCTGTGCGAGTGTCTCGATCCAGCGCCGGTACGACGTGGCGAGCAGGCAGACCGGCCAGTCGGAGCCGAACATGAGCCGGGACGGGCCGAACACGTCCAGCGCGTGCTCGACGGCGGGCCGCAGCTGGTGCGGTGTCCACGAGGCCCAGTCGGCCTCGGTCGCCAGGCCGGACAGCTTCGCGGTCGTGTTCGGCAGCCCGGCGAACGTGCGCAGGTCCCGGGCCCAGCCGCCGTGCCTGGAGTACGGCTGCGCGGGTTTGCCGAGGTGGTCCAGGACGAACGCCACGCCGGGCAGGTCGCGGGCGAGCCGCGCGGCGGCGGGCAGCTGGTGGCGGCGGATCACC
Source organism: Dactylosporangium sp. NPDC006015 (assembly GCF_040614215.1). Lineage (NCBI taxonomy): Bacteria > Bacillati > Actinomycetota > Actinomycetes > Micromonosporales > Micromonosporaceae > Dactylosporangium > Dactylosporangium sp. NPDC006015. The sequence goes on from NZ_JBEXUD010000100.1 coordinate 7,322, forward strand.
AGGTCGAACGCCAGGCCGGCCGCGCCGACCGCCGCGACGCCGCGGCGCAGGTCCGGCCGGTCCAGGAAGCCGGGGTCGGGCTCCTCCTGCACGAGGTGGCGGATGCCGACGAGCCGGTCCCCGCCCTCGCCGGCCCGCAGCCGGGCGATGCGGTCGGCGACGTTGCGCGCCGTCAGGTCGACCCAGCCGACGACGCCGCCGACGAGGTCGGTCGTGCGCGCCTGGCGCAGCAGGTCCGAGGTCTGCACCTGCGAGGAGATGCTCTGCACGACAACGGTCTGGGTGACGCCCGCCTCGGCGGCCAGCGGGGCGAGGTCCGTGACGGTGAAATCGGCGTCGATCGTCTTCATGGTCGCGGCGCTGATCCACGGCTGGGGGTGGCGGGCGCGGACCCACAGGTGGTGGTGGGCGTCGACGATCTGCCCTGGTGCCCGCGGTGCGCTGTGGTTCATCGGCCGGGCCAGCCGCCGTCCACGGGCTGCGTGACGCCGTTGACGCTGCGGTAGACGACGGCTTGCATCGAACTCCATCCGGTGTGGCGGACAGCCGAGCTCATGGACCGCGAAAACGTAACTCGTATGACGTATGGAGTCAACCGTGGGATCGGGCAGGCGGGTGGCGATCGAATCCAGCGCTGTGACACAAACATATGACGTATGTCGTCAATCATGTAACGTGCTCGATGCATCGATGGCGGTCGGATCGTGCACCCCCTCGACCGTCCGGCGTGACCGCATCGATGCACGGCACTCGGCGCGGCGGCGCGCGCCCATCTGACCCGCACTGTCAGGAGGGTTCATGAACCGAACACCCCGATACCGAAGCCGCGCGGCGGCGGTGATGCTCGCGCTCGCCGGTGGAACTTTCACGGCGGTCGCCGGCACCGCGGCACCGGCGTCAGCGGCCATCAACGCGGCCGACTTCCAGCAGGTGACCCTCGCCAAAGGGCTCGCCGAGGTCGGCGAGCCGCTGACCATCTCGGTGCTGCCCGACCGCTCGGTCCTGCACACCGCCAGGAACGGCACGCTGCGGCGCACCGACGCCAACGGCACCACGAGCGTGATCGCCAACATCCCCGTCTACACCCACGACGAGGAGGGCCTGCAGGGCGTCGCGGCCGACCCCGACTTCGCCACGAACCGCTACATCTACCTGTACCACGCGCCGCCGCTGAACACGCCGTCGGGCGATGCGCCGGCCACCGGCACGGACGCGACCTGGGCGACGTGGACCGGGGTCAACCGCCTGTCGCGGTTCACCCTCAACGCGGACTTCACCGTCAACATGAGCAGCCAGGTCAACATCCTGGACGTGCCCGCGAACCGTGGCATCTGCTGCCACGTCGGCGGCGACATCGACTTCGACGCGGCCGGCAACCTGTACCTGTCGACCGGCGACGACTCCAACCCGTTCGACTCCGCGGGCTACTCGCCCCTCGATGAGCGGACGAACCGCAACCCGGCCTACGACGCGCAGCGTTCGGCGGGGAACACCAACGATCTGCGGGGCAAGATCCTGCGGATCAAGGTGAACGCCAACGGCACGTACAGCATCCCGTCCGGGAACCTGTTCGCGCCGGGGACGGCGAACACCCGGGCCGAGATCTACGCGATGGGCTTCCGCAACCCGTTCCGGATGAGCGTCGACAAGGCGACCGGCGTCGTCTACGTCGGCGACTACGGCCCGGACGCCGGGTCGACCAGCTCCACGCGGGGCCCGTCCGGGCAGGTGGAGTTCAACCGGGTCACGTCGCCCGGCAACTACGGCTGGCCGTACTGCACGGGCAGCAACACCACCAGCGAGACGTACAACGAGTGGAACTTCGCCACGAACAGCACCGGCAACAAGTTCAACTGCGCCGGCGGGCCGACGAACAACTCGTTCCGCAACACCGGCCTGCAGACCCTGCCGCCGGCCCGGGCGGCGTGGATCAAGTACGCCGGCGACTCCGGCAGCCCGAGCGAGTTCGGCAGCGGCTCCGAGTCGCCGATGGCGGGCCCTGTGTACCGCTACGACGCGTCGAACCCGTCGAGTACGAAGTTCCCGCCCTCATTGGACGGCATGTTCTTCGCGGGCGAATTCGGCCGCGGCTGGATCAAGCCGATCACTGTCAACGCCGACGGCTCACGGGGCACGATCGACAACTTCCCCTGGGTCGGCAAGCAGGTCATGGACCTGCAGTTCGGCCCGGACGGCGCGCTGTACGTCCTGGACTACGGCGCCGGCTTCGGCAACGGCGACGCGAATTCCGCGCTCTACCGCTTCGACTACGTCGGCACCGGCGGCAACCGTGCCCCGACCGCCGTCGCCGGCGCCAGCGTCACCTCGGGTGCGGCGCCGCTGACGGTGAACTTCTCCTCCGCCGGCAGCAGTGACCCGGAAGGCGGGGCGCTGACCTACTCGTGGGCGTTCGGCGACGGCACTACCTCGACCGTGGCGAACCCGACGAAGACCTACACCACCAACGGCACCTACAACGCCACCCTGACGGTCCGCGACCCGCAGGGCGCCACCGGGTCGTCCAGCGTGCTGATCAGTGTCGGCAACACCGCGCCGACGGTCGTGGTCAACGCCCCGGCGAGCGGCCAGCTGGTCTCGTTCGGCGACAGCGTGCCGTGGAGCGTCACGGTCACCGACCCCGAGGACGGGGCGATCGACTGCTCGAAGGTCACCATGACCTACGTGCTCGGCCA
>NZ_JBEXUD010000101.1:0-9162 GCF_040614215.1 Dactylosporangium sp. NPDC006015
GGTCGCGCGCTGGGCGGCGCGGCGGCACGCCGCCGGCCGCCGCGGCCGCCCCCCCCCCCCCCCCCACCCGCCCCCCCGGGGGCCCCCCCCCCCCCCCCCCCCCACGCCCGTGAGACAGCACGCGTCAGGCGCCGAGGGTACCGACCTCCGCGCAGGCGAACGGCACGGTGATGCTGACCTCGCCCAGCTTGCCCGCGTCGTCGCTGAGGGCCGGCAGGGTCAGTGTGCCCGCGGGCCGCTCGGCCGGGCCGGTCATCGACGCCTTCGCGCCGTCGACGTCCTCCGCCGTCAGTTCGCTGAGGGTCACCCCTTTCTTCGGTTTCGGGGCGGACCAGTCGAGGCCGGACAGGGTGTTCATGAGGGCGCCGGTGTGCTGGACGACGGTGATGCTCAGGTCCTCGTCGGAGACGCTGCCGTCGGCGGCGATGGTGACGGTGCCGATGGCGCCGACGTGTGCGTCCGTGTCGAAGTAGAACGACACGCTGAGGTCGCCGCCGCTGCGGTAGCACCGGGTGGTGGCCGCCCAGCCCGGGCGGGTGCCGGGCATCCCGGCACCGCTGACCGTGATCTCCTGCGCCGGCAGGGTGGTGAGGGTCGCCGTGCAGTCCGTGGCGCCCTCGATCGTGGCGAACACCCGCCGGTTGCCGCGCCGCAGCAGGAGGGCGGGCATCAGGCCGAGACCGCTGAAGACCTCCTGGGAGGCCGCCGCTTCCTTGGGGTAGCGCAGTTCGTCGGCGACGTACCACTCGCCGGCGCCCAGCATGTCCACGAGGCGGTCGCACCGCTGCGCCGTGACCATGCGCAGCCCGTCGCCGGGCAGCGGTACCGCGATCACCTCGGGGGTGACGTAGAGACCGGCGAAGCCGGCCGGCAGCGCGGCCCCCGGCGGGTTCGCGCCCGCCCCGGTCGTCGGCCGCGGCGCGGGCTTGTGGTCCGAGGTGCACGCGGCGAGGCCCCCGGCGAGGACCGTGGCGAGCAGTCCGGTGAACACCCTGCGGCGGTGGTCAGAGGTTGTCGTACTCATACGTCACCTTCGGGCAGCGCGGGTCCTCGGTGACCCGCAGGACGGGCCAGGTGAGGTCGCTGAGCGGGAACGAGTTGCCGGCCAGGAGGATCTCCACCTCGCCGACCGGGCGGCCGACCCGCCAGTCGTCGAGGATCTCGGCGCGGGTGTTCAGGTAGCGGTCCGGGTTGAGGTCGAGGACCCCGTCCAGGAACTGCTTGCCGCCCTCGCCGGTCATGATGAAGAACGGGTTGGGGCCGGACCGGTCGTTGGTCAGGACGCTGAGGTTCGAGTTCTCCTGGCCGCCGATGCTCTTCGGGACGGGAATCCCGGCGACGGCGCCGGCGAGCTGCTCGAACTCGCTGTACTCGACCCCGCTGTAGCCGCCCTTGCCCTTGAACGGCCCGGCCAAGCCGGTGCAGCTCACCAGGTCGACGTACACCTTGGGAATCGACGCGAGGATCAGGTTCACGGAGTTGCTGCCCTTGGCGACGAGGATGTCCGAGCCGTGGTAGGTGACCGCGATCGTGATCGTCTGGCTCGGCAGCCCGGCCTTGACCAGGACGTCGCGGAGCAGGTCGAAGGTCTTGCCGATGCCGTAGCCGACCGGGTTGCCGAGCAGGCCGTAGGTGTCGCCGAGCTCGAACGGGAAGCTCTCCTTGTCCAGCGCCGCGATGAACGTCGCCTTGCCGCGCAGCTCCGGCCCCTCGCCCGGCGGGTCCTCGACCGGCGGCTTGACCTCCAGGGTGGACTTGCCGTCCTTGCCGGTCTTCTCGCCACGGGTCATCTTGGCGCTGTCCGCGGCCACCGCCTGCAAGAGCTGGCCGCCGCCCTTCTGGATGGTACCGACCTGCGGCTGCTGGCTGGACCAGCGGACCGTCAGGCCCTCCATCGGCCCGGCCTTCGGCATCTCGACGCCGGCGAGCGCGTAGCATTCGAGCTTCTCCAGGGCGACCTTGATGTCGAAGATCGCGGTGGCGGTCAGCGTCACATGCTCGCCGCGGCTGCCCGGGGCGTGCTTGAAGTGCGTCGCGGACTTGTCGGCGGTGAGGTCGATGCGGGTGCCGAGCATCAGCATGATCGCGCTGGCCGTGGCGCCGGCCTTGCCCCACGCCTCGTTGGCCTTGTCGAAGATCTCCTTCGCGCCCTCGCCGAGAATCGCGCCGGCCAGCCGGTCCTTGAGCTCCCCTTTCAGGAAGTCGCTGTTGGCCTTGATGACCGGGTCGTCCGGGGCGGCGAACAGGGCCGCGAACTCGCCGCACGCGCCCTTCGGGTCCTCCGCGTGGGCCACGCCGCCGCCGACCAGCCGGTCGAACAGGCCGGGCGCGGGCGCGGCCGCGCCGTTCTTGGCACCCTTGGCTACCAGCGCGAACCGACTCGTCGCGTGGCTGAGCAGGAGGATCGTCTGCAACGGGTCGAACCACACCTCGGCCGGGTCGGCGGCGGGATGGATCACCTGGCGGTGCTGGGCGGCGAGGGCGCGCACGGCGGCGCCCGCGGTCGTGAACACCGCGCCGTCGCCGGGCTGCTTGCCCCAGCCGCCGATCGCCGTGGCGAGCTGCGCGAAGGTCGGCGCCTTGTCGGTCAGCCCGACGGCCACCAGCAGCGCCGAGAACTGCTCCGGCGTGTACCTGTCGCCCTCCCGCGTCGCCTCGGCGAGCAGCGGGACCAGCTCGGCGTAGATCGGCGCGTCCAGCAGCGTCACCTCGTCCGGGGCGGCGACGACCGGCCCTTTCGCGGACACGATCGCGAACCCCGAGCGCCGCAGCAGCTCGGCGGTGGCGGCCGGGGCGCCGGCCAGGTCGCTGGTGATCGTCGCGACGAGCTGCTCCGCCGCGGCCGCCGGCTCGGCGGGCAGGCCGGCAGCGGCGGCGGCGACGGACTTGCGGTCGACGGCGCCGCGTGCGGCTGTGTCGTCGCGGTCGCTGTCGTCGGTGCAGCCACTCGCCGCCAGTGTCGCGACGACGGCCAGGGCCAGCCAACGCCGGCCGGTTGAGCTACGTCTCAAAGAACTTCCTCACCAACGGTCTCACGACGCTTCCCGGGCCAGGCACTGGCCGGTTCGGCCGGGGCGACGGCATCCGGCCTGGCCCGAGCAGGACACCACGCGCCTGTCCCGAGCGGTAAGGGACCACCGTCCCGGTGGGCCGGGACAAGCGGCCGCTGCCGGTCGCCGCGGCGCCGATCATGTACCGATCAGACGGGAGCGGGAACGCAGCTGTCGGACTGTAGACACGAATCATTCTCACGACGAGCGGGGTTGTCGCAGGCGCCCGGCGCTCGTCGTGCCTGGAAGTCGACGGCCGACCAATGGCCGACCAGCGCAGAACCAGCGCCGGACCAGCCGGCTCAGCATCTCCCACCGCCGCGGCGGCTCGGGTCGTCCGGCCCGCCTCGGCCCGCCGGTAGATCACTGTCTTTTAGGGTGTTCAGGATGCCCACACCCGCGCCGATCGTTGCCCAGATCGGGCTTTCCGCACCCCGCGTCGCCATCGTCTTCGATGGAGGCGGCGCGTGGCACTACTGGGCGCAGCTGGCCATTCACGCGGCGACCCACCTGTGGGGCGGGCGAGGATTCCTCCTCATACCGCATGTGCAAGGTGAAGTAGCGCCAGCGCTGCTGCAGGCCGCGCGTACCTACGACCCGGACTACGTCGTTCTGCTCACCACCACGGTCGGCCAGCGTGAGCGTGTCACGCCCGGCGAAGTTCCGTTGCTGCGGGACGGCCAGCCTGCCGAGCACGAAGTACGGGCCCGCTCGGTTAAGCAGGTGGCCGATGACCCTGTTCCTGACGCCGACGGAGAGCGGGGCCGACGTGCTGTCGCCGAGGCGTGCTCGCCGTATCGTCGCCGAGCCTCCGGGGATGATGACGAAAACGTCTCGTCGCGCTCAGCCTCGATGACCCTGCCGAGCCGTTGACGCCGTTGGCCCAGATCCCGAAGGTGGCCGGCGGTCCGAATCTTTCGGCACCGCCCTCATGGGGCGGTGCCTTCGGTGTGGCGGTTGCGGCCCGGTGCGGCGCCTTCGAGGTACCCGAGGTCGGCGAAGATCCCGTGCTCAGTGACGAGGACTGCCTACAACTGGTGCGCTGGCTGGCGTTCAAGGGCGGCAGGTTCACCGCCTCCCCACCAGCGCGGCTGCTTGCTCCGTTCAGTGAGGGCGACGACCCCAACCGTGCCGGGGACCGCGTTCGAGCGCACGACCTACGGTCTCGGACAGGTGGGATTCGGATCCCGCCCGCACAACTCCAGCCATGATCACGAATGGCGGATCCGTACAAGTCCGGCCGCTCGCCGTTGTCGTATTCGATGTAGGTGTAGGTCGCCGTGCGCAGCGCCTCATAGGTGGTCGGCATGCCGTTGCGGGCATCCTGCACGTCAGGGTCGTCGACGCTGGTGCCTGGGCCGTGGTGCTCAATGAGCGAGCCGGTGCGCCGCGGTGCGGTCTGTCCGCCGGTGAGCAGGGTGAGAAGGCTGCGGCCGTTGACGTCGCCTGCGACGGGCGCGTCTCCGATGCGCTGGAACGTGGGGGCAAGGTCGATGTTCTGCACGATCTGGGGGCGGCTCGTGCCGGCAGGGACGCTGGGGCCGGCGATCACCAGCGGCACGACGACGTCATGGTCGAACGCGGTCTGCTTGCCTTCCACAAGGGGTAGATCAGCCGCGTGCCGGTCGAGCGTGAGCAACGCCGCGCCGCCACGCGAGCGGTGACCCACCCGGCCCCGGCTGGGTTGCTGCCCGCCGCCGCGATCGACGGGAAGCTGTTGCACGGCACCCGCACCCCGGCCGGGCAGGTGTTCCTCGTCGCAGCGGTCACTCACGACCACGGGGTGGTCCTGGGCCAACGCCAGGTCCCCGGCAAACGCGGCGAGAACACGGTGATCGCCGATCTGCTGACACCCCTCGATATCGAACGGCCCGTTCCCCGGTCGGCGGACCGCGCCTACCTGGCCGCCCTGGCCGCGCTGACCGCCCTGATCGAACAGATCGACGCCATCGAGCAGATCACCGACACTGCTGAAGCAGCACCCGTCACGGCTGTGCGGGGGACGTGGCGGGAGCGGGCGTCGGAGGTGGCACGTGGTGAGGAGGGGCCTCCTGGTCGGCGCCGACCGTGGATGGGGTGTCCCTCCGTGCGGCCGTCAGCATCGCGCCGCCGATCACCAGGGCCGCGCCCGCGAGTGTCGTGGGCCCGACCGGCTCGCCGAGCAGGACCGCGCCGAACAGCGTCGACCATAGCGGGACGAGATATGTGACGGACGCCGCCACGGTCGGGCCGGCGGCCTGGATGATGCGCAGGTTCAGGATGTAGGCGACGCCGGTGCCGACCGCCCCCAGCGTCACGAGCCCGAGGGCCGCCTGCGGGCCGGGCCAGCTGGGCGCGCCGCCGACGAGCGGGGCTACCAGCGCCAGCTGGAGTGTCGCGGTGCCGATCTGCATCACCGACAGCGTTGCTGCCGACTCCGCCCGGCCGGAGAGGAATCGGCGCGTGTACGCGAACCCGGCGCCGTAGCAGAGGGTCCCGCCGAGGCAGGCGAGCGTGCCGAGCAGCGGTGCCCCGGCGAGCCCGTCCCAGACGCCGAGCACGACGAGCACTCCCGCAAACGCCGCGACCAGGCCGACCATGCGGCGGGCGGTCGGCCGCTCCGCGGGGACCAGGACCAGCGCGAAGACGAACGTCGTCAGCGGGGTCGTGGCGTTGAACACGCCGGCGAGCACGGTGGTGATCTGCGTCTGCCCGTACGCGAACAGCGCGAACGGCACGGCATTGAGCAGCGCGGCGACGACGAAGGCATGGCCCCACACGACAGGGTCCCGGGACAGGGGCGCCCGCAGGACCAGGCAGCACACCGCCAGGGCCATGGCTCCGAAGGCGCAGCGCCAGAACGCGAGCCACACCGGCTCGACGCCGGCGGTGACCGCGACCTTGATGAACAGGAAACTAGACCCCCAGATCAGGGAGAGCGCTAGGAATGAGGGCAGCCAGCGGACGTTGCGCATGGACGGATCATGCGTCCGCGCCACATCATGAGTCCAACAAGTGGCACGCAGTGCACTATGAGGAGTGCTCATGCATCTGGCACAGCTCCGCGCCTTCGTCGCGGTCCTCGACGACGGCAGCTTCAGCGGCGCCGCGGCGACGCTCGGCATCAGCCAGTCAGCGGTGTCGCACACGATCGCCACGCTCGAGCGGACCCTCGGCCATCCGGTGCTGATCCGGCAGGGTGGGGTTCGTGCGACCGCCTTCGGTGCGGCGATCGCCGGGCACGCCCGAGCGGCGGTGGTTGCCGCAGCGGCGATCGGGATGCTGGCCGCCCAGCGTGACGGCCGACCGGCCGGCTCGATCAAGCTCGCCGCGCCACCGACGGTGTGCCAGGGCCTCATGCCGGGGCTGCTGGCCCGCTGGCGGGACGAACTGCCCGGCGTCGACGTGGCACTGTTCGAGGGTGAGGACGACGAGGTCGCCGAATGGCTCGCCGACCACACCGTCGATCTGGCCGTCGTCGTGGACCCACCACCCGGACCAGGTCATGTCCTCGCGGAGGATACGTTCCATGCGGTACTGCGTCGCGACCATCCCCTCGCCGGCGAGCACGCCGTCGGCGTCGCCGATCTGCAGGACGACGCGTTCCTGCTCTCGCGCGGCGGCTGCGAGCGGCACGTCCGCGAGGCGCACCGCCGCAGCGGCGTCCCGTTCGCGCCGACGCACCAGGTGCGGGAGCTGGGCACCCTGTTCGCGATGGTTCGGGCCGGGATCGGTGTGTCGATCGTGCCCGGGCTCGCCGCCGCCATGCTCGACCCGCGACTGGTGCTGGTACCGCTGCGGCCGGTCCTGGCCCGGCGGCTGGTGCTCCGTGGCGCCATCGACCGGCTGTGGCATCCGGCAGTGACCGCCCTGGTGGAGCACGCCGCAGCATGAGCGAACCTTGTGGCCGGCACTCTGTGCACCGACTACGCCCGGGTCAACGCGACGCGCTGTCGGCAAGCCGCCAACCAAATCGTCGGTCTGGTCGCACGGACCGCAGGGCGACCGAGACGTCGTCGCGATGGACGGCGTCGAGCCCGACGACGGACTCGTAGAAAGGTGAGCGCCGCTGCAACATCGACGCCTGACCGACGCCGCCGGAGCACGCCGGGAGCCCCGCCGGTGCCGCCCGCCGCAGGCGACGAACGCGACGACCGTTGCGGCTGGCGCAACGGTCGTTCTCCGCGTGTCCGGCTTACCGGCGCGCGCTGCGCGTGACGCTGATGCCGAAGGCGAGCAGCCAGTAGCTCAGCAGTGCGCCGACGGTGGCGGTGCTCCCCCAACCGTTGGCGGCGTAGAAGTTCGCCGGGTCGTTGCCGAAGTAGATGGACGGGATGAAGGCGGCGCTGACGACGGCGAGCGTCACGGCGGTGACGCCAGTCCAGCGGGGCAGGATGCCGGTTCGCAGGACGAGCGAGCCGAGCGCGGCCAGGAACAGCGCCAGGGTGGTGCGGCCGATCGTGCCATACAGGATGTACGTGCCGGACACGTCGATCGTCGGGTCGATGGCCGTGTCAGCGGCGATGACTGCACCGGCCTCGAGGCCCATGGAGACGAGCGTGACCGTGATGTACATCAGGCCTGCCGCCGATACGAGCGACGCCGCCCATTCGTGATCGGGAGCGGCCCGGCGGACCAGTTCGCGCAGGCCGGTGACGAGGCCTGTGAACGCGACGAACGCGAGGATCCCGATGAGGATGCGCGTCAGCACGTTCCAGTCCGGCGGCGGGCCGTCGTAGATGAAGTACAGGGGCACCTCGACGATGAGCGCGATCGCCGTGAGGATCCCGCAGAGCCCGGTGACGCGACGCACGACTGCCTGGTTCATGATTCGAAGCCCTTCTCGTTTCGTTGACGGGCTTCAGTCTTTCCGGCGCGTTCGCGAATGTCGGTGGTCCTTCGATGTAGGTTTGTGGTGGACCTAAGACGTGTTTGGTAGGTCGGGTCAGAGCCATTCGTTGATCGCGGTGATGGTGACGGTGGCCTGGTAGCGCGTGGCGAGCTTGATGCCCCTATGGATGTCAAGGGGTTGAGGGGCTGGTGTCGGGTGATGAGTTGGTAGAGCTCGCGGGCGATGTAGCGCTTCAGGCAGCGGATGGCTTCGCGTCGGGTTTTGCCTTCGCTGGTGCGTCGTTCGACGTAGGCGCGGGTGCGTTGGTCCCAGCGGAGTCTGGCGAGGGTGATGGTGTAGAGGGCTGAGTTGGCGCGGCGGCCGCCGCCGCGGTTGAGGCGGCGGCGCTGTGTCTTGCCGGATGAGGCTTCGATCGGGCTGACGCCGCAGAGGGCGGCAAAGGGGCCTCACTGGTCATGCGTTCGGGGTTGTCGCCGACGGCGAGCAGGCGGTCGGCGGTCATGCCAGAGATTGCCGATCAAAGTCCGTAACCTGGCCGGATGATTTGTTGGCACCCGCAGCGTCGCGGAGGGATTCGTACAGGTGGCGGGTCGTAGCGTCAACTGTCGTCGGCGCTGCTGTGAGCGGGTGCGCTCGGTGCGGGCCGGGCAGATGATGCAGGCGCTGAGGGGAAGCTGACCTCGATGACGTCCTGACCGTCTTGGCGGGTGGGGTTTCAGGTGGCCGAGTGGTGGCCTCGCGGGCAGATCGCTCGTTGCTGGTCGAAGTCGATGGTGGACGCGGTTCGGGCGTAGGGCTGTTGGTGCGGGCGTGGCGGGAGGAGTCGCCGCGCATCGGGGCGATCAGGCGGACCTGGTACTCGGTGCGGCAGGCCAGCAGGTTCGTGTTGGAAGGGTAACCGGCGTCCATGAGGTGCTCGGCCGGCAACAGATCCGCCGTCGGCGAGTTCTCCTCGATCACTGTGGTCCTGGGTTGGGAGTCGGCAGCGAGGGCGGCTTCGTAGGCGGCGACGGCCGCGGCGGCTTGGCCTGCCGGGTCGTTGAAGCAGTCGGTCGGCCAGATGCGATGGAACCTCCAGGGGCGGGACTCGGTCCGTCACTTGACGGCTCCTTGCATCAGCGCCTTGACGAAGTTGCGCTGGAAGATCAGGAAGATCGCCAGCGAGGGCAGGATGATCAGCAGGGAACCGGCGCAGAGCAGCACGATGTCGGTGCCGTACTGGCCCTGGAACGCGCCCAGCCCGCCGGCCACGGTCCGCTTCGTCGGGTCGTCGACGAGGAC
>NZ_JBEXUD010000102.1:0-8429 GCF_040614215.1 Dactylosporangium sp. NPDC006015
TGGGTGCCGCCGCCATGGGTGCCGCCGCCCGGGGTGCCGGCGCCGCCGCCCGGAACGCCGGTGCCGCCGGACCTGGGGGCGCCCGTGGCCGCGAGGCCCGTCGCGGCCGCCACGGCGGGCCGGGACCTGCCCCGGCGGGCTCCTCCGGCGGTGCCGACATCACCGGCCCGGCGCCCACGACCGAGCCGCCATCCCCGCCCCCGACCTCGGACCCGCCGCGCTCGGAGACCCTCACCTCCGCCGGTGGCACGGTCACCGCCACCTGCGACGGCGCCGGGCGCGTGCGGCTGACGTCCCCCGACCCGGCGGACGGCTACAAGGTCACGACCTTCAACGGCGGCCCGGCGGGCACGGCGGAGGTCGCCTTCAAGCGCGGCAACGTCACGATCCGGATGTCCGTCACCTGCGACGACGGCGCCCCGACCGCCACGACGACGAAGACCACCACGACCGGCTGACGCGGGCGGCGTCACGCGCACGGATCGGTGATCCCCCGCAGGCCGACGAGGATCGCACGGAGCTGGGCCATCCGGCGGGTGCCCAGGTGGGCCGCCCACTCCGCCTCGACCTCGGCGACGGCGGCCTCGGCGCCACAGCGACGGCCTCGGCGCCGCGAAGGTGGGTCAGCGGCGCCGGCGTGGGCCGCGCAGCAGCGGGCGGGCGACGCCGAAGACGAGCAGGAGCGCCAGCAGGAGCGATCCGCCGCCGACGACCGCGGCGCGGATCGCGGGAGTGCCCGGGCCGTCGCCGGAAGCCCGCGGCGGCGGCGCGTGGGTGGTGGGCGGCGCCGGCGGGGACGGCGACGCGGTCGGGCCGAGCGGGTCGGCGGTGACCGGTGGGACGGTGGCGGTCAGGGCCGCGTACGGGTCGATCAGCCCGTGGCCGAAGCTGTCGTCGCGGCCCGGGGCGCCCTTGTCGCGGGCGGTGGCGAAGAGGCGGTTGACGACGTTGGCCGCGTCCAGCTCGGGGTGCCTGGACCAGATCAGCGCGAGGAGGCCGGAGACGATCGCGGCGGCGCCGCTCGTGCCCGAGCCGATCGCGAACCCGGAGGGGTAGCGGGACTTCGGGGCGGCGCCGATGATGTCCTGCGCCGGCGCGGCGATGTCGACGGTCGGGTCGGCGATCGAGCCGTCCCACAGCCCGCCGGTGCGGGTCGTGCCGGCGACGGTGATGACGCCGGGGTAGCGGGCCGGGAGTGGCACGTGGTCGTCGCCCTGGGGGCGGTTGCCGCCGGCGGCGACGAGGACGGCTCCCTTGGCGCGGGCGTACGCGATGGCGTCCAGCTCCGGCTGCTTCAGCTCGTCGTCGGTGAGCGTGAACGACATGTTGATGATCTTCGCGCCGTGGTCGGCGGCGTAGCGGATCGGCTCGGCGAGCGTGCCCGCGGGCGCGCCGGCCGCCCTGTTGCCGATCGGGATCGCGATCGGCAGGACCTTGGCCTTCGGGGCGATGCCGAGCACATGGTTCGCCCCGTCGCCGCCGCGGCCCGCCAGGACCGTCGCCATCTGGGTGCCGTGGCCGTCGGGGTCGTCCCAGCCCTTCTCGCTCGCCACGCCGTTGGTGCCGGCGCCGGGCAGCAGCGCGCCGGACAGGTCCGGCTGGGCGCCGTCGACGCCGGTGTCGATCACCGCGACGACGACGCCCTCGCCCTTGCTGACCTGCTGGGCCTTCGCCATGCCGAGCGCGCCGAGCCACCACTGCTGCTCGCGGACGGTCTCAGCCTGTGCCGGCGCCGGGGCGCCCCCGATCAACACCCCGGCCACCAGCGCTGCCACGGCGCTGCGCGTTCTCACGCCGCGACCGTACCGGCAGGGTCAGGACCACCACCACTTCTGGTCGGCGCCGCCGTGGCAGTCGTACTGGCCGACCGGGGTGGAGTCGGCCGTGCGGACCCGGCACACAGTGAGGCGCCCGGCGGGGCGGCGCCGCACCCGGTCCGCTTGGCGACACTCCGGCCACCCACGCGGTGACAGGGATTCAGACAGCCAGCGGCGCCGGCGACTCCGCGCCCGGAATCAGCAGGCGGGGCGCGCCCGTGCCGTCGGCGGGCACCGACCAGACGTCGGGGCGGCCGTCGTCCTGGCGCAGCGTGTACCCGAGGGTGGACCCGTCCAGCCAGGCCGCCTGGTCGTCGACGCTCGCCTGCTCCGCGGTCTGCGTCACCCGCATGGTGGCGAGGTCGAGCACCGACAGCCGCCAGCCGCGCTGCGGGTCGGCGTCGATCGCCTGCTTGAACGCGATCCGGGTGCCGTCCGGCGACAGCGAGGGGCACTCGACGTTGTCGCGCAGGGTTTCGACGGTGCGGGCGGCGAGGTCCCCACGGACGAGGTACCGGCGGCCGGCCGTCGACATCGTGGCGTAGAACCGGTTGTCGTCGGCGGCGAACGTCACGCCCCAGAAGTTCACGTCGACGTTGCGGTAGGGCTTGCCCTCGTGGATGACGGTGAGCTCCTCGAGCGAGCTGATGGTCGTGCCCGTCCTGGTGTCGAGGATGCCGGTGCGGGTGGAGAACCCGCTGCTGGTGTAGGAGTCGCCGCCGACGAAGACGGTCCACGCCACGAACCGGCCCGACGGCGAGACCCTGGCGCGGTTGGGCAGGCCGGGCACGGCCACGGTCTGCCGGGGGTGCAGGTCGGCGTCGAGGACGACCACCTCGTAGGCCCACGCGGTCTGCGGTCGCAGGCACACGCCCGTGCCGGCGGCCGCGTACACCCGCAGGCACTCCACTGTGGACACGGTCCGCGGACCGGTGGGGTCCGCGGCGGCCACGGTCGCGAGGTGCCGGTCGGTGATCGTGAGCAGGCGCGGCCCCGGTGTGAGCGTGACGGCGGCGTCCCGCCCGGGCCCGGTCGCGGCCGCGGGCTCGGCGCGGTCGGCGGCGAGTGCCGTGTAGCCCGCCGCGACGCCCGCGAGCACGACGACGGCGGCGGCGAGCACACCGATCCGCGCCTTGTTCGACAGCTGTGTCATCGCACCGGTCCTCGTTTCCTCAGCAGCAGCAGTGTCGCGACCACGACCACCGCCACACCGGCGGCCGCGGCCCGGCTGGCGGCCTGCGGGCCCCACGCCTGCCACGCGAGTCCGAAGAGGACGGACGACACCAGGTATGCGAGCGCCTGTCCCGTCTGGACGACCGCGATGCCGGTGGTGCGCAGCCGCGCCGGCAGCACCGGCCCGGCGAGGGCGATGAGGACCCCGTCGGTGGCGGCGTAGAACAGCCCGTGCAGCGCCAGGGTCAGCACGAGCAGCGGCCACCCGCCGACCGGGCCGAAGAGCAGCAGGTAGGCCAGGCCCAGCGCCGTGTAGCCGCCGAGGACCACCGGCAGCCGGCCGATCCGGTCGGCGAGGATGCCCAGCGGCGCGGCGAGCAGCAGGTACGCCAGGCTCGTGCCGACCGCCAGCATCGGGAACCACACGAGGCTGAGCTCCTCGCGGCGTTGCAGCATCAGGTACACGAAACCGTCGCCGATCGTGGCGAGCCCGAGCAGGCAGGAGGCCGCAGCGAGCCGCCTGACGGGCGCGTCGCGCAGCAACCCGAACGCGGCCTTCAGCGACACCTTGTCCGCCGCGGACTCGGGCGCCGCCGCGGGTTCGAGCTCCGCCGCGGGTTCGAGCTCCGCCGCGGGTTCGAGCTCCGCCGCGGGTTCGAGCGCTGTCGCGGGCTCGGGCGCTGCCGCCGGTCGTTCGCGGACGAACAGGGCCAGCACGACGACCGCGAGCGCCGCGATGCAGAAGCTGGTCACGAAGACCGCGTCGTAGGACTCGCCGGCGGCGGCCAGGACGGCGAGCGCGACGAGCGGGCCGAGGAACGCCCCGATGCTGTCCATCGTCCGGTGTACGCCGAACGCCCGCCCCAGCGCCTCCGGCGGCGTCGACTCGGTGATCAGCGCGTCGCGGGGTGCGGTCCGCACGCCCTTGCCGAGACGGTCGACGGCGATGACGGCGCCGATCGCCGGCACCGACCGGCCGGCGAGGAGCAGGCCGAGCTTGGCGACGGCCGACAGCGTGTACCCGAAGCCGGCGACCAGCTTGCGGGAGCGGAACCGGTCGGCGACGAACCCGCCGGCGAGGCGCAGGACCGCGGTCGCGCCGGTGTAGACGCCGTCCACGACGCCGTAGGCGAGCGGGCTGACGTGCAGGCCCAGCACGAGGTACAGGGGCAGGACCGCGGTGACCATCTCGGCGGACACGTCGGTGATGAGGCTGACCGTGCCGAGGGCGACGACGTTGCCGCTGACGAGCGCGATCCGGCGGCGGCGCGGGTCACCGCCAGGCGGCGCGGTGACCGGGCTGGTCACGGTCGACAGGTACACCCCGGTGGTCTCCCTCTCCTGCGGCTCCTGCGGGCAACGGTGCGCCATCGTCCGACGGCGGCGGATCTTCCCGCAACGCCCCGGAAACGGCGGGCCGGTGTGCAGCACATGAACGGGACTTTGCATCGAAGTATTTCGTTATATGTTTACCTTACGGTACCGGTGCGGCCCATCGGCGTCCCTATGTTCCTTGCGCTTCTGCACACGCCCAGAGAAGGGTTTCTGGATGGGCATCCGTCTCACCCGCCCACAGGTGACGATGGCGACGGTCGCGGCGCTGGTCGCCGCCACCGCCACCGTCGTCGTGGCCGCCGCGACCCCCGCGTCGGCCGCCACGGCCACGTTCACGCCCGTCGCCGACACGTACGTCCAGAGCGACACCGCGTCCACCAACTACGGCACGGCGACGCAGATCGTCGTGGACAACTCGCCGGTGCGCCGCGTCTTCCTGCGGTTCACGGTGTCGGGCGTCAGCGGCACGGTCACCGCCGCCAAGCTGCGCCTGCGCACCATCAGCGGCAACGACGGCAGCCCCGCCGGCGGCACGTTCAAGGCCATGAGCAACACGACGTGGTCCGAGACGGGCACGACCTGGAACAACCAGCCCGCGATCGACGGCGCCACCCTGGGCACCATCGGTGCCGTCACCAAGGACGGCTGGTACGAGGTCGACGTCAAGGCGCTGGTGACCGGCAACGGCACGTTCAGCATCGGCGGCAGCTCCAGCAACTCCGACGGCGCCTACTACGACTCGCGCGAGAGCGGCGCCGACGCCCCACAGCTGGTCATCACCACCGGCACGACCACGCCGCCCTCGGGCGACCCCGTGTTCGTGGGCGCCGGCGACATCGCCAACTCCGGCTCGGGCGACAGCGCCACCGCGGCGCTGATCGACAACATCCCGGGCACCGTCTACACGCTGGGCGACAACGTGTACGACAGCGGCACGGCGAGCGAGTTCAACTCGTACTACGAGCCGACGTGGGGCCGGTTCAAGGCCCGCACCCGGCCCTCCCCCGGCAACCACGACTACGTCACGTCGGGCGCCTCGGCGTACTACAGCTACTTCGGCTCCGTCGCCGGCCCGTCCGGCCGTGGCTACTACTCGTTCGACCTCGGCAACTGGCACATCGTGTCGCTGAACTCGAACATCAGCATGTCCGCGGGCTCGGCGCAGGAGCAGTGGCTGCGCTCGGACCTCGCGGCCAGCAGCAAGCCGTGCACCCTGGCGTACTGGCACCACCCGCTCTTCACGTCCAGCTCCAACCACGCCCCGTCGACCTCGACGCGCCCGCTCTACCAGGCGCTGTACGACTACAACGCCGACGTCGTGCTGTGGGGCCACAACCACGTCTACGAGCGCTTCGCCCCGATGAACCCGAGCGGCGCCCTGGACAACGCCCGCGGCCTGCGCACCTGGGTCGCCGGCATGGGTGGCGCCAGCCACTACGCCTTCGGCACCATCCAGCCCAACAGCGAGGCCCGTAACAGCTCCGCCTACGGCGTCCTCAAGTTCACGCTCCACGCCAACACGTACGACTGGCAGTTCGTCCCCGTCGCCGGCCAGTCCTACAGCGACAGCGGCACCGGTTCCTGCCACTGACCGCACGCTCCACCGTCCGCCGGGGTGCACGTGTTCCGTGCGCCCCGGCGGCCCGGCACATGACGAACGGCAGCCGGAACCTTGGCCGTCCGGCACTCCCCCGCGTGCCGCCCGCGACAATACGGTCCACGGCATGGATCTCACGTGGTTGCAACGGTTCGGCGCCGCCAGCGGCGTCCTGCTCGGGCTGTCGATCGGCGTGCCGGGCGCGGTGGAGGCGTTCACCGGCGAGACGTCGGCGACGAGCTTCGTCCTCGGGCTCGGCACCGCGCTCTCCGCGCCCGCCGTCACCGCCCTCTACCTGCACCATCGCGCCACCGCCGGCAGGTTCGGGGCGGCCGCCTACGCGGTGAACGTGCTCGGGCTCGGGCTGTTCACCGGCGTCGCGTTCGCGCTCAACCTGGTCCTGTTCCACCTCGACGAGTCCACTGTGGACACGCTGCGGGACGGACCGTTCGGCACGGCGCTGCTGATCAGTGCCGTGGTGTTCGTCGCCGGCACGATCCTCTTCAGCGTCTCGATGCTGCGCTCCGGCGGTTTCCCGAGGCTGCCCGCGGCGGGTTACGGCGTGTCACTGACGCTGCTCGCGGCCCTCGCACCGCTGCCGGACACGCCGGGGACGAGCCTGGTACACGTGCTGGCCGCGGCGTCGATCGGATGGCTGGCACTGTCCGTGCTGCCGGCCTCCGGCGGACAGTAGCCTGAATCGCATGATGCGCCCGCCGTGGCTGCCGTTCGTCGTGTACGGCGCGGTCCTCGCCGCCGGTCTGCACCATCAGGTCAGGGCCGGCGGCGTCGCGCAGGCCGCCGCGCTCGTCGCCGCGATCGGGGCGCTCGCCGGCCTGGAGCTGGTCGAGCGCCGCGTCGCGGCGCCGGCGGCGGTGTTCCTGACCGCCAGGACCGCGATGTTCGTGCTGGTCGCGGCGCTCGACGGCGACGGGCTGTCCAACCTACTGTTCCTGCTGGTGCCGTTCGCCGCGTACTTCGCCTACGGAAGGAAGGTCGCGGTCACGCTCGCGGCGGCGGGCGTGGCGGTGCCCGTCGGGTGGCTGAGCGTCGCCGACCCCCACTGGTACACCGACGGCGAACGCGTCAGGGACGTGCTGATGCTGGCCGTCGGCATGTGCCTGGCGGTCGCGATGGCGGCGGCCGCGGTCGGCGAGTCCGACTCGCGGGCGAGGCTGCGGCTGGCGCTCGACGAGGTCGCGGAGCTGTCCGCGGCGGCGGAGCGCGGACGGGTCGCCCGGGACCTGCACGACAGCCTCGGACACCACCTGACCGCGGTCAGCATCCAGCTGGAGAAGGCGGCGGCGTTCCGGGAGCGGGATCCGGTGGCGGCCGATCAGTCGGTACGGGCGGCGCGCGACTCGGCGGCACGCGCCCTGCACGAGGTGCGCGGCGCGGTACGGGCGTTGTCGGCGCCGTTCTCGCTGACCGGCGCGCTGGCCGACCTCGCCGGCGAAGGGGTGGACGTGGCGGTCCTCGGCGACGAGCCGGACCTGCCGCTGGCGGCGCGGATCGCGGTGTTCCGGGCGGCGCAGGAAGGCGTGACGAACGCCCGCCGGCACGCGGGCGCCGGCCGGGTCACGGTCCGGGCGACGTTCGGCGGCGGCACGGCGCGGCTGGTCGTCGCCGACGATGGCCACGGCTTCGCGGCCGGCGCGGCCGAGGGCTTCGGGCTGCGGGGCATGCGGGAGCGGCTGGCCGCGGTCGGCGGCAGCGTCGCCGTCACCACCGGCCACACCAGCCGAGACGCGGACACCGGCGAAGTCGCAGGCACCGGCGGAGGCACGGACACCGGCCGCGCCACCGCAGACGCGGCGACCCACCGCAGCGGCGACGGCGGCCCCGCGGCCACCGAGCACCGCAACAGCAGCGCGGCCACCGGCCGCAGCGGCGGAGACACGGGCACCGGCCGCGCCGGCGGAGACACGGACAACGGCCGCAGCGGCGAGGACGGCCCCACGGCCACCGAGCACGGCGGCGACGGCGACGGCGACGGCGGCGGCACCACGACAACCGGGCACGGCAACGGCGGCGTGGCAACCACGTACAGCGGCGGCGGCGCGGCCACGAAGCGCGCCGGCGGCGGGCCCGGGGTCACCCTCACCGTGACGGTGCCGGCGGCATGACGGCGGTCCGGGTCCTCGTCGTCGACGACCAGCAGCTGGTCCGCGACGGCATCGCGTCGCTGCTGGGCATCCAGCCGGGGATCGACGTCGTCGGCACCGCCGCCGACGGCGCCGAGGCGGTCGCGAAGGCCCTCGACGCCGCGCCGGACGTGGTGCTGATGGACGTCCGCATGCCGGTCATGGACGGTGTCGAGGCCACCCGGGAGCTGTGCGAGCGGCTCCCGGGCTGCCGGGTCGTGATGCTCACGACGTTCGACGACGACGAGTACGTGACGCGGGCGCTCCGGGCCGGCGCCGGCGGCTACCTGCTCAAGGACCTGGCCGCCGCCGACCTGGCCGCGGCGGTCCGCCTCACGCACGCCGGGGTGGCGCCGCTCGCCG
>NZ_JBEXUD010000103.1:0-7381 GCF_040614215.1 Dactylosporangium sp. NPDC006015
TCTTCCTGATCTTCCAGCGCAACTTCGTCAAGGCGCTGATGCAAGGAGCCGTCAAGTGACGGACCGAGTCCCGCCCCTGGAGGTTCCATCGCATCCGCGCTGTTCAGGTCGCGCTGGCCCTCCTCGGCAGCGACCGGCGTTCGCCGGAGCCCTGGCATGCACTCCGGCCATCACCGTGACTGCAGTGCCGGGCGCCCTGTCCGCCCAGGGGCACGGCGCCGGCGGTCAGACCTGTTCTCGGCCCAGCTCCCCGACCGCGGAGCACCACGGGCAGGCAAGGTCCTGGCGCCACGTCGAGGACGAACGAGCAGAGGCTGCCGTCGGTGCCGTTTTGTGAACTCGACGACGCACGGTGATGGATACAGGGCCTGCCGCTCGCTCAGCCACGGATACGGCATCCCGGAAGTCGCCGAACGCCTGGGCCATGCCCCCGCGACGTTGATGCGCTATTACTCCCGCGTCAACGCAGGGCGTCGTCGCCGAGCCGCCGACGACCTCGCCAGCCTCATCGCACCAATCGACCGGTGTGGACCTTGGCCGAAGCTCGACGCTTCCTCGAGCATGTTCGGGGTGATCGGCTCTATCCGTTGTGGCGGCTGCTGCTGACGACGGGGCTGCGCCGCGGCGAGCTGTGTGGGCTGATGTGGCGTGATCTGGAGCCGGAGCAGGGCAGTCTCAAGGTGTGCCGGCAGCGAATCGTCGAGGACCCGACGAGCCAGGTGCGGGAGAAGCCGCCCAAGTCCCACAACGGCACCCGCACCCTGCTGCTGGACCCGGCGACCCTCACGACGTTGAGCACCGCGAAGGCGCACCCGAAGACACCGACGGGGTCGCGGTACATGTTCACCGGCCGTACTGGTCAACCGCTGCGGCCGGACAATGTCACCAGCCGATTCAACCGACTCGCCGCACGTGCCGGGGTCCGCCCGATCGGACCGCATCAGGTCCGGCATCTGCTGGTCTCGAGCTTGCTCGATGACGAGTACGGCATTCACGAGGTCGCCGAACTCTCGGGCATGACCCCGGCACCTCATGCGCTACTACACGCGGGTCAGCGCCGCCCGGCGCCGCCAGGCCACTCTGCGCATCGCCGAGCTCATTGCGTCCTGATCTGGGCAGGTGGACTGGCCCGGCAGGTCCGGCGGTCGCACGTATGGTCGTCACGATGAGGTGATCTGTTGGACCCCTTTTACTCGGCCGGCTTATGCTTTCGGTGACCTGGGAGAACGTGCTTGAGCACGTCGCTGGGGCCTCCAACGACTGGGGGTCAAGGGGTCGTGGGTTCGAATCCCGCCGTCCCGACAAGTAGAGGGTTTCCGCAGGTCAGGCTACCTGCAGAAGCCCTCTTTCATTCTTTGATTTGAATGTCGGGTCAAGCATGTCGCTACTGAACCCCTTGACTCGGCTTGTTCGGTTCCAAACGATCTGGAATCCGGGCGTGTTCTTGCTGGTCACTGGCTTGCGCTTCCGTGTCTGCCTTCGCGCGGGCCAGTGATCAGACACCTTGACGTTGCGCCTGAAAGAGTCAAGGTGTCTCGCCCCTTTGGATCATGGCTCTGGGTGGTCCGTTGCGGGCACACACCGCCCTCGATTGCGTGCAGGCCTTCTTCGATCAGGTGCCCACCCTGCTGCAACCACCCGGCCGGCTGCTGGTGACCAGGGTCGGGAACCAAGACCGACCAGCTCGCTGACTTCTCCAGCCGCGGCCCGCGCACCGGTGACCAGTCGATCAAGCCCGACCTGACCGCGCCCGACGTGGACATCACCGCCGCGCGTGGCAAGGACGCCGGATTCGGCGAGCCCGGCCAGCCGTACGTAACGCAGTCGGGCACATCGATGGCGACCCCGCACGTGGCCGGGGCCGCCGCGGTACTCAAGCAGCGACACCCGCAATGGTCTCCGGAGCAGCTGAAGGCCGCGTTGATGGGCTCGGCGCAGCCTAATCCCTCGCTGGGTGTCTTCGCTCAGGGTGCCGGCCGGCTGGACCTGGCCCACGCCATCACCCAACCCGTCTTCGCCACACCGGCCGACCTCAGCTTCGGCGAGCAACGCTGGCCACACGGCGACGACCAGCCCATCACCACCGAGCTGACCTACACCAACGCCGGCCCGGACGACATCACCCTGAACCTCGCGGTCACCGCGACCGGGCCGGCGGGCCGTCCCGCACCAGCGGGGATGTTCACCCTCTCCCGCAACCCCCTCACGGTGCCGTCGGGCGGCAGGGCCACCGTCACCGCGGACACCCGGGTGGGCACCGAGGACGACGCGTTCACCGGCTACCTCACCGCCACCGGCGGCGGCGTTCAGGTGCGATCCCCGCTCGCCGTCGCCCGGGAAGTGGAGAGCTACGACCTCACTCTCGTACACACCGGCCGCGACGGCACGCCCAGCAACGTCTACTCCACCGCGGTGATCCCAGCGGATGCCGAGCTCGCACTCTGGGACATCCGCCAGTTCTGGGGCGGCGACAGCACCGTCACGCTGCGACTGCCGAAAGGCCGCTACATCATCGACAGCATGATCGTCGGCGCGGAGGACACGACGATGCTCAACCAACCGAAGGTCGACCTCAACGCCTCGCAACAGGTGAACCTGGACGCCCGGCTCGGCAAACCGATCCGCGTTGGGATCCCGGACCGATCGGCGATCTCGGTGTGGGCCGAGGTCACCACGATCAGCCACCAGGGCAGCTCCGGCGTGAAGGATTCCGTGGTCGGCGCATCCTTTGCCGGCATGTGCACCGCGCGCGGATCGGTCCGCAGGTCAGCGAGCCCTTCGTCACCTCCGTCGTGAACAGCGTCTGGGCCCGCCCAGGCCCGGACGGCACGATCACCGACAGCCCCGAGATCTACAATTTGACCTGGGTCAGCAAGGGTCAGATGATCACCGGGTTCAACCGGCAGGTCACCAGCCGGGATCTGGCCACCGTGCGCGCCGACTACGGCAGCCAGGCCACCGGCGTTCTGACCTCGCCATACGTCAACGCGACGATTCCACCCTGGCGTGACGGTGGGATCGCCTCGTCACCCGACGGCGAGGGGCCCGCTTTCAACTACGGCGTGCCGTTCCACGCGCCGTTCACCCGCACCGTGCACTACTCCACCGAGGGCAGGCTGCGTTGGCAGGATGAAATCATGGAAGGCCCAGGGGTCGCCTACATCGTCTCCGCACCCACCGTCTACCAGCCCGGGCAGCATGACGCCCAACGGTGGAACCGCGGCGTCTTCGGCCCGTCCTTCAGCCCCAGGAACCCGCCGTACCGCGACAGGGACCTGATCTGGCCCTTGGTGGGCCTGTACGGTGACGGCGCCGGCCGTTTCGGCAGGTCCTACACGGCGGACGCGCGGACCACGCTGACCCGTGACGGCGTCGAGATCCCCGGCTCGGAGGCCGAGGGCGTCGTGCAGTTCAGCGTCCCGGCGGGCGAGGGAACCTATCGACTGCAGATCGAGGCCGACCGCGGCGCCCCCGGCACGCTGTCCACCTGCACCAGCGTCGCGTGGACCTTCCGCTCCGCGTACACCACCACGCGAACCGCCCTGCCCCTCTCGGTGATCCGCTTCAGCCTCAAGCTCAACGCGCTCAACACCGCACGCGCGACCGGCAGGTACGCCGTTCCAGTCACCGTCACACCACTGCCAGGCTCGACCGCCACCGCGCCCACCACGCTCACCGTCGAGGTCTCCTACGACGACGGCGGCAGCTGGCAACCGGCCCCGCTCCAGCGAGCCGGCGACCAGACCATCGAGACGCTGCAACACCCCAACCGCGATGGGTTTGTATCCCTGCGAGCCACCTCCATCGACGCCAACGGCACCAAGGTCGAACAAACCATCATCCGCGCGTACCGCATATCAACCGAACTGGGCGACTGAACCAAATGGTCCGGACCGGTATTGACGCCGGTCCGGACCACCTTGTACCGCCTAACAGTTCGGCCCGATGGTGTCCGCTCCGGTGTAGACGTACGCGTCGCTGA
This sequence comes from Dactylosporangium sp. NPDC006015, assembly GCF_040614215.1. Lineage (NCBI taxonomy): Bacteria > Bacillati > Actinomycetota > Actinomycetes > Micromonosporales > Micromonosporaceae > Dactylosporangium > Dactylosporangium sp. NPDC006015. The sequence continues at coordinate 3,983 of NZ_JBEXUD010000103.1, forward strand.
CCCAGGTGCCGTCGGTCAGCTTGTCCCAAACCGCGGTGGGGCCCCAACGGCCGGTGAGGTTCGTGCCGTTGCGCCAGCAGGAGATGGTGACGGTGGTGCCGTCGGTAACGGAACCGACGATGGCGTATCCGGTGCCGGGTCCTGAGCGCTTGTTGATGTACGTATCGTCGTTGGCGTCGACGATGCCCTGGTTGAAGTTGAGGGCGCCATAGTTGTACAGCGCTCCACCGGCGTCCGTGTGCTGCCCCCCGGCATCGACCTTCGTGCTGCCGTGCAGCGCGTAGCCGGCGTACGGCGCCGGCCCACTGATGAACACCCAATTACCGGCAGATCGCGTGTTCCACGACACTCGGGTGCTGCCGTTGAGGATGGACCAATGGACGTGCCGATAGGGGGCGGAACCGCCACAGGACACGTCGGTGCCGGTGTAGCCGAGGAATGCCCCTTCGCTGACGGAGCCGCCGTTGTAGTTGACAGGCGCCCACAGGTGATAATGGTCGGTGGTGTAGCCACTGCCGTGGTAGACACGCACCCAGCCGCCGTACTGGCCCGAGCTGTTCCCGTCGCACATCAGGTATGCGGTGCCGCTGCCGGGGGCCAGCACGCGGAAGTCACCACCATTCAGGTCTATTGAGCTGTATGGGGTGTCGGAGCCGTTCCAACCGTGCGGGCCGCCGGTGAGTCTCCAGGACTGGCCGATCGCGAAGGGCAGGCGCAACCCGGTGTTGTATGTGGTGTCCGCCGTGGACATTATCGTGGCGGCGGCCGGCCCCAGCACTTGGCGCTCCCGAGCGGACACGATGGCTGCCGGCGCTTGACTGGCCAGAGCGCTGAATTGCGCGGTGCCGTCGAGGATTGCCTGCCAGCCAGTACCGGTGCGGTGGGCGAGAAACATCCACCCCATCGGGTACTGGTCGGGCTTCGCGGGTGCGGTCAGAACCGCGCTGCCGAAGGCCCAGTCGCCGGCTCGACGTTGGACGTCGACCCGCGATTGCCGCCCGGCGGCGGTTGCCTGCAACTGGCTTTGTTGCGCCCGCTGCATGATCGCGGCGGATACGGTTTCGTACAAGCTGCTGCCCGGGGCGACCGGCTGGGCGGCCGCCGAGGTCTGGGCGGAAATCGCTCCGAAGAGCACCGCAAGTAGCGTGATCATTGCGGCGGCGAACGCGCGTCTGACGATGGAGGGGTACGCGGGCACGGCTTGCTCCTATCGGGTCGACGAAGGCTGGTATGCCTTGATCAACTGGCTTGGGGCGGGAAACCCCATCGGAACCATGCCGGTGAATATATTGCAAGAAATCCGATCATAGAAAATTACATCAATGTGGTTCACCCGAAATGTGGGCACTGGGATGCTTATCAAATTTGTGACGGGTTGGATTGATCGGATCGTGGCCGTGTCGATGATGGTGACGGTGGCCGTCCCCAGGTGGATCATCTGGAGATCTTCGGAATCTGGAAATGAGCCTATTGGATAGCATGGCAGGCCTGCCGGCATTGGAAATGCTTGCCGGCGCGGTGCCCATTCCGGGATGATCCAGGTGGCCTGGTCGGAAAACAACGATGACCACGTCGGGTGAGCGCCAAAGGCATCGACCCGGGACGCTGTCGACGGTCCGGGTTGCGGGATGTCTGCCCCGGTGATGGACGTGGCGTGGTGTCAACCGGCCTGAAGGAGTGGGCGAGCTGTGTCACGACCGCATCACCGCGTCCACCAGGTCGAGGCCGAGGTCGATGCCGAGCCGGTCGACAGCCAGCCCGGCATCGGTGTACCAGTCGTCGGTGGCCTCGGGGTGGGGGCCGACGACGCCGACTCGGCCGAGCCCGAAGCCGGCGACCAAGGCGGCGGCGGTGCCGTTGGGATAGGTGGCGACGATGGTTGCGTCGCTGCCGGGCCGTAGCCAGAAGTATGGGCCGTCTTGGAAGAACAGCGTGCGCCGCCGGCCCCGCCACACAACCTCGACGATGGTGTTGTCTTTCGATGCGATGGTGGCGGCGGGCGAGGCGATGTACTGGTCGGTGTCCCCGGGGAGCAGGTCGAAGCCGGGGGTGGCGCCGGCGAGGTAGCCGCCGAGACAGAACCCGAGATATCTGCCGCCGTTGCCCACGAATGAGCGGATCTCGTCGCGGTGGCGGCGCAGCTGCCGGTAGCCGTGGGCGAGGGTGCCCCCGCCGGGCTGCGCGTACAGGACCGCGCCAGCCAGGGCCTCGGCGGAGATCGGCAAGTTCTCGTCGGGGCCGACGTGGCGGACGTCGAAGCCCCACCGGCTGGATTGGAGCAGCGCTGCTACAGCCTCTGGGCAGCCGGGCAGCGACGCCGGCCCCCGGTACACCAGCGCCACCGGCGGATCGCCTCGCGTGTGACTGGGCAGCCAGGAGAGCACACGGCGTGCGGCTGACTGCAGCTGACTGGCGCCGGGCACCGGCGCGCGCTTCCTACTGATCACTTCGACCTCCCCTGGAGTGACTTGTCGAGTATCAGCGCGGCGCAGCGGACGCCTCCGCCGCAGCCAGGTCGGGGTCGTATCAGCGGTGCTGACCGTACGCAACGGCGTGCATGCGCCGGTCGGTGCGCTGCCCGTTGCCGACCAGCAGCAGGTCGCCGTAGGCGAGGGCGTCGCCCTGGCCGCGGACCGGAAATGCATAGGGTCGCGGACCAGCAGTTCGGCGACGGTGGCACCGGCGCGAACCGTGACGGCGGCCGTCGCCGTCACGCGGCCCTCGAACATCTCGGCCTGCGGGATCGCCGAATGCGCCACGGGCGATCCCGCGGTTGTGGCGGACTACCGGAATCCGTGCCACTCGTCGGGGCGTGGCGGCGCCGCGCGACGCGGACGTCTTCGTCGGGCGATCAACAAACGACACTTTGCCCAGCCATGTGATCGTTTCCTGTTCCATCACAAACCCGGTACCTGGCGCCGAGTGGCGCCATTCAAGCTTGACAGTTTCAGAGCAGGGCACGGGGCATTCGGCAAACAATTTTCACCACGAGACCAGCATGCCCGGCCCGGCGCCCACCTGAATCGGCCACAGTACGCTCCCAGCGGTTTGAGGTGAGCCCACGGTGAGGCGTCGCGCGGCGAGAGTGTCGAGGACGGCGACGACCTGCGCGGCCTTGGGGAGCTGTGCGCCTGCCGAAAGGCCTCGTCCGTGCAGCTCAAGCCGCATGTTGATACTCGTGAAGGACACCGCCGAGGCGGTCTCGTCGGCGTATGTCGAGGTGGGCGATTCGTCGTCGATCCGTGATCGGCGTGGGGACAGTTCGTAGGGGTGCGGCTTGCGTCATGGCTTGGTGGGCTCGGTAGGTGTTGTAGTACTGCTCGTACTGGTGCGGAGCGTGGCGTAGGTGGCGTTCGTTCCAGATCGGGGTGCGGTCGAGTAGCTCGTGGCGGCAGGACT
>NZ_JBEXUD010000104.1:0-7284 GCF_040614215.1 Dactylosporangium sp. NPDC006015
CGGCCGCGGCGGCGAGGGCGGCCGCCTCCCGCGCCACCGCCACTGGCAGCACCCCGGCGTACCAGAACGATGGGGGCCGCCACGGCGAGCGCGGCGGTCACAGCCCCGCAGGAGCCGGTGCCGATGATCAGAACGCCGGCCGCAGCGGTCACAACCCAGCCAGGGCCGGCACCGACAAGCGTGTCGCCACGCGCGGCAGCTCCGACGCGGCCGGCGCCGCCGGGCGTGGCGGGCGCGAGACGGGCCGGGCCGGGCGCGGCGGCGGAGGGCAGGAGGGCGCCGGGATCGCGCGGGTGGTCGAGGCTGGGCTGCCGGCCGCGGCGGTGCTGCGGTGGCTCGGGGAGCGGCCCGGCGGCGACCCCGCCACGGCTGCTCAGGCACCGCCGGTCGAGGTGTACTGCCTCGGCGGGTTCCAGCTGCGGCTGCACGGCCGGGAGCTCGACCTCGCCGGGGTGAAGCCGCGGACCCGGGTCGCGCTGCGGCTCCTCGCGATGCACGCCGGCCGGCCGCTGCACCGGGAGACGATGCTGGAGGCGCTGTGGCCCGGCGTCGCCACCGCCTCGGCGACGCGGAGCCTGCACGTCACGCTGTCCAGCCTGCGGGCGGTCCTGCCGCCGGAGCCGCGGCTGCTGTCCCGCGACGGCGACGCGTACGAGCTGACGCTGCCGCCCGGCGGCTACAGCGACATCGGCAGCTTCGCCGCGGCGCTGCGCGAGGCGCGCAGGGCGGCCGTCGCCGGTGACGGCCACGCCAGGGCGGCGGCGCTGCACGAGGCGCTGTTCGCCTACGGCGGTGAGCTGCTGCCGGAGGACGGCCCGGCGGAGTGGGTGGTGCACGAGCGGGAGGTGCTGCGCCGGCGCGCCGCGGAGGCCGCCACGGAGCTGGCGACGGCGCTGCTGGCCGCGGGTGAGACCGCCGACGCGGTCGCCGCGGCCGAGCGCTGCGTGCAGATCGACCGGTACTGCGACGCCGGCTGGCGGCTCGTCGTGGACGGCTACCGGCAGCTGGGCAACCTCGCGGCGGCGGCCCGGGCCAGGCGCGAGTACGCCCACGTCCTCGCCTCCCTCGACGCCACCCCGATCCGCTGAGGCCGCGTCGCGGTGGGCACGAACAGCACGGCTACGACGCATCGACGCCTGGCCCCGCTACCACTCGCCGACGATCTCGATCACGACCGCCGCCCGCAGGTGTGCCGGCACCTGGTCGCTCACGACCCGCTCGTACCAGGCGGTGTCCAGGCCCGCCGACGCCGGCACGAACACGCGGACCCGCACCGGGCCCGACCACTGACCGACCGCCTCCTCCTCGATGACGCAGCCGCCGTTGTCGTGCACCTCCACCCGGCCGCCGGTCGCGAGGGCGAGGAACCGTTCGAGACCCCACACAGTGCCCCGCCACCCGTACAGGTCGACGGCGTTCGCAAGCAGCTCCCGGCGCCGCTCGGCCGGAACCGCCGGGTCGCGCACGATCCCGAGCCAGGAGCCGAGCCAGTCCACGAAGTCGTCCGGCGCGAGCCGCGGGTCCAGGTACTCGGCCAGGGTGTCGATGCTCAGCAGAACCGGCGCGAGGAGGTCGTCGATGCCGTGGGCGACGCCCGCCACGAACCGGTCCTCGGCGAGGACCGCCGGCAGGAAGGCGGCCACGGGATGCGGCGAGCCCGGCGATGTCACACGACCACCCGCACCTGGTGGGCGAAGGACAGCACCAGCGCGTTGCGCGGCACGTCGACCCGGTCCTGCGCCGCCAGCCGCTCGCCGGTGAGCACGTCGGCGGCGTGCAGGGCCAGATGGTCCACGGTGTCCACGCCGGGCAGCGGCTGCAGCAGCGCGAACAGCTCGCCGTGGCCGACGGCCCGGCCGAAGGGCCAGCCCGTGCCGGCGGGTCCGCCGCACAGCGGGTCCAGGTAGCGCTCCAGCGCCGCGACCGCCGCCGCATGCAGCAGCTCCACATCCGTCGCGGGCAGCGCCCGGATCGCCGCGACAACCGTGACACCCACGTAGCTGGCCGACTCGATGGTGACCCGGGCGCCGATGCAGCGGCGCTGGTTCAGGTACTCCGCGATCCGCTGCGTGATGTCGCGGTCGACCCGCATGTCGTCGAGCCGCGGCGTGGTGCCGGCAGTGACCGCCGGCACAACGACGACGTGCACCAGACCCTGTTCGTCGCCGATGCACCGGACCCGGGCGATCTCCGGCGCGGCCTCCCGGGTGAGCACCTCGTAGTCCTCTGCGGTGACGGCGCGTCCCCTGGTCCGCAGGTGGATCTGCGTCCGCGCTGCGGCCTCGGCGACGCTCTCCGCGGGCACGCCACCGGCGGCCGGCCGGCGGTTCGTCACCCGGCTGACGAACGGGATCGCGTCGCGCAGGACGGTCAGCGTGCCGGCGGCGACGTTGCCGCGGCGACCCCCGCCACGGCGGTGCCCGGCGGCGCGGACCACCGCGCCCCGCCGCGGGACGGCGCCGAACTGCCGCATCGACCCGTCCGACTGGCGGATCGCCGGGCCGAACACCACCTCGTCGTGCTCGACGCGCACCGCCCGCTGCTCGGCGTCCAGGTCGGCGAACGTGGCGACCTCCGGCCACGCCTGCCATCCGTCGCCCTCGTCGACCTCGATCACGCCCGAGCCCGCCACGACCGGGCCGCGTTCGAGCCGGAACCGCTGGCCGGGCCGGCCCTCGCAGACACCGAGGGATTCGGGGTCCATGACGTCGGCGTGCGCGGCGGTCACGGTCACCCCGACCGCGACGGCGGAGCAGGCGCGGATCACCGGCGGATTGACGTAACCGGTCTCGTGGCCGAGGAGGCGGGCCCGCAGCCAGCTTGCGCGGCGGTCGATCAGGACCCGGTCGCGGTGCTTCGTCGGCACGTGCAGCAGCACGTCGCCGTCCCGGGTGAGCCCACCGGTGCCGTCGGCCTCCACGTCGCACGCGAGCCAGCCCTCGTCGGTGGACGCCTCCCACACGATCGGCGGCCGGTTGGGGTCGATGCCGTACCCGGGGGCGTCGAACCGGAGCTGCAGCAGCAGCGCCGCGTTCGCGGCCGGGGCCGCGAGCCCGAAGTAGAGCGCGTCGTCGGGCCGCGCAGGGTCGCCGAAGGCAGCCACGCCGACCCCGCTGGTCAGCTCGGCCGTCCGGTCGCTGAGCGGGCCGCCGGCGGCGGTCAGGACGTAGGCCAGCGCCGCCGGTAGGACCACGCCCTCGCGGGTCGTGGTGAAGACCGGCGGCCGCTCGTCGCCGGTGCGCACCGCGGTGACCTGCGTGCCGGTCGGGACCCGCACGGGCTGCCGCTGCGGCGCCGACAGCAGGAACGTCACCTCGGTCCGCGCCGCCTGAGCGGGGTACGGGACGATCCCGATGAGCTCCAGCAGCCGCCGCTCGTGCAGCTCCGGCACCCGGTTGAGCCGGTAGATCAGCTGGTCGACGAGGGTCGCCACGGCCTCCAGCAGCGTGACGCCCGGGTCGGACGGCTGGGTGGCCGTCCACTCGGGGCAGCGGGCGCGGACGTGCCGCAGCGCGTCGTCCAGCAGGCTCTGGAAGTCGCGGTCGTCGAGGTTGGGTGCGGGCGTGGGCATCAGCGGCCCTCCGGTTCGGGCGCCGCCGCGGCGGGGTCCGGCGCGTCGGCGGGGAACAACTGGAACGGCACGGCCACGGCCTGCGGGTCGCGCTCGCCCACCACCGTGTACCGCAGCGTGATCGTCAACATGCCGGCCTCGGCCTGCTCGAAGCCGACGGTCACGTCGTGCAGCGCGATCCGCGGCTCCCAGCGTTCGATGCTGCGGCGCACCTCGTACGCGGCCCGGCCGGCGGTCGACGCGTCGGCGGGCGCGAACACGAGCTCGTGCAGCGCGCAGCCGAAGTCGGGGCGCATCGGCCGCTCGCCGGGCGCGGTGCCGAGGATGAGCCGGATGCTCTGCTCGATCTGCCGGTCGCCGCCGGCGAGCGCGACCGTGCCGAGCGCGTCGAGGCCGGCCGGGAACGCCCATCCGGCGCCGACGTGGCCCTGCTGCCCCGCGTGCACGGCCCTCACCCGCCGATCAGGACGGTCGGGCAACCAGTCACGATCGGCGCGCCGCATGCCGTGATGTCGCCCGACCGGGCCGCCGGCAGGCCCCCGATGAGCACCGTGGGCGCGCCGGTCGCCACCGGGGACGGCGGGTGCACCGCCGGCGGCGGGAACGAGCACACGTGCAGGTCGCCCTGGCGGGCGGCGGGCGCGCCGCCGATGAGGACGGTCGGTGCCCCGCCCACGAGCACGCCGGGGTGCCCGGTGGGGTCACCCATCCTTGCCGCGGGACGCATCGCCCCTCTCCTTCCGGTGGTCAGTTGAGCCTGATGACGGCCGCGCGCACGACGGCCTGCCCGTTCGCGGTGATCTCGGCGTCCGCGTCCGCCTCGACGCTGACCCGCCGGCCGCGCAGGGTCAGGTCGCCGGCGCCGGCGTCGAGGGTCACGCCACGGCCGCTGACGTGGACGGCGCCGGTGACGCTGTCCAGGCGCACCGTCGCGGCGCCGCCGGCGGTGGCGATCAGCACCCCGCCGTCCTCGATCAGCTCGACGCGGTGGCCGTGCCGGGACACGAACCCGCGGACCGCGACGGCGCCGCTCACCGGGTCGACCGGCTCCCGCGACAGCTGCGGCACGGGATCGGCGCCGTTGTGCAGGCCGCCGACGACGTACGGCGCGTCGAGGTCGTCGCCCGCGAACCCGGCGAGGACCTCGTCGCCGACCTCCGGCAGGACCAGCGCGCCGCGGCCCGGGCCGGCGCCCGGCTGCACGGTGCGCGCCCAGCCGGTGGTGTAGCCGGGCGCGAGCCACGGCAGGATCAGCCGGACCCGGCCCAGGCCGAGCGGGTCGCGCACGTCGCCGACGACCGCCGGGACCAGGCCGCGCACCGGGCCGGGCGGCCGCGGTGCCGGGGTGGGGCGGGCGACGGTGAAGGCGGTCGTGTAGCCGGCCTGCGCGTCGAACGTGTGCCGCACGCCGGTCAGCACGTGCCGGCCCTCGAACGGCTCGCCCGCGTCGACGAGCTCGACCGCGACGCCGGGCCGCAGCGCCGGGTCGCCCTCGGCGAGGCCTTCCAGCTCGACGGCCGCGGCGGCGCGGGCCGCGGCCGCCTCCGCCGCCACGCGCACCAGGTCGGGCCGGTGCGCGACGCCGCCGACCCGCTGCTCGACGCCGCCGGCGGTGCCCGGCACCGGCTCCGTCGCCTGCACGGCGCGCTTCGTCGTCAGGTCCCACGCGTGCGCGGCCACGGCACCGGCCGCCGGGCGGCTGCGGGTGGCCCGCAGCGCCAGCAGCGACCGGGCCGCGAGCGGCAGCGGCTCGGCGCCGTCGTCCGCGGGGGCGAAGTGCAGCGCACCGGCCACGACCGCCGGGCGCGCGCCGAACAGGTCGCCGAGCCGCAGCAGGAACTCCCAGTCGGTGACGTCGTCCTGGCTGAGCTGGCCGTCCCAGGCGGCGCGGGCGGCGGCGCCGGTCTCGGCGACCGGCACGGCGCGCAGCCCGGCCCGCGCGGCGATCGCGGCGACGATCTCCGACACGCTCATGCCCAGGTACGCGACGACCCGCCGGGCGCCCTGCAGCCGGTGGGTGGCGTCCAGCCCGCGCACCTCGGTGGTCGTGCCGCCCGGCCCGAACTCGCGCTCGACGGAGGTCACCTCACCGTCGGTGAGCGTGCGGGCGGGCCGCCCCGGCACCGGGACGCGGACGGAAACCTCGGCGCCGATGCGCAGACCGGCCTTGTCGAGCGCGGCCTGCTGCGGGTCGCCGAACCGGAGGGTGAACATCGCCGGCAGGCCGGTGTCGTCGTCGACCCGTGCGTACGTCAGCATCGCCGCCACGTCGTCGGGCAGCGCGACCCCGTCGACCTCGATCAGGAACGTCACGGCGCACCGCCCCGCGGACCGGGGATCACCAGCCGCGTGCCGGGCGTGAGTCGCAGCGGGTCGTCGATCCCGCTGGCCTCGGCGATGCGCCGCCAGGCCGCCGGGTCGCCGTACGCCTCGAACGCCACCGACGTGAGCGTGTCGCCGGCGGCGACGACGTGGACGCGCTCGCCCGGTGGCGCGGCCCGCCGCAGCCCGGACGGCGCCTCCGTGGACAGCTCCTCCAGGGTGACCGCGCACGTGGCGCGCACCGGCGTGCCGTCCGGGGTGAAGAGGCTGTACCTGGCGGTGACGCTGCTGACATACGCGGGGAAGCTCATCGTGCCGCCCCAGTGGAACAGCACCCACGGCGGGGATCCGCGCCGGCCCGCGCGGCTGCGCTCGGTCGGCACGCAGCACTCGAAGAGCCGCTCGACGGCCGCGACGACCCGGTCGTCCATCGTGTCGGTGGCGTCGAAGAACATCTCGACCTGCAGGCGGCTCGGCTCGGCGCCGGTGAACTGCGGCGGTCCGCTGCGCCGGGCGTCGCGCTGCGGGTCGCGGCGCCACCGGGTGTGCTTGGTGACGATCAGCTCGGTCGGGTTGAACTGGAACTCGATGACGCCGAGCACCGCGTCGCCGGGCGCGCCGGGGGTCCCGCCCGGCGCCGGCTCACGCAGCTCCAGGTAGGCCCGTTGCAGACCGGCGGGCGCCGCGGCCGACGGGTGTCCGGAGTGGACGGTGCTCAGGCTGACGGGCGTCGTCACGCGCACCCACCTCCGGCCGTGGTCATCTCAGCCTGCCCAGGAGCCGATGAAGCCGTGGTGGGCGAGCTCCACGGTCTCGGTGATGACGGCGGCGCGCTCCGGGTCCAGCCGCGGGCCGCTCCAGCGCACCGGCAGCACGTCGCGCAGCGCCCAGCGGGCGACGACCGCCCCCGACGCGCTGCGCGCCTCGATGACCGCGGTGGCCCGCCGCACGCCGCCGGGCGCGCCGGTGAACCACCGGGCCAGCTTCGCGCTGTCCGGCGTGACCGGGCGGGACAGCCGCACGTTGGAGTACCGCACCCCGGTCGGCAGCTGCCAGACCCAGCCGTTGTTGCCGCCCTCGGCCCGCTCCTCGACGACGACCTCCGCGCCCAGGCCCTCGCAGCTGTCGAAGGCGCCGAGGCTCTCGTCGTCGATGCTGACGGCGAAGTACACCGCGTAGTCGTCGCTCCAGTCGCTCACCGGCGGCCGTGCCCGTCACGGCGGTCGCGTTCGGCCCGCTGCCGCGCGGTGATGCTGCGCAGCAACGGATCCAGCAGCCGGGCGGCGAGCGCGTCGATTGCCGACGAGGACGAGGCGCTCGCCCGGGGCGACCACCGCGTACGCGGAGAACGACACCGCCGCCGCGGGAGCCGCGACGGGCCGGGAGACGCG
>NZ_JBEXUD010000105.1:0-6919 GCF_040614215.1 Dactylosporangium sp. NPDC006015
GCGACCCCACCTTCACCGAGCTGCTCGACCAGGTCCGCGACACCACCCTCGCCGGCTTCGAACACCAGGACGCCCCGTTCGAACTGCTCGTCGAGGAACTCGCCCCCACCCGCTCCCTCGCGCGCAACCCCCTGTTCCAGGTCATGTTCACGCTGCAGAACAACGCCGACGCCGACGTCAACCTCGCCGGCACCGACACCGGCCGGCCCGCCACGCCGACGCGGGCCGCACCGGCGTTCGCGAAGTTCGACCTGGACCTGGCCATGGTCGAGGTGTTCGACGCCGACGGCGCGGCCGTCGGCCTTCAGGGTGGACTGATCGGTTCGGCGGATCTGTTCGACGCCGGCACGGTCGTCGACGTCGCGGCGCGGTGGGTGCGTGTGCTGGCGGCGGTCGTCGCGGACCCGTCGGCGCCGATGTCCGTGGTTGACGTGCTCGGCGCGGACGAACGCGACCGGGTGCTGCGTGAGTGGAACGCCACGGCGGTGGACGTTCCGGCGGCGACTGTCCCGGAGCTGTTCACGGCCCAGGTGGCGCGGGACCCGGACGCCGTCGCGGTGATGTGCGACGGGGTGTCGCTGACGTACGGCGAACTGGACGCGCGCGCGGACAGTCTGGCCCGGCTGCTCGTGGCCCGCGGCGTCCGCCCCGAGTCGGTGGTGGGTCTGTGCCTGCCGCGCGGCGTGGACATGGTGGTCGCGCTGTCGGCCGCGTGGAAGGCCGGCGCCGCGTACGTGCCGATCGACCCGCAGTACCCGGCGGACCGGGTCGGGTTCATGGTCGCGGACGCGGCACCCGTGTGCGTGGTGACGGTGTCATCGGCGGCCGGCGTACTGGCCGGATCCGACGTGGATCTGGTGCTGCTCGACGACCCGGCCGGAGAAGCCTCCGGCGCGTCGCTGCCGGCCCTACCGCTACCGGACCAGTCGGCGTACGTGATCTACACGTCGGGCTCGACGGGCCGGCCGAAGGGTGTGGCGGTCACGCACGCCGGGTTGGCGAACGCGGTAGGTGTGCTCGCCCCGGTGTTCGGTGCCGGTCCGGGCGTGGGGGTGCTGCAGTTCGCGTCGTTCAGTTTCGACGCGTCGGTGCTGGACGTCGCGGTCGCGTTGACGTCGGGTGCGCGGCTGGTCGTGGCGTCGTCGGTCGAACGCGCGGACGCCGGGCTGTTGCGGGACCTGGTCACGTCGGCCGGCGTGGAGGTCGCCAGTGTGGTGCCGAGCCTGCTGGAAGTGTTGACGCCACAGGACTTCGCCTGCGTGCGCCGGATGGTGGTGGGTTCGGAGGCTCTCTCGGCCCGGCAGGCCGAACGGTGGTCGGTGGGCCGGCTGCTCGTCCACGCCTACGGTCCCACCGAGGCCGCCGTGATCATGGCGACCAGCGTCATGGACCCGCAGCGGATCGCCGGCGTCCCGGTGGTGCCGTTCGGCCGCCCGATGGGCAACAGCCGCACGTACGTGCTGGACGAATGGTTGTCGCCGGTGCCGGCGGGTGTGGCCGGTGAGCTGTACGTGGCCGGTGTGCAGCTGGCCCGCGGGTACGTCGGCCGAGCGGGTCTGACGGCGGAACGGTTCGTTGCCGACCCGTTCGACCGCACCGGCGGGGGCCGGTTGTACCGCACCGGCGACGTGGTGCGCTGGACTGCGGACGGCGAGCTCGTGTTCGTCGGCCGCGCGGACCAGCAGGTGAAGATCCGCGGTTTCCGGATCGAACCGGGCGAGATCGAAGCGGTCCTGGCCGGGCACCCGCGGGTGGCCCAGGCGGCCGTCATCGCCCGCGAGGACACGACCGGCGACAAGCGTCTCGTCGCCTACGTGGTCCCGGCCGACGGTCATGGTGACGGCCTGCCGGCCGCGCTGCGCGGGTTCGCCGCTGACCGCCTCCCGGAGTACATGGTCCCGGCCGCGGTCGTGGTGCTGGCCGGGCTGCCCCTGTCGCCCAACGGCAAGCTCGACCGCAGGGCCCTCCCCGCACCCGACTTCGCGCCCGCGGCCGGCGCCGGCCGGGCCCCGGCGAACGTGCGGGAGGAGTTGCTGTGTCTCGCGTTCGCCGAGGTGCTCGGCCTTGACGCGGTCGGCGTCGACGACGACTTCTTCGCCCTCGGCGGCCACTCCCTGCTCGCGGTCCGCCTGGTGAGCCGGGTCCGGGCGGTGTTCGGCGTCGAACTGTCGCTGCGGGCGCTGTTCGAGGCCCCGACGGTGGCCGGCCTGGCCGAGCGGCTGACCGGTGCCGGTCAGGCTCGCTCCGCACTGGTCCCGTGGCAGCGCCCGGAGCGCCTGCCGCTGTCGTATGCGCAGCAACGGCTGTGGTTCATCGGCCAGCTGGAGGGGCCGAGCCCGCTGTACAACATCCCGGCCGTCCTGGGCCTGTCCGGTCAGGTCGACACCGTAGCGTTGGCTGCCGCGCTGCGTGACGTGATCGGCCGGCACGAGGTGCTGCGCACCGTGTTCCCGACCGCCGACGGTCAGCCCTACCAGCGGATCATCGCGCCCGCCGACCTGGACTGGCAGCTCGAGTCGAGTGACGTGTCGTCGGCGGGCCTCGTCGAGGCGGTGACGGGCGCGACCCGGCACACCTTCGATCTGGCTCGGGAAGTGCCCATCCGGGCGTGGCTCTTCACCACGGAAACCGGCGAGCGCGTGCTGGTCGTGGTAGTGCACCACATCGCCGGTGACGGCTGGTCGATGAGCCCCTTCGCGGCCGACGTGACCACGGCATACGAGGCGCGGGCGGCCGGCCGGCGCCCCGAGTGGGTGCCGCTGCCGGTGCAGTACGCGGACTACACCCTCTGGCAGCGCGAGCTGCTCGGTGACGAGACCGACCCGGACAGCGTGATGTCGCGTCAGGTCGCCTACTGGCGGCGTGCTCTGGCCGGTGTACCGGAGGAGCTCGCGCTACCGGCGGACCGGCGGCGCCCGTCGGTGGCCGGTCACCAGGGGCATTCGGTGCCGGTGCGGGTGAGTCCTGAGGTACACGCCCGGCTGCTCCAGGTCGCCCGGGAGCACGGCGTCACCGTCTTCATGGTGCTGCAGGCCGGTCTCGGGCTCCTGCTGTCGAAACTGGGCGCCGGCACGGACATCCCCATCGGGGTCGCGACCGCCGGCCGTACCGACCAGGCACTGGACGATCTCGTCGGGTTCTTCGTCAACACCCTGGTGATGCGGACGGACCTGTCGGGTGACCCGACGTTCGTCGAGCTGCTGGGCCGGGTGCGCGAGACGGCACTGGCCGGTTTCGAGCACCAGGACGTGCCGTTCGAACGCCTCGTCGAGGAACTGGCGCCGGTGCGGTCGCTGTCGCGGCACCCGCTGTTCCAGGTGATGCTGACCGTGCAGAACACCGGCGACGCGGTCCTCGACCTGCCCGGAGGCCAGGCGCCCCCGGCCGACGCGACCCAGGTGGAGACCGTGCAGTCGGCCAGGTTCGATCTGGACCTGGTCGTGGTCGAGGTGTTCGACGCCGACGGCACGCCGGCCGGGCTGCGCGGTGCGCTCATCGGATCGGCGGACCTGTTCGACGCCGGCACGGTCGTCGACGTCGCGGCGCGGTGGGTGCGTATGCTGGCGGCGGTTGTCGCGGACCCGTCGGCGCCGATGTCCGTGGTTGACGTGCTCGGCGCGGACGAACGCGACCGGGTGCTGCGTGAGTGGAACGCCACGGCGGTGGACGTTCCGGCGGCGGTCGTCCCGGAGCTGTTCGCGGCCCAGGTGGCGCGGGACCCGGACGCCGTCGCAGTGATGTGCGACGGAGCGTCCGTGTCCTACGGCGAGCTGGACGTGCGCGCCGACGGGCTGGCCCGGCTGCTGATGGCCAGAGGAGTCCGCCCCGAATCGTTGGTGGGTCTTTGCCTACCCAGGGGCGTGGACATGGTCGTGGCGCTCCTCGCCGTGTGGAAGGCCGGCGGCGCGTACGTGCCGATCGACCCGGAGTACCCGGCGGACCGGGTCGGGTTCATGGTCGCGGACGCGGCACCCGTGTGCGTGGTGACGGTGTCGTCAGCGGCCCAGGTGCTGGCCGGGTCCGACGTGGACCTGGTGCTGGTGGACGACCTGCCGGCGGACACCCTCGGCGAGGCGCTGCCGGTCCGCGCGTTGCCGGGCCACTTGGCGTACGTCATCTACACGTCCGGCTCGACCGGGCGCCCCAAGGGCGTAGGCGTGTCGCATGGTGCGCTGGCGAACTCGGCGCATGTGTTCGGTCCGGTGTTCGGTGCCGGTCCGGGCGTGGGGGTGTTGCAGTTCGCGTCGTTCAGTTTCGACGCGTCGGTGCTGGACGTCGCGGTCGCGTTGACGTCGGGTGCGCGGCTGGTCGTGGCGTCGTCCGCGGAACGCGCGGACGCCGGGCTGTTGCGGGACCTGGTCACGTCGGCCGGCGTGCTCGTGACGAGCGTGGTGCCGAGCCTGCTGGAGGCCATCACCCCCCGAGACCTGGGTCCGGTACGCCGGGTTGTCGTGGGGTCGGAGGCGATCTCGGCCCGGCAGGCCGCACTGTGGTCGACGGACCGGCTGCTGGTCAACACGTACGGCCCGACCGAGGCGGCGGTGATGATCGCGGCCGGCACCGTTGACATGGAGCGTGTGCCCGCCGGTGGAGTGGTCCCGTTCGGGCGTCCGATGGGCAACAGCCGGACGTTCGTGCTGGACGAGTGGCTGTCGCCGGTGCCGGCGGGTGTGCCCGGCGACCTGTACCTGGCCGGTGCGCAGCTGGCCCGCGGGTACCTGGGCCGGGCCGGTCTGACGGCGGATCGGTTCGTTGCCGACCCGTTCGACCGCACCGGCGGGGGCCGGTTGTACCGCACCGGCGACGTGGTGCGCTGGACCACGGACGGCGAGCTCGTGTTCGTCGGCCGCGCGGACCAGCAGGTGAAGATTCGCGGTTTCCGGATCGAACCGGGCGAGATCGAGGCCGTGATCGCCGCGCATCCGCACGTGGCCCGGGCAGCGGTCATCGCCCGTGAGGACGCAGACGGCGACAAGCGGCTGGTGGCGTACGTGGTAGGGGACGTCGACGGTGGCGCGTTGCGGGAGTTCGTGGGATCGAGGCTGCCGGAGTACATGGTTCCGGCGGCGATCGTGGTGCTGGCCGCACTGCCGCTGTCTCCCAACGGCAAGCTGGATCGCAAGGCGTTGCCGGCGCCGGACTTCACGGCTGCGGCCGGGGCCGGTCGCGGCCCGGCGAGCGTGCGGGAAGAGTTGTTGTGTCGGGCTTTTGCGGAGGTTCTCGGCCTGGACGTGGTCGGTGTCGATGATGACTTCTTCGCGCTTGGTGGCCATTCGCTGCTTGCGGTGCGGCTGGTGGAGTGGCTGCGGGTGCGGGGGGTGTCGGTTTCGGTGCGGGCGTTGTTCGTGTCCCCGACGCCGGCGGGGTTGGCGGCGGCGGTGGGTGTGGTGGCGGCGGCGGAGGTGCCGGCCAACCTGATCCCGGCCGGTGCGGACGTGATCACGCCGGAGATGCTGCCGCTGGTGGAGCTCACCCAGGCCGAGATCGACCTGGTGGTCGGATCGGTGGCGGGCGGCGCCGGCAACGTCGCGGACATCTATCCCCTCGCCCCGTTGCAGCAGGGAATCCTGTTCCACCATGTGCTCGCCGACGGCGGTGAGGACGCGTACGTATCGCAGTCGATGATCGAGTTCGCCGACCGTGACCGGCTCGACGGCTTCATCGCGGCGCTGCAACACGTGATCGACCGGCATGACGTATTCCGGACCTCGCTGGTGTGGGCCGGGTTGCGGGCGCCGGTGCAGGTGGTGTGGCGGTCGGCGAGATTGCCGGTGACCGAGGTGACCCTGCCGGCCGACACCGCAGACGTGGTCGCGCAACTGCTGTCGGCGGTGGAACTGACGATGGATCTGGGCCGGGCGCCGCTGTTGGATCTGCACGTGGCCGAGGTCGACGGAGGCCGATGGCTCGGGCTGCTGCTGATGCACCACATGGTTCAGGACCACACGACGTTGGACGTGGTGCTCAGCGAGATCGAGGTGGTGCTGTCCGGGCGCGCGGACACCCTGCCGGAGCCGTTGCCGTTCCGGAATTTCGTGGCGCAGACGTCGGCCGGTGGCGATCACGAGGCGTTTTTCCGGGACCTGCTGGCGGGGGTCGAGGAGCCGACGGCGCCGTTCGGGGTCCGTGATGTGCGTGGCGATGGGTCGGGTGTGGTGCGGGCCGGTGTCTGGCTGGATGCCGGTGTGGGTGTGCGGCTGCGGGAGGTGGGCCGCAGACTGGGGGTGAGCCCGGCGACGCTGATGCACGTGGCGTGGTCCCGGGTGTTGTCGGTCGTCTCGGGCCTGAACGACGTCGTCTTCGGCACGGTGCTGTTCGGCCGGATGAACGCGGGTGCCGGCGCGGACCGGGTGCCGGGCCTGTTCATCAACACGCTGCCGGTGCGGGTTTCCACTGACGGCCTGGATGCGCTGACGGCGGTTGAGGCGATGCGAGTGCAGTTGGCCCAGCTGCTGGAACACGAACACGCGCCGTTGGTGCTGGCGCAACAGGCCAGTGGCGTGCCGAGTGACCTGCCGTTGTTCACGACGCTGTTCAACTACCGGCACAACAACCCGGGTGCGGCCGGCGGCGGCCAGACCGACAGCGGTGTCTTCGCCGGCGTGCGGTCGGTCTTCATGCGAGATAACAACAACTATCCGATGTCCGTGTCGATCGACGACGACGGCGACCGGTTCGGCCTGATCGTGGACGCGGTCGGGCCGATCGACCCTGTCGCGGTCGCCGGGATGCTCCACACCGCGGTCGCCGGCCTGGTGCCGGCGTTGGAGAACGCGGTCGACGGTGGCGAGCGGACACTGCTGTCGGACATCACCGTCCTGGGTGCGGACGAGCGCGACCAGGTGCTGTTCGGGTGGAACGACATGTCCGTGGTGGCCGGGGTGTCGCTGCCGGAGCTGTTCGCGGGGCAGGCCGCTCG
>NZ_JBEXUD010000106.1:0-6423 GCF_040614215.1 Dactylosporangium sp. NPDC006015
AACCTCGACAAGTACGTCGACGCCAACATGCCGCCGCTGCACTACGCCATGTGCGGCTGCACCGACCTGCCCGGCTACCCCCAACGCTGGAAGTAAGGCCGGGTCGGAATACCGGTCAGACCTGCGTGAATCGCCACTGCTGGTTGGTGGTGCCCTGGCAGGTCCATTGGACCAGCCGTGTGCCGTCGGTCGCCGCGTTGCCGAAGACGTCGACGCACAGTCCACTCAGGACGTTCCTGATGATGTAGACACCCGCGGTCGCCGTCGGGGTCGGTGCCGGCGTTGCGACAGGTACCGGTGTGATGGTGAACCTCTGGTTGTCGTCGTTGTTGCACCGGTACTGCTGCAGGTACGCCCCTGCGGTGGTGGAGCGGGCGTCGACGTCCAGGCACTTGCCGGAGTGGACGGCTTTGAGATTGACGGTGCCACCGCCGGCGTCGATGACCTGCCACCGCTGGTTGTCGGCGCCGGTCCCGGGCCATTGGACGACCGGGGCTCGATCGGTGCCGGACTGCGCCTCGACGTCCATGAGCTTGCCGCTGTGCTCCGCGGTCAGCGTCCACGTCCGCCCGGTGATCGGCGTGGTGCCCGAAGGGCTTGGTCCCGGTGTCGAAGATGCCGTTGGCCCGCGTGTGACCGGTGCCGGTCCGTTGGTTGTGGATCCGGCGGTGACCGGTGGTCGCGGCGGCGTCGGCGGTGGCGCCGCGACGCGGGTGGGCGCGGGTTCCGCCGGTGGCGTGGACACCGCGATCGGCGTGACGACGACACCGGCCACGATGACCGTGCCCGCGACGAGGGAGACGATGGGATGTGCCGCTACGGCAGCCGCGAGCTTGCTGGTCAGCGAGAAGTGCACGGTGCCGGTCGCCGCGGCGCCGGAGGCGGCGTGCGCGAACGAGCTCGCCGCGCCCGTGGCGGCCGCCGGAAGCAGGCCTTTGGCCATGAGGGCGGCGATGAGCGTGGCCGGGACGGGGAGCACGGCGAGGGCTGTGATGATCTTGTCGATCCTGATCAGGTCTGCCGTGGTCGCGGTGCAGACGGCGCAGTCGCGGATGTGCCGGGCGATCCGTTTGCGCCAGACGGTCGACGGCTGCCCGTCCCATTCGGACACGACGGTGTCCAGGCGGGCGCAGCGAGGCTCGGCGGACAGAGCGCTGACGATTCCCCGGCACCGCTCCAGCTGCTCGCGCATCCGCTGCAGACGGACACCGGCGTGCGCGACGTTCACCCCCATGGCTTCGGCCACCTCGGCGCGGCTCATGAGTTCCGCCGTTTCCTGCCACCACAACGACAGCAGTGTCCGGTCGTCCGGATCCAGCCATCGGCTCGCCTCGGCCAACCGGCGTCGCTGCTCGGCGAGCTGCATGTGCAGCACTGTCGTGCGCTCGATGTCCGCCGCGCTGTCCGCGACGTCGGCCGCCTCCTCGATCGCAGTGGTCCGCGCTGCCGCGGACTGCCAGCGGTCCCTGTGTCGGCCGATCTGATGCATCGCCACGGCGGCCAGCCACGGCCGGAAGCTCTCAGGACTGCGCAGGCCCGGCAGGTCTCGCAGCACCAGCAACAAGGTCTCCTGCACGACATCGTCCACGTCGGCGGGGCTGCTCACGGCCCGGCCGACGATGTTGTACAGCAGGGGCAGGCACGCCGAGATCAACTCGTCACGCGCGTCCCTGCTGCCGGCCTGCGCGGCGATGACCAGCGGCGCATAGTCACCCCGGAAGGTCAGGGGCGGAACAGATGGCGGCTTCCGCAGCCGGGGTGCCGGTCCGCCCTGGTTCACGGCGCGAGGAGTGGGCCAGCAGTCGGTTGCAACGCGGCGCACCCACCGTCTCGCTGTCTGTGCATATCAGGTCCCACAATCGCTGTCATGAATGCGCAGGTCGTGCATCGGCCCACCACAGTGGCGACGGAAGACGATGGTGTCAAGATCCCACCGAATGGCGGTCCATTGCGCGAATGGACATAACAATTTTTCCGGGAGCGATTCGGCGACGTCTCGAACGTTCCTCTCGGCGGGCCAACGGGATGCAGTCACGGGCGCACGACACATCGACCCTGCGGCTGCGCAGGGTTGCGCGAAGCATGAGATTCCGGCCCGATCGACTGTCGCTCGCCGCGACGGACAGTCACACTCAGGTTTCCCGGGCCGTGTCTGCGACGCCAAGCGTGCTAGAACCATCTCCAGAAGTCAATATATGAGCAGGTAGGCGGCGCTTTCCGGTCAGCTCGGCCGGTAGAGCGCTCTCACTGGCCTCGTCCGTTCGGCCGGTCGAACTCGGTCGATCAGTGGAGGTTGGGCAACGGCTTTGTTTCGGTGACGTTGCGCCGTTGCGGCCGAACATTGAAACATTTACTCTGCTCTTCGCGACCTTTAGTCGAAACTAGCAAAAGTTCCGGACTTCAACGGCGAAAGTCCCCACGCTACGTGCTCCACCGATGCTCGACCGCAATCATGGCCGTCTTCGATGGTTACGGTCAGTTAGGGGTTTGCAATGCCCGAAACTCCCCCGCTCCTCCGCCTGGGCGGGATCGGCAAGGCCTTCCTCGGCGTGCGCGTGCTGTCCGATGTGGACATCGACGTGCGCGCGGGCGAGGTGCACGCCGTCGTCGGCGAGAACGGCGCCGGCAAGTCGACCCTCATGAAGATCATCTCCGGGGTGTACACCCCCGACGGCGGCACGATCGAGCTCGACGGCCGCGCCGTGGGTTTCAAGGGGCCGCGCGACGCGCAGGCCGCCGGCATCGGGATCATCCACCAGGAGTTCAACCTCCTGCCCGAGCGCACCGTCGCCGAAAACGTGTTCCTCGGCCACGAGCCCGTCCGGCGCGGCCTGGTCGACCGCAAGGCCATGCACGCGCGGACCGCGGAGCTGCTCGCCGCCGCCGGCGAGACGTCCTTCGACCCGGGCGTGAAGGTCGGCCGGCTCGGCGTCGCCCAGCAGCAGGTCGTCGAGATCGTCAAGGCGCTCGCCCTCGACGCGCGCCTGCTCATCATGGACGAGCCGACCGCCGCGCTCGCCGACCACGAGGTCGAGCTGCTCTACGCCCTCGTCCGCCGGCTGCAGGAGCGCGGCATCGGGCTGCTCTACGTGTCGCACCGCCTCACCGAGGTCTTCGACCTGTCCGACCGGATCACCGTGCTCAAGGACGGCCGCCGGGTCACCACCCTCGCCACCCGCGACACGACCGGCGACCAGCTCGTCAAGCACATGGTCGGCCGGGACCTGGCCAGCTACTACCCGCCGCGGGCCGAGCCCGGCGACATCGGCGCGGTCCGCCTCGCCGTCCACAGTGGAGCGAACCACAAGCTGCGCGGCGTCGACGTCGAGCTGCGCGCGGGGGAGATCCTCGGCATCGGCGGGCTGCAGGGCTCCGGCCGGTCCGCGCTCGCCCGCGCGATCTTCGGCGCCGACCCGTTCACCGCCGGCACGGTCGAGCTCGACGGCGCGCGGATCCAGCTGCGCTCGCCCCGCGCGGCGATCCGGGCCGGCATCGCGTACGTGACCGAGGACCGCAAGGGCGAAGGCATCGTCGCCGGCCAGTCGGTGCTCGACAACGCCCTGCTCGCCGGCCGCGCCGTCTTCCCCAGCTGGCGCGGCCGGACCGACCGCACCGTCAAGGTGCGCGACCTGCTCGCCGCCGTCGAGGTCCACGCCGCCGGCGAGGATCAGGAGATCCGCTTCCTGTCCGGCGGCAACCAGCAGAAGGTCGTCCTCGCCCGCTGGCTCGCGCTCGGCCCGAAGATCCTGCTCTTCGACGAGCCGACCCGGGGCATCGACGTCGGCGCCAAGTCCGCCATCCACGACCTCGTCCGCCAGCTCGCCCGCGACGGCGCCGCCGTGCTGATGATCTCCTCCGAGCTGCCCGAGCTGCTCGGCATGAGCGACCGGATCGTCGTCATGCGCGACGGGGCCATCGCCGGACAGCTGCCCGCCGGCGCCAGTGAAGAGGACGTCGTCGGGCTCGCCACCGGCGCGTTGACCGTTGAAGAGGTGACTGCGTGACCGTCGCTCCGCCGGTACCGGCGAAAGCCCCCACGATCAAACTCAAGGTGTCCGCCGCCGGGCCCGCCCGCGGCGTCTACATCGCCCTCGCGCTGACGCTCGTGATCGGCTGGATCGTCGTCGCGATCGACGGCGGGTCGCTGTTCAACCAGTCCACAGTGGTCAGTCTGCTGCACGTCGCGACCGGCCTCGGGCTCGTCGCCGTCGGCCAGACCATCGTCATCCTGGCCGGCTCGCTCGACCTGTCCGTCGCGTACGTGATCAGCATCAGCACCCTCGTCGCGGCCGAGACGATGGCGGGAAGCGACGGCAACATCCTGCCGGCGCTCGGCCTCGTGCTGCTCGTCGCCGCCGCCATCGGACTGCTCAACGGGCTGCTGGTGACGAAGCTGCGGATCAACGCGTTCATCGCCACCGTCGGCGTCGGGCTGCTGCTCAAGGGGTACCTCGACAACGGCTACGACGGCCCGGCGGGCAAGACCGCGCCCGCGTTCGTGCAGAGCCTCGGCTACCAGCGGATCGGGCCCGTGCCGGTCGCGTTCCTGCTGCTGCTCGCCGTCGCCGCCGCGGCCTGGTTCGCGGTGCGCAACACCCGCTTCGGCCACCACCTCATCGCCGTCGGCGGCGACCCCGACGTGGCCCGGCTCTCCGGCGTCCGCAACGACCGCATCCTCATCGTCGCCCACGTGCTGTGCGCGCTGTGCTCCGGCCTCGCCGGGATCTACCTCGCCAGCCGGCTCGGCTCCGGCGCGCCCCGCGTCGGCGTCGAGGGCCTCTACGACCTGGAGTCGATCGCCGCCGTCGTGCTCGGCGGCACCGCCCTCGCCGGCGGCCGCGGCGGGGTCCTCGGCACCGTCGGCGGCGTGCTGCTGCTCGCCAGCATCGACAGCATCTTCAATCAGCTCGAGGTCGACGCGTTCTTCAAGCAGGTCATCCGCGGCGTGATCATCATCGCGGCGGTGGCCGTCTACGCCCGGCGGATGCACCGCCGCCGCACCACGTCCCGGAAGGCGGCAGCATGACGGCCACCGTGTTGGAGAAGCAGAAGGCCAACCTGCTGCGCCCCGGCGGGATCACGCCGATCATCGGGATCCTCACGATCCTGCTGGTGCTCGTCGCCATCCGGCAGCCCGACTTCTTCGCCCCGGCGTCGCTGCTGTCGTTCGTCGGCCGGTCCGCGCCCATCATCCTGCTCGCCGCCGGGCAGTACTTCGTCATCGTCTCCGGCGAGTTCGACCTCTCCGTCGGCTCGCTCGTCACCGCCCAGGTCGTCGTCGCGGCCCGGCTCATCGACAGCGACCCGTCCCGGACCTGGCCGGTGGTGCTCGTCGTGCTCGCCTTCGGCGTCGTGGTCGGGCTCGTCAACGGCCTCGTCACCACGCTGCTGAAGGTCCCGTCGTTCATCACGACCCTCGGCATGTACCTGATCCTCGTCGGCGCCGTCTACCTGTGGTCCGACGGCGCACCCAAGGGCGGCCTGTCCGAGGAGTTCCGCCGCTTCGGTCGGCGCGCGTTCGAGGACGTGCCGCTGCTCGGCCGGGTGCCCTACGCGCTGCTCATCCTCCTCGGCGTGGCCGCCGTCGCGGTCGCCGTCACCCGCTCCGACTTCGGCCGCACGCTCGTCGCCGTCGGCGGCAACCCGCGCACCGCCGAGCTCACCGGCGTCCGCGTGTGGCGCACCAAGACCATCGCGTTCGTGCTCAGCGGCGTCTTCGCCACCGTCGCCGCGATCCTGCTCGGCGGCTACAGCGGCGTGTCGTTCCAGGCAGGCGCCGGCCTCGAGTTCGGCGCGATCACCGCCGTCGTCCTCGGTGGGGTCGTCCTCGGCGGCGGCCGCGGGGCCGTCGCGGGCGCAATGCTCGGCGCCCTGACCCTCGAGACGCTTTTCGCGCTGCTCAACTTCTACGGCGTCTCCGGCGCCCTCAGGTCAACCGTCCAGGGCCTGATCATCCTCATCGCCGTCGCGGTCGGAGCACTGCGCCGCCGCTGAGGCGCCGCAACCGGATCGCCGCGCCGCCGCTGAGGCGCGCACCCCACACCCCATCCCGAGGAGAACACGTGAGACGAACCACGTCCGTCGCCGCGGCCATGACGGCCGCGTTGCTGATCCTGACCGGCTGCGCCACCGACGAGCCCACCACGAGTGCGTCCGGTACTGCGTCGTCCACCGCGGCCGCCGGATCCGGCACCGGCGAGCAGTCGAAGTTCTTCGTGCAGGCCGATTACGACAACGAGTTGTCGTTGTTGCAGGCCACCGCCACCGGCCCCGCCGACAAGCCGTGGGAGCAGGTGCTCAACCCGAAGCTGGTGGATACGGCGAAGTTCAAGAAGGCCGGCCCGTACAAGGTGTGCTTCTCCAACGCCGCGTTGAACAATCCGTGGCGGCAGGTCGGGTTCAAGGTGATGCAGGCCGAGGTCG
>NZ_JBEXUD010000107.1:0-5757 GCF_040614215.1 Dactylosporangium sp. NPDC006015
TACAGGTTGAACAGGCCGACACCCGGAAGGTTCTCGTAGAACCGGTCGCGTGCGGCTGGACTCAGGGCCTCGCCGGAGCACACCACCCGCCGCAGACCACCACACTCAGCCGCCTGCGGCACGGCCAGGAACGCCTCCAACATCGACGGCACAAAGTGGACCGTGTCCACCCGCTCAGCACGGATCAGCTCCGCGACATAGCCAGGATCACGATGACCACCCGGGCGGGCGATCACCATCGTGGCACCCTGGATCAACGGCCAGAACAACTCCCACACCGACACGTCAAACCCGAACGGCGTCTTCTGCAACACCCGATCACCCGGCCGCAGACCGAACCGCGCCTGCATCCAGACAAGACGGTTCACGATGCCCTCGTGCGACACCACGACGCCCTTCGGCACACCCGTCGAACCCGACGTGTAGATGACATACGCCGCCTGACCCGGCACCACCACAACATCCGCAGCCGTCGCCGTACCGGCAAACGGGCCCTCCGACAACACACACACCGCACCCGCGTCCGCCACCATGAACGCGACCCGCTCCGCCGGCAGATCAGGGTCGATCGGCAGATACGCACCACCGGCCTTGAGCACCGCCAACAACGCCACCACCAAGTCGAAACCACGCGGCAGCGAAACCCCCACCACCGAATCCACGACCACACCACGCTCGATCAACTGACGCGCCAGACCGTTCGCCCGACCGTCCAGCTCCGCAAAGGACAACGACTCACCCTCGAACACCAACGCCGGCGCATCCGGCGTGCGCGCCACCTGCTCGGCGAACAGAGCCGGCAACGTCGCCACCGGGACGTCGGCCGCCGTGTCGTTCCACTCGTGCAGGACACGGTCGAGCTCGCCGGGGTTGAGAACACCGATCTCCGACAGCGGCACCGGTGTGGTGCTTTCCAGTGCCGAAACGAGGTGGGCGACGGCGGTGTGCAGCATCTCGGCGACCGCTTGCGGATCGATCGGGTCGACCGCGTCCACGGTGAGGCCGAACCAGGTCCCGTCGTCGTCGATGGACACGGTCAGCGGGTAGTTGGTGCTTTCCCGGGTGTACACGGTCCGGACACCGACGTCTCCGTCCCTCTCCGCGTCGCCCTGGGCCGGCGGCGCGCTGTTGTGGCGATAGTTGAACAGCGTGGCGAACAGCGGCTGGTCGGCCGGGACCGCGCTGACCCGTTGGGCCAACGCCAGCGGGGCGTGTTCGTGCTCCAGCAGCCCGGCCAACTGGCCGCGCATCGCGGCCACCGCGTCCTGGACGTCCAGGTTCTTGGTGACGAGCCGCACCGGCAGCGTGTTCATGAACAGGCCCGGCACCCGGTCCGCGCCCGCACCCGCGTTCATCCGGCCGAAGAGCACTGTGCCGAACACGACGTCCTCACGGCCCGACACGACCGACAGGACCCGCGACCACGCCACGTGCATCACCGTCGCCGGGCTCACACCCAGGCGCCGGGACGTGTCGCGCAGCTGCGCGGCGACGTCCGGGGCCAGCCCGAAGCCGGCACGCACCACCGCCGAGCCGTCGCCGCGGACGTCGTGCACCCCGAACGCCGCGGTCGGCTCGTCCACCCCGGCCAGCAGCTCGCGGAAGAAGGCCTCGTGCTCGCCGCTGGTGAGCCCGGCGCGGGCATGGGCGACGAAGTTCCGGAACGGTAGCGGCTCCGGCAGTTGGTCCGCCCGGCCGGCCAGGACGGTCTCGATCTCGGCCGTCACCACGTCGAGCGCGGTGTGGTCCTGCATCAGGTGATGCACGCGCAGGACGCCCAGCCAGCGACCGTCGGTGGCCGGTGTGACGTGCAGGTCGAGCATCGGGGCGCGGCCCAGGTCCATTGCCGACCCGGCAGCGGACAGCAGTGCCGCCACGGGGTCCGTCGTCTCGACGGGCAGGCGCACCTCGGTTTGGGGCAGCGTCGCCGCCCGCCAGACCACCTGTACCGGTTCGCGCAGGCCCGACACCACGACCGACGTCCGGAACACGTCATGACGGTCGATCACGTGCTGGAGCGCCCCGGCGAAACGGTCGAGGCGGTCGCGGTCGGCGAACTCGAGCACGAACGACGTCACGTACACGTCGTCGCCGCCGTCCGCCAGGAGGTGGTGGAAGAGGATGCCTTCCTGCAGCGGGGCGAGCGGGTAGATGTCGGCGACGTTGGCCGCGCCGCCGTCGACGGTCGCGACGACCGCGGCGACCTCCGCCTCGGTCAGGTCGGCGAGGGGCAGCATGTGCGGTGTGATCACCTGCGTGCCGGCGGGAATCAGGTTCTCCGGGACGTCTACCTCCGCGCGGCCGGCCGCGGCCGCCAGCCGGGCCGGTGTCGGCGACGTGAACAGTGTCCGCACCGACACGGACACGCCGCGCACCCGCAGCCACTCGACGAGGCGTACGGCCAGCAGCGAGTGCCCGCCGAGGGTGAAGAAGTCGTCGTCGACGCCGACCTGTTCGAGGCCCAGGATCTCGGCGTACGCCTGGCACAACAGTTCTTCGCGGATGGTGGCCGGGCCCCGCCCGGATCCGGCGGTCGCGGCGAAGTCGGGTGCGGGCAGGGCCTTGCGATCCAGTTTCCCGTTGGTCGTCAGCGGCAGGCCGTCGAGCACCACCACCGCCGAAGGCACCATGTACTCCGGCAACCGCTGACCGGCGAATCCGCGAAGCTCCGCGCTGTCGACGACGCCGACCACGTATGCCACGAGGCGCTTGTCGCCGGGTGTGTCCTCGCGGGCGATGACGGCGACCCGGTCGACCTGCGGGTGGGCGGCGATGACGGCTTCAACCTCGCCGGGCTCGATCCGGAATCCGCGGAGCTTCACCTGTTCGTCGGCCCGGCCGAGGTACGCCAGGTTTCCGCCGGACGTCCAGCGGACCAGGTCGCCGGTGCGGTACAGCCGCGACCCGCTGTCGAACGGATCCGCCACGAACCGCTCGGCCGTCAACGCCGTCCGGCCCAGATAGCCCCGGGCCAGACCCGCACCGGCCACGTACAACTCCCCGGTCACACCGGCCGGAACGGGCATCAGCCGTTCGTCAAGCACGTACACGCGGGTGTTGACGATCGGGACGCCGATCACCGGCTCGTCACCGGCGGACAGTGGCTGCGACATCGCCGCACACACCGTCGTCTCGGTCGGGCCGTAGGCGTTCACGAGCCGCCGGCCGGGGGCCCACCGGTGCACCACGTCCGCGGGCAACGCCTCACCAGCAGACACCACGGTCGACAGCGTCGCCAGGTCATCCGGCGCCGCAACCGTCAGGACCGCCGGTGGCAGCGTCGCATGGGTCACGCCGAACCGGGTGACCGTCGTGGCCAGTCCGCGGCCCGGCAACAGGTCGTCGGCCGGGGCCACCACCAGGGTTGCGCCCGCACACAACGACACGAAGATCTCGGCGCTCGCGGCGTCGAAACCGGGTGACGCGAACTGCAGCACGCGGCTCTGCGGGGTCAGGTCGAACCGGCGCGCCTGCGCGGCGACAAGGCTGCGCAGGCCCGCGTGGGTGACGACGACGCCCTTCGGCGTGCCGGTCGAACCCGACGTGTAGATCACGTATGCCGGGTGGTCCGGGTGCGGTGCGTCGACTCCCTCCCCGCCGGTCGCTGTGGTCGCCTCGACGGCGTCGACGACGACCGAAGGCAAGGTCGTGGGTGCGCCTGCTGCTCGATCCGTTGAGGTCAGCACGCAGTGCGCGGCGGCGTCGGCGACCATGAAGGCGACCCGCTCGGCCGGCAACTCCGGATCGATCGGCAGGTACGCACCGCCGGCCTTCCACACCGCCAGCAACGCCACGACGAGGTCGGCACCGCGGTCGAGATACACCGCGACCACCGACTCCGGACCCACGCCGCGGCCGGTCAACAACCCGGCGAGCCGGCTCGCCCGCGCATCCAGGTCGGCGTAGGTCAAGGCGACACCCTCGCCCAGCACCGCGAGGGCGTCAGGTGCCTGCGCGGCGAGCAGCTCCGGCACGGTCGCCGCGGGCACGTCGACCTTGGTGTCGTTCCATTCGATCAGCACCCGGCGTCGTTCATCGGCGTCCAGCACGTCCACTCCGGAGATCGGAGTGGACGGGTCGGCCAGCACGGTCTCCAGCACCCGGACCCACCGCCTCGCGATGACGGCGACGGTGCCGGCGTCGAACAGGTCCGCGGCACCGGTCAGCTCGCCGTACAGGCCCGCGGCGGCGTTGCCGTCGCCGAATGCCTCGGACAGCGAGATCTCGAGGTCGAACTTCGCCGAGGACGTGACTGCCGCCGCCGGTGTCTCGGCCGGCGCCGCCTGGCCGCCGGGCCGGTCCAGCGCCGCAGTGTTCTGCAGGGCCAGCATGACTTGGAACAAGGGGTGACGCGCGAGTGAGCGGGCCGGCGCCAGTTCCTCGACGAGGCGTTCGAACGGCACGTCCTGGTGCTCGAAACCGGCCAGTGCCGTCTCGCGCACCCGGCCCAGCAGCTCGACGAACGTCGGGTCACCCGACAGGTCCGTCCGCATCACCAGGGTGTTGACGAAGAACCCGACGAGATCGTCCAGTGCCTGGTCGGTACGGCCGGCGGTCGCGACCCCGATGGGGATGTCCGTGCCGGCGCCGAGCTTGGACAGCAGTGTGGCGAGGGCGGCCTGCAACAGCATGAAGACTGTCACGCCCTGAGCCTTCGCCACCTCCAGCAGCCGGGCGTGCAGGTGCGCCGGCACCGTCACAGGCACCGAGTGGCCGTGGTGTCCGGCCACGGCCGGGCGGCGGCGGTCTGTCGGGAAAGTCAGTTCCTCGGGCGCGCCGTGCAGAGCCTGCCGCCAGTAGGCGACCTGGCGGGAGATCAGACTGTCAGGATCGGTCTCGTCACCCAGCAGGTCCCGCTGCCACAAGGCATAGTCCGCGTACTGCACCGGCAGCGGCGCCCAGCGCGGCGCCCGCCCCTCCGCCCTGGCCGCATACGCAACCGACAGATCCGTCGCGAGAGGCCGCATCGACCAACCGTCACCAGCAATGTGATGCACCACAACGACCAGCACCCGCTCACCGGAGCCACCATCGAACAACCACGCCCGGATCGGCACCTCCACCGCCAGATCGAACGCGTACCGGGTCGCCGCCTCCACCACACCGGGAAGATCCACCGCGGACACGACACTGGTATGCAACCGCCAGTCCAGATCCCCGGCCGCGATGATCCGCTGCAACGGCACACCACCGACCGTCGGGAACACAGTCCGCAGCACCTCGTGCCGGCCCATCACATCCAGCAACGCCGCCTGCAACACCGCCACATCGACCGTGGCGGGCAACCCGAGCACGGTCGGCAGGTTGTACGTCGCCGACGGACCCTCCAACTGACCGATGAACCACAACCGCTGCTGTGCATACGACAACGGCAACCGCTCCGGCCGCTCCCACGGCACCAACGCCTGACGAGCCCGCCCCGCACCAGCCAGCCGACCAGCCAACCGCGCCGGCGTCGCAGCATCGAACAACACCCGCAACGACACCTCAACACCAAGCACCACCCGCAACCGGCTCACCAACCGCACCGCCAGCAGCGAATGACCACCAAGAACAAAGAAGTCATCATCGACCCCGACCGCATCCAGGCCGAGCACCTCAGCGAACGCCTGGCACAGCAGCTCTTCCCGCACGGTCGCCGGACCCCGCCCAGCGCCGGCGGCCGCGGCGAAGTCGGGGGCGGGCAGCGCCTTGCGGTCCAGCTTCCCGTTGACGGTCAACGGAAGCTCATCCAGGGCCACGACAGCCGACGGGACC
>NZ_JBEXUD010000108.1:0-5604 GCF_040614215.1 Dactylosporangium sp. NPDC006015
AGGGCGGTGATCGCGGCGGCGAGGTCGGCCTCGGTGCACACGCCGAAGCTGTCGACCGCAGGCCGTGCGCGGGCAGCCGAGCCGAGGTGCGCTATGCGCCGACGTACTGGGCCAGGTGCTCGCCGGTCAGCGTGGAGCGGGCGGCGACCAGATCGGCGGGGGTGCCCTCGAAAACGAGGCGGCCGCCGTCGTGACCGGCGCCGGGGCCGAGGTCGATGATCCAGTCGGCGCGGGCCATGACGGCCAGGTGGTGCTCGATGACGATGACGGACTTGCCGGAGTCGACGAGGCGGTCGAGGAGCTTCAGCAGCTGCTCGACGTCGGCGAGGTGCAGGCCGGTCGTCGGCTCGTCCAGGACGTAGATGCCGCCCTTCTCCGCCATGTGGATGGCCAGCTTGAGCCGCTGGCGCTCGCCGCCGGAGAGGGTGGTGAGCGGCTGGCCGAGGGTGACGTAGCCGAGGCCGACGTCGGCCATGCGGTGCAGGATGGCGTGGGCGGCGGCCGACTTCGCGTGGCCGGCGGCGAAGAACGCCTCCGCCTCCGTCACCGACATCGCCAGGACCTCGCTGATGTCCTTGCCGCCCAGCTTGTATTCGAGGACGGCGGCCTGGAAGCGCTTGCCCTCGCACTCCTCGCAGACGGTGGCGACGCCCGCCATCATGGCCAGGTCGGTGTAGATGACGCCGTTGCCGTTGCAGTTGGGGCAGGCGCCCGCCGAGTTGGCGCTGAAGAGGGCCGGCTTCACCTTGTTGGCCTTGGCGAAGGCGGCACGGATCGGGTCGAGCAGGCCGGTATACGTGGCGGGGTTGCTGCGCCGGGAGCCGCGGATCGCGGTCTGGTCGACGGAGACGACGCCCGCGCCCTTGGGCACCGAGCCGTGGATGAGGGAGCTCTTGCCCGACCCCGCGACGCCGGTGACGACGACCAGCACGCCGAGCGGCACGTCGACGCTCACGTCCTGCAGGTTGTGCCGGCTCGCGTTGCGGATCGGCAGGGCACCCGTCGCCTTGCGCGGGTCGGCCTTGAGCACCGCCCGGTAGTCGAGGTGGCGGCCGGTGAGCGTGTCGCTGGCCCGCAGGTCCGCCACGGTGCCCTCGAAGCAGATCGTGCCGCCGGCGCCGCCCGCGCCCGGGCCGAGGTCGACGACGTGGTCGGCGATCGCGATCGTCTCGGGCTTGTGCTCGACGACGAGGACGGTGTTGCCCTTGTCGCGCAGGCGCTGCAGCAGCCCGTTCATCCGCTGGATGTCGTGCGGGTGCAGCCCGACGGTCGGCTCGTCGAAGATGTACGACACGTCGGTGAGGCTCGACCCGAGGTGCCGGATCATCTTGGTGCGCTGCGCCTCACCGCCGGACAGCGTGCCCGACGGCCGGTCCAGCGACAGGTAGCCGAGGCCGATCTCCACGAACGAGTCGAGCGTCTGCTGCAGGGTCGTCAGCAGCGGCCCGACCGCGGGGTCCTTGATGCCGCGGACCCAGTCGGAGAGGTCGCTGATCTGCATCGCGCACGCCTCGGCGATGTTGATGCCGTCGATGCGCGACTCCAGCGCCGCCTTGTTGAGCCGGGTGCCGTTGCACTCGGGGCAGGCCGTGAACGTGACCGCCCGCTCCACGAACGCGCGCAGGTGCGGCTGCAGGGCCTCCTTGTCCTTCTGCAGGAACCCCTTCTGGACCTTGGGGATGAGCCCCTCATAGGTCATGTTGATGTTCTCGATCTTGACCTTCACCGGCTCCTTGTACAGGAAGTCGTGCAACTCCTGCTCGGTGTAGTCGCGGATGGGCTTGTCGGCGTCGACGAAGCCGGACGCGGTGAAGATCCGCACGAGCCAGCCGTCGACGCTGTAACCCGGGATGGTGATCGCGCCCTCGCTCAGCGACTTGTCCCGGTCGAACAGCTCGTCGAGGTCGATGTCGTTGGCGGTGCCCATGCCCTCGCAGCGGGGGCACGCACCGGCGGGCACGTTGAAGCTGTAGTGGAACGACGGCCCGGCGCTCGGCACGCCGAGGCGGCTGAACACGATCCGCAGCATGGCATTCGCGTCGGTCGCGGTGCCGACCGTGGAACGGGAGTTGGCACCCATCCGCTCCTGGTCGACGATGATCGCCGTGGTCAGCCCTTCGAGCAGGTCGACGTCGGGCCGGCCCTGGCTCGGCATGAAGCCCTGGACGAACGCGCTGTAGGTCTCGTTGATGAGCCGCTGCGACTCCGCGGCGATCGTGCCGAACACCAGCGAGCTCTTGCCCGATCCCGACACCCCGGTGAACACCGTGAGCCGGCGCTTCGGGATGTCGACGCTGACGTCCTTCAGGTTGTTTTCCCTGGCCCCGTGGACCTTGATCAGGTCATGACTGTCTGCCTCATGCACCGGGCCACCATAGCGGGACCCCCCGACATTTTCGGCCGCTACATTGCGCTGATGACACGTTGGGAGAAGTTCGACGATGTGGACGCGGTGCTGCCGCCGAGCCCCTTCGAGGAGTTCGACGTCGAGTTCGATGCGGCTCTGGTACGGCGCGGCGACGTCCACGCCGACGGCGACTTCACCGGCGGCGACCTGTACAGGATGGCCGGCGTCGGCAGCACGGACGAGCTGACGGCGTTCGTGATCGACGGCGACCTCACCGTCGGCGGCACGCTGGACCTCGACGAGGGCGCCCCCGAGACGTTCGCCCTCATGGTCACCGGCACGCTGCGGGCGGCCGTCGTCAGCGTCGACGCCACGATGCTGTACGTCTACGGCGGCGCCGTCGTGAGCCGCCTGATCCACTTCGCGACGACCGACGGCACGCTGGCGATCGGCGGCACCACCGACTGCCCCCTCACCGTCTACGACGACGGCAACCTCGAGGTCGACAGCACCGGCCTCGTCCTCAACCGCCGCTTCGGTGAGACCTCGCCGGACCTTGTAGACGGCCTGGTCGACGGCCTGGTCCGCGACGACGGCCGGGTCGACGACCGGCTCGCCCTCGCCTGGGCCCGCGACGGCAAGCCGCTCCTGCGGCGGCGGTAGGTTCACAGGTCGCGGCGCTGGAAGGCGAGGGCGGAGAGGGCCAGCACGACGGCGGTCCAGATCGCGGCCCAGGCGACGTACGTGGGGGTCAGGCCGGTCTGGCTGAGGAACGGGTGGCCCTCGAACGCCTCGCTGAACTGGCTGAGCAGGGTCGGGTCCTGGAAGGCGTGCATCGCGCCGCGCCACAGGCCGTCGGTCGGCAGGAGCATCTTGGAGACGGTGCCGACCTGGGCGAGGCTCGCGTTGCCGAGGACCTCGCCGACGGCGCCGACGACGCCCGCGATCCAGGTGGCGCCGAAGAGGCCGACGGAGACGATGCCGGAGGCCATCGGTGAGATGACGGTCGACAGCAGCAGACCGAGGGTGAGCAGCGCCGCGGTCTGGGCGGCGAGCAGCGCCAGCCCCAGGAAGGGCTGCGGCGGCCAGTACCCGACCGTGGTCCGGACGATGAGCAGCTGCGCGAGGCCCGCGACGGCGACGAAGCCGCTGCCGAACGCGACCAGGCCCAGCCACTTGCCCACCAGGACCGCGGAGCGGCGGACCGGGCGGGTCATCATGGCCAGGGCGATGCCCGACTCGATCTCGCCGGCGAGGGTGGGGCCGGCGAGGAACGCGGTGCCGAGCGCGGAGATGAGGCTCAGCCCGAACATGACGAGGTTGAGCACGGTCGCGGCGGCCAGCCGGGACTCGCCGCTGGTGAGGCCGCCGAACGTGGCGTCGATGCGGGTGAAGCCCCAGGCGCTGAGGCCGAGCAGCAGGACGGTCAGGACGGCCAGGGACCGCAGCACCTTGCGCCGCGAGGCCTCCTGCAGCGTGAGTGAGGCGATCGTCAGGACGGTCATCGGTCCTCCGTCGAGGCGCGCAGGATGTCCAGGAGGCGTTCTTCCAGCGTGATCCGGGCCGGCTCGACCGCGTGGACGCGCACGCCGAGGCCGACCAGGTCGCTGACCAGGTCGGGGATGAGCGATTCGGCCGGATCCGCGGGCAGCGCGACGGTGAACTGGTCGCCGGCGGAGGTCACCGCGCCGGCCGCGGCGAGCCGGGCCGAGGCCGGCGGGGACACGCCGTCCAGGCGCAGGTGCAGGGACCGCCGGCCGAGCAGTTCGGGCAGCGTACCGGCGGCGGCGACCCGGCCCTTGTCCAGGATGACCACCCGGTCGCAGACGCGCTCGACCTCGCCGATGAGGTG
This sequence comes from Dactylosporangium sp. NPDC006015, assembly GCF_040614215.1. NCBI lineage: Bacteria > Bacillati > Actinomycetota > Actinomycetes > Micromonosporales > Micromonosporaceae > Dactylosporangium > Dactylosporangium sp. NPDC006015. The sequence goes on from NZ_JBEXUD010000108.1 coordinate 4,200, forward strand.
CGAGTTGAGCAGCACGGCCACCCCGCGCTCCTTCAACGCCAGCAGCAGGTCCCTGACGTCGGCGCGGCCGAGCGGGTCGAGGGCGCTCGTCGGCTCGTCGAGCACGACGAGGTCGGGGCCGGCGACCAGGGCGACCGCCAGGCCGAGCCGCTGCTGCATGCCCTTGGAGAAGCCGCCGACCCGGTCGCCGGCGCGGTCCGCGAGCCCGACCGTGGCCAGGCACTCCTTTTGAGAAGGCGCGGGCACCGTGGCTCGGGCGAGCTTCACGTGCAGGTCGAGGACCTCCTGCGCCGTCAGCCAGGGTTGGTACCGGAAGAGCTCGGGCAGGTAGCCGACCCTGGCCCGGGCCGCCGGGTCCCGCGCCGGGCGGCCCAGCAGCAGCGCCTCGCCCGCGTCCGGCCGGACGAGCCCCAGCAGGATCTTGATGGCGGTGGTCTTGCCGGCGCCGTTCGGGCCGAGCAGCCCCAGGACCTCGCCCCGCCCGACGGTGAAGGAGACGTCGGCGAGCGCGGTCTGCCGCCGGTACCGCTTGCGCAACCCGGAACACCACACGGCCGGCGACGCGTTCACCGGTCCCACCGCAGCCCGCGCGCCACTGACAGCACCTCGTCGGCGGACAGTGACCCGGCGACCGCGGTGACCACGCCGTCGTCGACCCACACCACGCCGGACATGACGCCGTCGCGGGTCGTGAGGACGGTCGCCGGCTTCCCGCCGACGTCGGTCGCGGTCGCCTGCTGCCCGGAGCGGACGATCATCGGCCACGTGGTGCCGCTGCCGGAGAACGCGCGCAGCTGCGCGGCGACCGACTCGGGCAGGCCCGGCAGCGACAGCAGGTAGTCGCGGGCGGTGTCGAACGGGACGCCGGAGGAGTACGCGACCGGCGCGACGACCCGGGCCACGATCATGGCCGGGGCGCTGCGCCCGCCGCCCTGCCAGACGAGGGCGAGGCCGGGCCCGGCGCTCAGCCGGAACTTGCTGCCGTCCAGGCCGGGCGGCGGCGGGGGCAGCGTCGCGCCGGCCGCCGCGGCCGTCTGCGCGGCCTTCTCCGCCGAGAACGTGAACACCGCGTTCGCCTGGTCGCCGACCTGGAACGTCGGGTCGCCGGTCACGCCGCGCGGCAGCCTGCCGGTCCGCGGCACGGACAGGCCCGTGATCGACGCGGCCGCGGCGGCGTCGCCGACCTTCCGGACGTTCGGGCCGTTGGTGACCCTCACGTCGCCGTACGCGGCCAGGTCGGGCATCGTGACCAGGTCCGCCTGGGTGACGGTGATCGGGGCGATCCGGTCGGTCCGGAAGATCTGCAGCCAGTCCGCGGCGGCCGCGGCGCTCGCGCCGGTGAGCAGCGCGACGGCGGCGACGGCCGCGACGACCGGGCTGCGCAGCACCGCCCGCCACCGGGGGC
>NZ_JBEXUD010000109.1:0-4589 GCF_040614215.1 Dactylosporangium sp. NPDC006015
ATCCGTCAACTCATCCAACGCGCACGCACGCACTACCGCTGGGACACCCGACCGACAACCCGCCGACTCAAGTGACACCTATTGCCGGTCGCTCTTAGCGTTGTTTTTGCGTTGAAACTACTGAGACCCCGACGAGGCATCACCGGCGGCCCCAGCTGGCTGATCGACATGCTCGGCCTCACCCGCCTACGCCTCCAGCAGCACACCTCCGAACCCACGATCAACACTCACCACGCGCCATAGCCACAGGCCAACAGTGGTGCCGTCACTCGCGACCATCGATCACGGTTCAACCGTGATCATGGTGCCCAAACCCACGACCATCTGGCGCCAGTTCTCGGCTCTGGTACGAACTGTGTGATGGATGTCGGACGATGATCTGTTGCCTGGGTGCGCGTTGCCATCGGGCAGCTACTTCCTCATCTGGACCGCATCGAGATCGATGAGATCGTGGACGCCGACTCCGGGTTGGTCATCACGGCTCGGATCCGCGGCGGTGAGGCCGGTTGCCAGGTGTGTGCGGTGCTGTCATCTCGGGTGCATTCGCGCTACCGCCGGACGTTGGCGGATGCGAAGGAACGACCGGCCCTCGCTGGGCGGGCATCGCTTCGACGACATGCACGCGGTACCTTCGCGGGGAGACCGGCGGGAGCGCCTACGAGCGGTCGTTGGCCTTGCGGATCAGCGCGACGATCCCGACGCCGGCGGCGCCGAGGACGGCGACGGTCATCCAGCCAGCCCAGAGGTCGGCCATCGCGTCGGACGCGGTGTCGGTCATGGCCCTGAGGACTGCCAGGAACAGCAGGCCCAGGACGAACATGACGAACGGCACCGCCCCGAGCACGCGCACCCACCCCGGCAGCGGCGGCGTGCGTGGCCGGGCGTGCGTGGTCGCGGTCGACTGTGGGCGAGGCCGGCCGGGCGAGGCACGGAACACCACGGTGGCCGCCTCGTTCGCCGGGGTGATCAGCCCGTCCACGGTCGAGAACGTGAACAGCGCCATCCCGATGTCGTCGGCGAACGAGACCGCATCGCGGGTGAAGCCGGCGTCGCTGAAGCAGTACCGCTCACCCGGGGCGTGCTGCGCGGCGCCGAGCAGTTCCCGTAGCGCCTGGTCGCCGACCGGCGCGCCGTCGCACTGCACCCGCGCCGCCATGCCCGCGCCCCGCACGTCGACACCGTCGCCGGCGCCGCCGGTCGTCCGGCCGGCGTCGGGGTGACCCAGCCACCGCAACCAGTCGACGGCGTTGATCTCGGCGCCGGTCCAGCTGGCCACGGAACGCGGCTCCGGCGAACCAGTCGGACGTGTCTGCACGGGCTCACCTTCGGTCCGGGAGCGCATACGGTAACACCGGCGCCGCCGTTGCCGTTGCGTGCGCTGTGGCGCTCATACGGCTGTCTCGTCTTGCGACGCGACGGCTCCCGTCCTGTCCGCGAGGTGGTGCGGCGCCGGGTAGACGTTTCTTCGCCTCCTGCCAGGGTGACGGCGTCACGGTGGCGGTGCTGGACAGCGGCGCCACGGCGAACCAGCCCGACCTCGTCGGCAAAGTGGTGCCCGGCCTCGACATCGTGACGAACAAGGGCGACGCCACCTACGACCCGAACGGTCACGGCACCGGCATGGCGGCCATCATCGCCGGGCACGGGCACGGGCACGGGCACGGCCCGGGCGGGCGTAGGCGACCATCGACATGATGCCGGTGGAGTCGCTGCCGCCGTTACGTCGCAGGGCCGCCGGCGTCGACACGTCGAAGCAGTTGCCGCTGCGCGTCGCCTCGGGCAGCACGATGATGAGGCCTTACCGGTCGGCCGCGGTGACGTAGTCGTGGCCGTTACCGTTGAAGATGCCGCCGGTGGCCGTTCGACCACCGGCGACATGGCGGGTCAGTTGAGGCTGAAGCGTTGGTTGGCCTGGCCGTTGCAGTCGTAGAGCTGGATCTGCTGGCCGTTGCCGGTGCCCCAGACGTCCAGGCACCGACCGGACTGCACGCCGGTGATGGTGCCGTTGCTGTTGACGTTCCACTGCTGGTTGGCCTGGCCGTTGCAGCTGTAGATCTGCACGGCCGCGCCGTTGCCGGAGCCCGCCGCGTCCAGGCACATGTTGCCGTACACGGTCAGCTGCCGGCTCGACGTGAGCGTCCATTGCTGGTTCGTCCCGCTGTGGCAGTCGTACAGCTGCACGCGGGTGCCGTTGTTGCGCGAGGAGTTCGGCACGTCGACGCACCGACCCGACTGCGCGCCGACGATGCGCTTGGCACCGGACGGCGGGGGCGGCGAGGATGACGCCGGGGTCGACGGCGACGAGGACGGCGAGCTCGGCGGGGTCGAGCTCGGCGGCGTGGTGCTCTCGAACTGCGTGAAGAACCGCCAGGCCTCCCCGGACGTCCAGGTCCGGGAGTCGTTGGGGCTGGTGGAACCATCCACCGGGCTGGGTGTGTGGTCTCCGTCGAACGCGATCCAGCGCACCGGGTATCCGGCCCGGCAGCCCGAGTAGCTCGTGGCGATGTGCGTGAGGCTGTTCTGCCCCGGCTCGGGCGGGTTCTGCGCGGTACACCCGTTGTTCCTGACGAACGTGTCGCGCAACGACCGTCCGTTCGAGATGTTCAGCACGCTGTCGTGCGTGCCGTGGATGCCCAGATAGGCGACGGGCTGCGTGCCGCCGTTGCATCCGCTCAGGTTCGCGCCGGACAGCACCGCGACCGCGCGGAAGACGTTCGGCCTGGCGCAGGCGAGCGCGTAGCTCATCGCGCCGCCGTAGCTCCAGCCCATCGCGTACACCTGGGCGGTGTCAACACACAGACCGTTCTCGATGAGGCTGGTCAGATCGTCGACGAGCGTCAGGTCACGGCCGCCGGTGTTGGCCCAGCCGTTGTCGATGCCCTGGGGCGCCACGAAAATGGTGCTGTTGTTCGACAACGGCTGCAGCCCGTAGTAGCCGGCCGAGGCGACGGCATTGGCGGAGCCGTTCAACCAGTGCAGTCCGAAGACCAGCCGGTACGGATGACTGTTGTTGTAGTTGTCGGGGACTCTGAGGATGTACGTACGATTCTGGCCGCCGCTCTGGATGGAGCGGGTGCCGCTCGTGAGGGCCGGAGCCTTGCCGCATCCGGCGGTGGTGGCGAGCGTGCCGCTGGTACTCGCCTCCGCGGTCGCGTCGTGGCCGCTGGCCTGCCACCCGGCCGCGACCACGACGAGCGCCGCCGCGATTACCGCGACGAGCGAACCTCTGTGTCTTGACATCGTGCGATTCCTTCCACGAACACGTCACGCTGGACGTCGCGGTGCAACGCCGGGCGATGCCGTACTGGGGATTCGTGCGCGCCGATGTTGTCACGGCCATCACGCGAAGACAACATATTCCGAAACTCCTTCGGAACCCGGTGGAGTAAACGACCAGGAATGGAAGTTTCACGTCATCACACGCGACTGCGCGGCAGTACCGCACATAACACTTTTGCCGCGCCGGTTGCAGGGCTCAGCCATTTCCGGGCGCACCACACCGGAGCCGGCGGCAATCGCGGTTCCTTGCAGAATTTCGAAAGTCTCGAGCATTCCCGCGTCACTTGACGGCGTGCATGTGAGCGATAACATTCGCGGACGCCTGTCTCCCGCTTCCGAGTGTCCGGCCGGTCCCACCCGGAGCTATCTCCGCCGGATGGTTCTCCGCTGTCTGACCGGGCGGAGGCGTGCGAGACGGTCGACCGCACGGGCGGCTGACGCGCCGCCCGACCACGCCCCGTTTCTCCGGAGGACCTGATGAAGTTCCCTCGCTCGCGGTCCTGGGTGGTGGTCGCCTGTACGGCGGGCCTCACCGTGGCCGGGACCGCCGCGGTGCTGACCGCGAACACCGCTCAGGCGGCCGCCGGCTGCCGTGTCGAATACGTCGTGTCCAGTTCCTGGCCGGGTGGCTTCAACGCCAATGTCACCGTCACCAACTACGGCGACGCCGTCAACGGCTGGAGCCTCACCTGGACGTTCGGCGCCGGACAGACCGTCACGCAGCTCTGGAACGGCTCGGTCGCCCAGTCCGGCGCCCAGGTCACCGTCACCAATGCCAACTACAACAGCAGCATCCCCACCAACGGCAACGCCGCCTTCGGGTTCAACGGCTCCTGGAACGGCTCGAACCCGGTCCCCACCGACTTCGCGCTCAACGGCACCGCCTGCAACGGCCCGGTCGGCGGTTCGCCGAGCTCACCCGGCTCGGCCAGCGCCAGCCCGAGCCGCAGTGCCAGCGCCAGCGCCAGCCCGAGCACCAGCCCGAGCGGGAACTGTTCACTGCCGTCGACGTATCGCTGGTCGTCGACCGGCGCGCTGACCAACCCGAAGTCCGGGTGGGTGTCGCTGAAGGACTTCACCAGCGTCATGTACAACGGCAAGCACCTGGTCTACGCGTCGAACGTCTCCAGTGGAGGGTCGTACGGCTCGATGAACTTCAGCCTCTTCACCAACTGGTCCGACATGGCCTCGGCCAGCCAGAACGGCATGAGCTCCGGCACGGTGGCGCCGACGCTGTTCTACTTCGCGCCGAAGAACGTCTGGGTGCTGGCCTACCAGTGGGGGCCGAACGCGTTCAACTACAAGACTTC
>NZ_JBEXUD010000110.1:0-3694 GCF_040614215.1 Dactylosporangium sp. NPDC006015
ACTGGGCGAACCGGCACACCGACCATCGTAGATCATCAGAGCTGCCGCCTCTGACCAGGTGCGCAGGTGCTGATACCGCGCGCTGTCATGCCGCCATTGGTGCGCGGCGTCCCATCGCTACTCGTAACGGTGGGTGATTGGGTCCTGCAGCGCGCCGAGGCTTCTGAACTGCCGATGACAGTGTGTTCGCGTTCATGAACATGACGGTGGCTGGTGAGGCGCCGTTGGAGGACGTCGGCGGCGTCGACTTGGTCTTCGACGTCATCGGCGGCGACATTCAGCGCCGCTCCGCGGGCCTGATCCGCGCCGGAGGAGTCCTGGTGACCGTCGTCGGGCCGGCCGAGGCGCGGCCCGCCGGCGGCTTGGCGATCGACTTCGTCGTCGAGTCCGATCGCGCGCAACTCGGTGAGATCGTCCGCCGGGTGCGGGACGGACGGCTGCGCACCAACATCGGCACCATTGCGACCCTCGACGATGCCGTCGCCGTCCTCGACCCGACCGAGCGGCTTCGCGGGAAGACGATCATCCGCATGCGTTCGTGAAATGGAGGGTGATCCTCCAGGACGGCCATCACCCGCCTCCTCCTCCGGTTACCCCATCACTCGCCGATAGCGTGGGAGCCATCGCAACTCCACCAACCCGGAGAGGAGATCGCGATGTCCGAGTCCTTTTCCCTCCCCACGGCACCCGAGGGCGTCATCCCCGCGCTGGTCGAGCGTTTCAACTCCGGCAAGGTCGGCGAGTTGATGGCCCTGTACGAGGGGGCGGTACTCGTCGCCGACGACGGGCGGACCGTCACCGACAGCGCCGAGGTCGCGGCCGAGCTCGAGCGCGACATCAGCCTCGGCCTGCCGCTGGCGGCCAAGGCGCGCCATGTGTTCGTGGCCGGCGACATCGCCGAGATCGTGGTCGACTGGGCGATCGACGGCCCCGGTCCCGACGGCCGGCACGTGCACGTCGCCGGCACGGCCAGCGATGTGGCGCGCCGCGGCTCCGACGGCCGCTGGCGGTACTTGATCGACAACCGTCTTGGGACCGCGGTACGACAGCCCGCGTGACGGGGGTGCGCCATGACGACCATCGAGCTGTGCCCGGACGACGTGCACAACCGGCGGACGATCCACCAGGGCCACCCGCCCGACTGGGTCAACCGCGACGGTGGCGACTACGACGTGGTGGTGGTCGGCGGCGGACCGGCCGGCCTCACCGCCGCCACGACGGCCGCCGCAGGCGGGCACCGCGTCGCGATGACGGAGCAACGGCTGACCGGGGGCACCTGTGTCAACTTCGGCTGCACGCCGAGCAAGGCGCTGATCCGGTGCGCACGCGCGGTTCACGATGCGGGCCGCGGAGCCGAGCTCGGATTCCGGCTCGACGCCCCGCCCCGAACCGATTTCGGCGCGGTCATGGAGCGGGTCCGCCGGATGCGCTCCATGAGCAGCGCCGGCGACGCAGTCCAGATGGCCGAGGAGGCGGGGGTGGAGGTCTACCTCGGCCACACCCGCTTCACCGCCCCGAACGCCGCGGAGGTCGACGGCCGGCCGCTGCGGTTCCGCAAGGCGGTGATCGCCACCGGATCGGAGCCCGTGGTGCCCGCCATCGACGGCCTGCGGACCGGCGAGTACCTGACCAACGAGACCGTCTTCGCCCTGACCGAGCAGCCCTCCCGGTTGGTCGTTATCGGCAGCGGCCCGCAGGCGTGCGAGCTCGCCCAGGCCTTCCGCCGCCTCGGCAGCGAGGTGGACCTGGTCAGCCACCCCACGACCCTGCTGTCCCAGGACGAGCCGGAGGCCGGCGAGCTGATCCGCCGCCGGTTCGAGCAGGAAGGGATTCGGCTGCATCTGGGATTTACGGCGGTACGGGCAGGCGCTGGCCGGCTGCTGGCGCTCGGCCCCGGCGGGACACGCGAGCTGCCGTACGATGCCCTGCTGCTCGCCACCGGCCGCAAGGCGAACGTCGAGCATCTGAACCTGGACGCGGCCGGGGTCCACGACGCCGGGGATGGCGTGGCGGTGGATGCGTACCTGCGCACCGCCAACCCCGACATCTATGCCGCCGGAGATGCTTCCTTCCCGCTGAAGTACACGCACGCAGCCAACGCGACTGCGCGGCTCTGCATCGCCAACGCCCTGGATGCAGCACATCGCCCGGCCCGGGACCTCGTGATTCCCCACTGCACCTACACCGACCCCGAGGTGGCCGAGGTGGGCCTGACCCCACGCCGGGCCCGCGACGAGGGCGTCGCCATCGACACGTACAGGCTCGACCTGACCAAGGTGGAGCGGGCCTTCATCGACGGCGAGGACGAGGGTTTCGGGGCGATCCACACCCGCAGCGGCAGCGGCGAGATCGCCGGCGCAACCCTCGTGGCAACACACGCCGGCGAGATGATCAGCGAGCTGACGCTGGCGATCACGAACCGGCTGACGCTGGAAGCAGTCGCCGACACGGTGCACTGCTACCCGACCCAGGCCGAGGTCTTCCAGCGGATCGCCCTGCAGGCCAGACCCCAGCGGGTTGCGGCAGCCCACTGAGTCCGCCGGCCGACCTGAGATCCGGGACGGCACCAGCCATGGCGGTGCCGTCCCGGATCCACCGATGACTCTCGGCCGTCTACCGCGCTGTGGCGCCGCCAGCGAGGTCGAAGCACGCCGCCGAGCACGCCGCCGCGAACGGCTGACCCAAGGCCACCGATGGTCACCGGAGACGTTCCGCACGATCACGGCCAGCTGCAACTCCTCCTGCAGATCTGCGAGGAGTTCTTCCGTCGCGCCAGCCCCGCCACCCACGCCGAACTCGGCGCCCTCCTCCTCACACGAAACACCACCGGCGGACCGGGCTGGCTGATCGACATGCTCGGCCTCACCGTCCCCGGCAGTCGCCTTGCTGATGACGAGACTGATCGGGCGGGTCGCACTGTTGACAAGCACGCCCATACAGTCGGGGTCGGCTGCCGCCATCTGCAGCAGTGCTCGGCCGGGTATGCCGGCGTTGCACTGTGACCCCGGCGCTGTGACGCCGCGTCAGGGTCGGCGAAGGCGAGGATACGTGGCTTTCCATCGCCGTGAGTGTCGTTCGACCGGCGGCGAAGCCCGAGCTTGTGACAGTCTGGCCTTGCTCGTCATGCGTCACGCCCCGATGCTGACGATGCCGACGATGCCGATGACCGAGTCTCGGAACAGCGCGAGGAACTGGTCGTAGGTTCCTGGGCCGCTCGTATCTGCATGCTCGGCCATGAGGTCCGACAGCGGGGTAGCGCTCGCACCGGTACGGTAGCGTGGCGGCTGATGCGACCAACCGTGAGTGTGCTGCCGCTCTTGCGCCTAAATGCGCTGTGACAAGATCCGGATCTGCATCGCGTCATGCGTCAGCGGTGATCCGACGGCCGGGCAGCAGGGTAAGTCGTACCTGGGGTCGGTAGTCGCATCGAGCGCCAAGCCCCTCTGCGGTCGATCAACAGACAGGGCCCACCGAAGACCGTCCGGTCCGTAAAGCGTCTTCTGACGGATTCGGCAGTAGTTGGCGGAAGGTCAATCTCTACTAACTTAGTACGACAGCCCAGGTTCGTTATGTAGATGTTGGTTGATGGCTGGTGTGGGCGCGGCGGTGGTAGTGGCTGGTGCGGGCGCGGGCTTGGTGTCGGCGGCGCCAGTTCGACCAGTGCAGGCGGTGGCTGATGGTGTGGGTGGTGTTG
>NZ_JBEXUD010000111.1:0-3298 GCF_040614215.1 Dactylosporangium sp. NPDC006015
GGCCGGGTTATCATGTGAATGCCACAGCTTCGGCGGTGTGCTTGAGCCCCGCTACATTGTCGGCGCGGAACCACTTGACCAGTGAGCTATTACGCACTCTTTCAAGGGTGGCTGCTTCTAAGCCAACCTCCTGGTTGTCTATGCGACCCCACATCCTTTACCACTTAGCACACGCTTAGGGGCCTTAGCTGGTGATCTGGGCTGTTTCCCTCTCGACTACGAAGCTTATCCCCCGCAGTCTCACTGCCACGCTCTCACTTACCGGCATTCGGAGTTTAGTTGACTTCAGTAAGCTTGTAGGCCCCCTAGGCCATCCAGTGCTCTACCTCCGGCAAGAAACACGTGACGCTGCACCTAAATGCATTTCGGGGAGAACCAGCTATCACGGAGTTTGATTGGCCTTTCACCCCTAACCACAGGTCATCCCCCAACTTTTCAACGTTGGTGGGTTCGGCCCTCCACGCGGTCTTACCCGCGCTTCAGCCTGCCCATGGCTAGATCACTCCGCTTCGGGTCTAGGACACGCGACTGAACGCCCTATTCAGACTCGCTTTCGCTACGGCTCCCCCACACGGGTTAACCTCGCCACGTATCACTAACTCGCAGGCTCATTCTTCAAAAGGCACGCCGTCACCCCACACTCGCGTGTGGACGCTCCGACGGATTGTAGGCGCACGGTTTCAGGTACTATTTCACTCCCCTCCCGGGGTACTTTTCACCTTTCCCTCACGGTACTAGTCCGCTATCGGTCACCAGGGAGTATTTAGGCTTACCAGGTGGTCCTGGCAGATTCACGGCAGATTACAGGAGTCCGCCGCTACTCGGGAACACACCAACACAGACCCGCGATTTTCGCCTACCGGACTCTCACCGTCTACGGTGCCGCTTTCCAGCGAACTTCGACTAACCACGAATTTTCTGACTGTGCGACCGGTCAGCAGCCCGATCAAGACATGTCCCACAACCCCGCACACGCAACCCCTGCCAGGTATCACACGTGCACGGTTTAGCCTCATCCGCTTTCGCTCGCCACTACTCACGGAATCACAATTGTTTTCTCTTCCTGCGGGTACTGAGATGTTTCACTTCCCCGCGTTCCCTCTACCCGCCCTATGTGTTCAGGCGGGAGTGACACCACATGACTGGTGCCGGGTTCCCCCATTCGGACACCCTGGGATCACAGCTCGGTTGACAGCTCCCCCAGGCCTATCGCGGCCTCCCACGTCCTTCATCGGCTCCTGGTGCCAAGGCATCCACCGTACGCCCTCAGCAACTTGACCACAAAAAAGCTATAAAGATGCTCGCATCCACTGTGCAATTCTCAACCAACACCAAACCCACACCTCTTTATCAGCCACAACCTCGCCGGCTACGCCGACCGGTATTGCGACAGATGTGGATCTCGTCTGAAAACAACCCCGTATCGCTACGTTGGTTGTTTCAGGACCCAACAGGGTGCCTGTGTGATCTCCCAACCGCATCCAATCGCCGTTCCACGCCCACAAGTGAGCAGTACTAGGACACATGAACCGTTGTCAGGAAGTCTTCGCCAGTGTCTCCGCCATATGAGCACCCTGTCGACACATTCGGTCGACCATGGGCTCCTGTCACCTTTCGGTGAAGGTTGCTCCTTAGAAAGGAGGTGATCCAGCCGCACCTTCCGGTACGGCTACCTTGTTACGACTTCGTCCCAATCGCCAGTCCCACCTTCGACGGCTCCCTCCACAAGGGTTGGGCCACCGGCTTCGGGTGTTACCGACTTTCGTGACGTGACGGGCGGTGTGTACAAGGCCCGGGAACGTATTCACCGCAGCGTTGCTGATCTGCGATTACTAGCGACTCCGACTTCACGGGGTCGAGTTGCAGACCCCGATCCGAACTGAGACCGGCTTTTTGGGATTCGCTCCACCTTACGGTATCGCAGCCCTTTGTACCGGCCATTGTAGCATGCGTGAAGCCCTGGACATAAGGGGCATGATGACTTGACGTCATCCCCACCTTCCTCCGAGTTGACCCCGGCAGTCTTCGATGAGTCCCCGGCATAACCCGCTGGCAACATCGAACAAGGGTTGCGCTCGTTGCGGGACTTAACCCAACATCTCACGACACGAGCTGACGACAGCCATGCACCACCTGTGAACGCCCCCGAAGGACACAACATCTCTGCTGCTTTAGCGCCCATGTCAAACCCAGGTAAGGTTCTTCGCGTTGCATCGAATTAATCCGCATGCTCCGCCGCTTGTGCGGGCCCCCGTCAATTCCTTTGAGTTTTAGCCTTGCGGCCGTACTCCCCAGGCGGGGCGCTTAATGCGTTAGCTGCGGCACAGAGAACCGGAGAGGCCCCCCACACCTAGCGCCCAACGTTTACAGCGTGGACTACCAGGGTATCTAATCCTGTTCGCTCCCCACGCTTTCGCTCCTCAGCGTCAGTATCGGCCCAGAGACCCGCCTTCGCCACCGGTGTTCCTCCTGATATCTGCGCATTTCACCGCTACACCAGGAATTCCAGTCTCCCCTACCGAACTCAAGCCTGCCCGTATCAGCTGCAAGCCCACAGTTGAGCTGCGGGTTTTCACAGCTGACGCAACAAGCCGCCTACGAGCTCTTTACGCCCAATAAATCCGGACAACGCTCGCGCCCTACGTCTTACCGCGGCTGCTGGCACGTAGTTGGCCGGCGCTTCTTCTCCAGGTACCGTCACTTGCGCTTCGTCCCTGTCGAAAGAGGTTTACAACCCGAAGGCCTTCATCCCTCACGCGGCGTCGCTGCATCAGGCTTCCGCCCATTGTGCAATATTCCCCACTGCTGCCTCCCGTAGGAGTCTGGGCCGTGTCTCAGTCCCAGTGTGGCCGGTCGCCCTCTCAGGCCGGCTACCCGTCGTCGCCTTGGTAGGCCATCACCCCACCAACAAGCTGATAGGCCGCGAGCCCATCCCAGGCCGAAAAAACTTTCCACACCCCACGATGCCGTGGAGAATGAATATCCGGTATTAGCCCCCGTTTCCGAGGGTTATCCCAAAGCCTAGGGCAGGTTACTCACGTGTTACTCACCCGTTCGCCGCTCGAGTACCCCGAAGGGCCTTTCCGCTCGACTTGCATGTGTTAAGCACGCCGCCAGCGTTCGTCCTGAGCCAGGATCAAACTCTCCAACAAAATCTGGAAAATCAGTCCTGGCAACAAACAATCGTTTGTCACCAAAGGAATCCTCGGACACGACAACAAAGCCATGTCACGGGGTCAATCAATTGGCACTGGCTTAACAAGCACCCTGTTGAGTTCTCAAACAACCAACACACACC
>NZ_JBEXUD010000112.1:0-2585 GCF_040614215.1 Dactylosporangium sp. NPDC006015
CGACCGGCACGACGTGTTCCGGACGTCGATGGTGTGGGCGGGTCTCCGCGAACCGGTCCAGGTCGTGTGGCGCACGGCAACCCTGCCCGTCATCCCGGTCGAGCTGACCGGCACCACCGGCGACGCGGTGGCCGAGCTGCTCGCGGCGGCCGGCTCCTCGATGGACCTGGGCCGGGCGCCGCTGCTGAGCCTGCACGTGACCGGACTCGTGGACGGCCGGTGGCTGGGCCTGCTGCGGGTCCATCACCTGGTCCAGGACCACACGGCCCTGGAAGTGGTGATCGGTGAGGTCGGCGCGGTGCTGTCCGGCCGAGCCGACACGCTGCCGGAGGCGCTGCCGTTCCGGAACTTCGTGGCGCAGGCCCGGGCCGGCCTGAACAGCGGCGAGCACGAGGCGTTCTTCAGTGAGCTGCTGGCCGGGGTCGACGAGCCGACCGTGGCTTTCGGCGTCAGCGACGTCCACGGTGACGGGTCGACCGTGGTGCGGGCCGGGGTGGCGCTCGACGCGGAGCTGGCGGGCCGCCTCCGTGACGCGTCACGGAGGCTGGGGGTCAGCCCGGCGACCGTGCTGCACGTGGCGTGGTCGCGCGTGCTGTCGGTCGTATCGGGTCGCGATGACGTCGTGTTCGGCACCGTCCTGTTCGGGCGGATGAACGCCGGCGCCGGGTCAGACCGGGTGCCCGGCCTGTTCATGAACACGTTGCCGGTGCGAGTGCCGACCGGCGACTTCGACGTGCCGGCCGCGGTGGTCGCGATGCGGAGCCAGCTGGGACGGCTGCTGGAACACGAGCATGCACCACTGGCGCTGGCGCAGCGGGTCAGCGCCGTGCCGGGCAACCAGCCGCTGTTCGCCACGCTGCTCAACTACCGGCACAGCAGTCCCCGCGGACCGGAGGAGGGCGCGGCCGACGGCTTCGAGGGCGTCCGGCCGGTGTACGCCCGGGAGAGCACCAACTACCCGGTGACGGTGTCGATCGACGACGACGGGACGTTCCTGGGGCTGACCGTGGACGCGGCCGGGCCGATCGATCCCGACGGCGTCGTGAGCATGCTGCACACCGCGGTCGCCGGCCTGGTACAGGCATTGGAAAGCACCACACCGGTGCCGCTGTCGGAGATCGGTGTCCTCAACCCCGGCGAGCTCGACCGCGTCCTGCACGAGTGGAACGGCACGGCGGTCGACGTCCCGGCGGCGACGTTGCCGGGGTTGTTCGCGGCTCAGGTGGCGCGCACGCCGGATGCGCCGGCGTTGGTGTTCGAGGGTGAGTCGTTGTCGTATGCGGAGCTGGACGGTCGGGCGAACGGTCTGGCGCGGCTGCTGATCGAGCGTGGTGTGGTCGCGGATTCGGTGGTGGGGGTTTCGCTGCCGCGTGGTTTCGACTTGGTGGTGGCACTGTTGGCGGTGCTCAAGGCTGGTGGTGCGTATCTGCCGATCGATCCGGATCTGCCGGCGGAGCGGGTCGCGTTCATGGTGGCGGACGCGGGTGCGGTGTGTGTGATCTTGGGGGGTCCGTTCACAGAAACGGCTACGGCTGCGGATGTTGTGGTTGTGCCGGGTCAGGCGGCGTACGTCATCTACACGTCGGGTTCGACGGGTGTGCCGAAGGGCGTGGTGGTGTCGCACGAGGGCATCGTGAACCGTCTGGTGTGGATGCAGTCGCGGTTCGGTCTGCGGCCGGGCGATCGGGTGTTGCAGAAGACGCCGTTCGGGTTTGACGTGTCGGTGTGGGAGTTGTTCTGGCCGCTGATCCAGGGCGCCACGATGGTGATCGCCCGTCCCGGTGGTCACCGCGACCCTGCTTATGTCGCGGAGCTGATCCGTGATGAGCGGGTCGACACGGTCCACTTCGTGCCGTCGATGCTGGAGGCGTTCCTGGCCGTGCCGCAGGCGGCTGAGTGCGGTGGTCTGCGGCGGGTGGTGTGCTCCGGTGAAGCGCTCGGCTCCGCGGTGCGTGACCGGTTCTTCGAGACCCTTCCGGGTGTCGGGTTGTTCAACCTGTACGGTCCGACCGAGGCTTCGGTGGACGTGACCGGATGCGAGGTGCCGGCCGAGGGTCCGGTGCCGATCGGTCGTCCGGTGTTCAACACCCGCGTCTACGTGCTTGACGACCGGCTCAACCCGGTGCCGGTGGGTGTGGCGGGGGAGTTGTATCTGGCGGGTGTGCAGCTGGCCCGTGGGTATGTGGGCCGTTCGGGTTTGACGGCCGACCGGTTCGTGGCCGACCCGTTCTCCAACGCCGGCGGTCGGTTGTACCGCACCGGCGACGTGGTCCGGTGGGACGGCGACGGAAACCTGACGTATCTGGGCCGCGCCGACGACCAGGTGAAGATCCGTGGGTTCCGGATCGAACCCGGCGAGATCGAAGCCGTTCTGGCCACCCACCCGCAGGTGAACCAGGTCGCGGTCATCGCCCGTGAGGACACCACCGGGGACAAGCGTCTGGTGGCGTACGTGGTCGGCGGCGTCGACAGCGCGGTGCTGCGGGAGCACGCCGCGGAGCGGCTGCCCGAGTACATGGTCCCGTCGGCTGTCGCGGTTCTCGACGAGCTGCCGTTGATGTCGAATGGGAAGTTGGACCGTAAGG
>NZ_JBEXUD010000113.1:0-2502 GCF_040614215.1 Dactylosporangium sp. NPDC006015
GGTCCCGTCGGCTGTCGTGGCCCTGGATGAGCTTCCGTTGACCGTCAACGGGAAGCTGGACCGCAAGGCGCTGCCCGCCCCCGACTTCGCCGCGGTGGCTGGGGCTGGGCGGGGTCCGGCGACCGTGCGGGAAGAGCTGCTGTGCCAGGCGTTCGCTGAGGTGCTCGGCCTGGATGCGGTCGGCGTCGACGACGACTTCTTCGCCCTCGGCGGCCACTCCCTCCTCGCCGTGCGCCTGGTGGAGTGGCTGCGAACGCGTGGAGTCTCGGTAGCGGTGCGCGCCCTGTTCGACTCCCCGACGCCGGCCGGTCTGGCCGCCGCGGCCGGTGCCGTGACGACCGACATCCCGCCGAACCTCATCCCCGTCGACGCGCAGGAAATCACCCCGTGGATGCTGCCGCTGGTCGACCTGACCGAGGCGGAGATCGAGGCCGTCGCCGGCACGGTGGACGGCGGCGCGGCCAACGTCGCCGACATCTACCCTCTCGCCCCGCTACAGGAAGGCCTGCTGTACCACCACCTCCTCGCCGACGGTGGCGACGACCTCTACGCCGTCCCCCGGGTCTTCGAACTGCCCGGCCGGTCCGCCCTCGACGCCTTCACAGCCGCACTGCAGCAGATCGTCGACCGGCACGACGTGTTCCGCACGTCCGTGGTGTGGGCCGGACTGCGGGAGCCGGTCCAGGTGGTGTGGCGCACGGCGACCCTGCCGGTCGCGGTGGCCGGCATCGCGCCCGACGCGCCCGACCCGGCAGCGGCCCTCGTGACCGCGGCCGGGCTGTCGATGGACCTCGGGCGTGCCCCGCTGGTCGACGTGCACGTGGCCGAGCGGCCCGGCGGCCGGTGGCTGGCCATGGTGCGAATCCACCACCTCGTCCAGGACCACACCGCCATCGAGATCGTCTACGACGAGGTCCGGACCATCATGGCCGGTCGCACCGGCGACCTGAACCCGCCGATGCCGTTCCGGAACTTCGTCGCCCAGACGCGATCCGGGCTCAGCGCCGAGGAACACGAACGGTTCTTCCGTGAACTCCTCGCGGGCATCGACGAACCAACCGCGGCGTTCGGCGTCAGCACCGCGCGCGGCGACGGCTCCGCGGTGAGCGGCGCCGTCGGGAACGTGCCCGACGAGCTGAGCGCGCGGCTGCGGGAGGTCTCCCGGCGGCTCGGCGCCAGCCCCGCGACGGTCATGCACGTGGCCTGGTCCCGGGTCCTCGCCGCGGTCTCGGCCCGCGAAGACGTCGTGTTCGGGACCTTGCTGTTCGGACGGATGAACGCGGGCGCCGGCGCGGACCGGGTCCCGGGCCTCTTCATCAACACCCTGCCCGTGCGGGTGCGCACCGGCGACCTCGACGTCGTCGACGCGGTCACCGCCATGCGCGGCCAACTGGCCGGCCTTCTGGAGCACGAACACACCCCGCTGGTCGTGGCCCAGGGCGCGAGCGGCGTGCCGGCCGGCGTGCCCCTGTTCAACACCCTCTTCAACTACCGCCACAACGAACCCGGCCGGCCACAGCCAGACGCGCCCACAGGCGACCCCGGGGTGCGGCAGCTCCTCGTTCGTGAACGGACGAACTACCCGCTCACGGTGGCCGTCGATGACGACGGTGTCGGGTTCGGCCTGATGGTCGACGCGCTCGCCCCGATCGATCCGCAGTCGGTGGTCACATTGATGGCGACCGTGGTCGCGGGTCTGGTGCCGGCACTGGAGGCCGGCCTCGACGGCGGTGCCCGCACGCCGCTGTCCGCGGTGCCGGTGCTCGGCGGGACCGACCTGACCCGGATGCTGACGGCCTGGAACGACACTGGGTCGGTGGTGGCGGACGCCACCGTGCCGGAGTTGTTCGCGGCGCAGGTGGCGCGGACTCCGGATGCGCCGGCGGTGGTGCACGGTGGCGTGACGGTGTCGTATCGGGAGCTCGACGCTCGGGCGAATCGTCTTGCCCGGCTTCTGGTGGCTCGTGGGGTGCACCCGGAGTCGGTGGTGGGTGTGCGGCTGCCGCGTGGGGTGGACCTGATCGTCGCGTTGTTGGCGGTATGGAAGGCGGGCGGTGCGTATCTGCCGATCGATCCGGCGTTGCCGGCTGAGCGGGTGGCGTTGATGGTGGCGGACGCGGCCGCGGTGTGTGTCGTGGATGATGCGGCTGCGGAGTCGATGTCTGATGCCCCGTTCGGTGTGCGGGTGGGTGTGGATTGTGCGGCGTATGTGATGTTCACGTCGGGGTCGACCGGTGCCCCGAAGGGTGTGGTGGTCACGCACCGGAATGTGGTCGCCCTGTTCGCCGCGACCCGGGGAGTGTTCAACTTCGGAAACGATGACGTATGGACGTGGTTCCATTCGTTCGCGTTTGATTTCTCGGTGTGGGAGTTGTGGGGGGCGTTGCTGCACGGCGGTCGGGTGGTCGTGGTGCCGTTTGAGGTGTCGCGGTCTCCGGAGGAGTTCTGGGATCTTCTGGAGCGGGAGCGGGTGACGGTGTTGTCGCAGACGCCGTCGGCGTT
>NZ_JBEXUD010000114.1:0-2099 GCF_040614215.1 Dactylosporangium sp. NPDC006015
AACCGAGCAGGAACAAACGTGCTTGCCGACGCGGCTCCACCCGACCGAACCGGCCCGCGATCGCGGCGAACCCGGTGTCGAACTCAGCCAGCCACGCCTCGACGGCTACGCTGTGCCCAGCGGCCGCCGCACGATCCTCGATTGTCTCCACAAGTCATCGATGATCATCCGACGGCCGTCACCATGCCCGCAGACACGCCGACCAGCCCAAGCGCCACCCAGCCCATCGTCAGACATCTACATAACGAACCCAGGCTAAGGTTTGGTCGCTGGATCCGGAGCTCCCCTGACGGGGGCTCCGGCGTGCCGCCTGACTGGCTAGGAGATGAGGTCCAAATAATTCGGCCGGAAGTTCGTGAGTTCGTCAGCCTCGGAAGACTGCCATCGGAAGATCTTGAGCCTGACGACGTTCTTGAGGTGCTTGTCAGGCGCGCCGGAGAACTTCTGGACCGTATTGAGCGCCCCGTGACTGACGAGGAGGCGCTCGCATTAGCCGAGTGCTTCGGTGACGATGAGTGTTTCGGACTGGCCCATACCCTGCGACACACCATCGAGACTGCTCCAGCTGGGGAATCGGAGGGTGTGCGACGGTGGCGTGAAAGGGCGTTCGGGATCGTCGAATGATGCCCATGGAGCGCAGCCAGGTCTTCGTGCTGGAACATCGAGACCTGCTTCCAGACCGGCAAACGCATCAGCCTGGACGAGCCCCAGGTCCGCCGCTGGAACTCCTGGTACCGGCACACCACCCTCGCCATGCTCGCCCACGCCATCCTCACAGTCATCACCGCCCGCGAACGCGCAACCCACACCACACACGCGCGGATCCCGTTGACGTTCAACGAAATCCGCCGCCTGTTCGCCACGCTGATCACGAACACCGTCCGACCACTCAGCCACACCACAGCACGGTCAGCCTGGCGACGACGACACCAAGCCAGCACCAGGACCAGCCACTACCGCCGCCGCGAGCACGCTAACCATCAACCAGCATCTACATAACGAACCTGGGCTGCCGTACTAGCCGAAGGTCCGCACGGCCTGTTCTGACTAGGGAGGCTGATAACGGTTCGGACGTCGTGGAGGAACCATGTCGAACGGTGGAATTTCGATCACACTGTTCGGTCTAATACGACAGCCCAGGTTCGTTATGCAGGTGTTGGTTGATGGATGGTGTGGCCGCGTCGGCGGTAGTGGCTGGTGCGGGCGCGGGCGGCCGTCAGCATGCCCTCCGACACGCCGACCAGCCCCAGCGCCACCAGCCCATCGGCAGACATCTACATAAACGAACCTGGGCTGGGGTACTAATCCGGCCGGCGGATCCGTCTTCGTCATCACGCTCGACGCTGCAACCCGGGATCGGCCCTCGGCCTTCGGGTCGATGGCCGCCCGCCCTTGACGGACGGCCACCGAGTCAACTCAGGAAGGGTTCAATGCCGACAGCTCCCCGACGGGTGCCACCAGGTGACCCTCCCCGAAATAGCACCACCATGCCGGTGACGAGCCGGCCGGGCAGAGCATGTGCAGTCCACGGTTGTGCACTGCACAGTCGGGCCATGCGATGTTCAGCACCTCGGCGAACAGGTCTTGGACATCTTCGGCAACTTCGGCCAGCGCATCCTCCTCCGTTTCCCCTTCAAGACGGCCCATCCCGCCGTAGAACCTGCCGTCTTCCAGGGTCACGTGATAGACGGGACGGTCTCTGAAGGAACCCACGCTCCGAACGGCAAGCCTGAACGAGAGACCTGACGCAAAGACATCGCCTTGCACCAATACCAGTGCATCCTTGAGGCGCCCGAGGGCCTGCGCTGTCACCGGATCTCCTCCGCGTGCGGTCTAGTACCCCAGCCCAGGTTCGTTATGTAGATGTCTGACGATGGACTGATGGCGCTGGGGCTGGTCGGCGTGCCGGAGGGCATGCCGACGGCCGTCGGATGATCATCGATGACTTGTGGAGACAATCGAAGATCGTGCGGCGGCCGCTGGGCACAGCGTAGCCGTCAGGCAGTGGCTGGCTGAGTTCGACACCGGGTTCGCCGCGATCGCGGGCCGGTTCGGTCGGGTGGAGCCGCGTCGGCAAGCACGTTTGTTCCTGCTCGGTT
>NZ_JBEXUD010000115.1:0-1829 GCF_040614215.1 Dactylosporangium sp. NPDC006015
GCACTGATCGACTCGGCGAACTGGATCCAGGTGTTCGCCCGCGGCACCGACAACACCCTGCAGCACATCTGGTGGAACGGCACCGCGTGGAACCGGGAAACCCTCCCCGGCGGTGCAGGACTGGCCGGCGACCCCGCCATCTCCATCGACTCACTCAACTACATCCAGACCGTCACCCGCGGTACTGACGGCACCCTCCAGCACATCTGGTGGAACGGCACCGCGTGGAACCGGGAAACCCTCCCCGGCGGTGCAGGACTGGCCGGGGATCCCGCCATCTCCATCGACTCGGCGAACTGGATCCAGACCGTCACCCGCGGCACTGACGGCACCCTCCAGCACATCTGGTGGAACGGCACCGCATGGAACCGCGAAACCCTCCCCGGCGGCGCAGGACTCGCCGGCGACCCCGCCATCTCCATCGACTCGGCAAACTGGATCCAGACCGTCACCCGCGGCACTGACGGCACCCTCCAGCACGTCTGGTGGAACGGCACCGCATGGAACCGCGAAACCCTCCCGGGTGGCGCCGGACTCGCCGGAGATCCCGCGATCTCCATCGACTCGCTCAATTTCGTCCAGACCGTCATCCGCGGCACTGACGGCACCCTCCAGCACATCTGGTGGAACGGCACCGCGTGGAACCGCGAGACGCTTCCCGGCGGCGCCGGACTCGCCGGCGACCCGACCATCACTCTCGACTCGATCAACTTCATCCAGACCGTCACCCGCGGTACTGACGGCACCCTGCAGCACATCTGGTGGAACGGGTCCACCTGGAACCGGGAAACCCTGCCCTCCTGACCCACACCGCCCGGCGTCCCGCACCACGGGACGCCGGGCCTCCGTCATCCGGGCCACCGAACCTCAGCAACTGTTAGGAGTTCCTCATGACCGACCAATTCACGGGAAGCCGGCGACGATCGCTGCGGACCTTGCTTGTGCCGCTCGCCGCGTCACTCGCGATCGCCACGATGGCGGCCACGCCGGCCGCAGCCGCCGAACCCAACGGTCACGCCGCCGCCGGTCGCGTTCCCGGCACCGCCGCTCCCCCGTCGCTGAGTGCGGCTGCCGTGCCGCCGGGCTACCCGATCACCGGCGTCGACGTCTCAAACCACCAAGGCGGCATCAACTGGTCGAGCGTCGCCGGCTCGGGGCAGCGGTTCATGTATGCCAAGGCCAGTGAGGGCCTGACGTTCACCGACTCGTACTTTGCCGCCAACTACGCCAATGCCAAGGCCAACGGCCTGTACGCCGGCGCGTACCACTTCGCGCGTCCGGACCGTGGTGGTGGAACCGCCCAGGCTGACTACTTCCTGGATCGGGCCCGGTATGCGGCCGACGGGCGGACCTTGCCGCCGATGCTCGACATCGAGTGGCCCTGGGAGGGTTCCGGCAGCACCTACCCCTGCTACGGCATGAACCCCGGCCAGATGGTCGCCTGGGTCAACGACTTCGTCACCCGGGTCCGCGAGCGCACCGGCCGGCCGACCATGATCTACACCAGTGCCAGCTGGTGGAATCCGTGCACCGGCAACAGCGGCGCGTTCGCGGATCAGCCGCTGTTCGTCGCGCGCTACGCCAGCGCGCCCGGCACGCTGCCGGCCGGCTGGAGCCGGTGGGCGCTGTGGCAGTACACCGACCAGGCGAGCGTGCCCGGCGTCAGCGGCAATGTCGATCACAATGTCTTCAACGGCTCGACCGCCGACCTGGCCGACCTGGCGGGCGGCACAGCGGCGGTGTCGCGTCCGCGGCCGGGTTCGGGTCTGGTCCGGTGGGGCGACCAGCTGCAGGGCTTCGAACGTCGTGCCGACAACACCCTGCAGCAC
>NZ_JBEXUD010000116.1:0-1767 GCF_040614215.1 Dactylosporangium sp. NPDC006015
TTGAAAATCAAACGCGCCCGCTCTGAACTCCAAATATCTTAGGCTGTTATTCCCATTAATACCTTGATTTCAGTAGACACCGAAAAGCCGAAGAGAGTGCCTTCTTTTCGGGTTTTCTTATATAATCCTCGAATGGCTTCCATGCCCTTAATCGTGGTAGAGGCAGTGCGTAAACTTCGATAGAATTTATTGCGTCTCTTTACTGGACGATGGTCTTGTTCAATCAAATTATTCAGGTATTTAATGGTACGATGTTCTGTCCCTTGATAAAAGCCGTATTCTTTTAGTTTCTTAAAGGCACTTGTAATAGAGGGGGCTTTATCTGTGACTACAACCTTCGGTTCATCAAACTGCTTCACTAACCGCTTAAGAAAAGCATAGGCTGCTTGTGTGTCCCGTTTTTTACGTAACCAAATATCCAAGGTTAAACCATCTGCATCGATGGCTCGATACAAATAATGCCATTTTCCTTTAATTTTGATGTACGTTTCATCCATTTTCCATGAATAAAAGGATTTTTTATTTTTCTTTTTCCAAATTTGATAGAGTAGTTTGCCATATTCTTGTACCCAACGATAAATCGTCGTATGAGAAACGTTAATGCCACGATCATATAAGATTTCTTGAACTTCACGATAGCTAAGGTTATAACGAAGATAGTAGCCCACGGCTACAATAATCACATCCTGCTGAAATTGCTTTTCTTTAAAATGATTCATCGTCATTCCTCCTGCTATCTTTTTCTATTATTCTACCTTATTTGATAGTAGATTTAAAACTTTGCAACAGAACCCTATATTCGTTACAATGGTTATGGGAAGTTTTTCAAAAGGTTAAGAAAAGCTTACGGGGGTTTTTGAAATCAAAAAGTAGTAGGGGACGATAAAATGAAACATACACACAAAATCATATTGGCTGTCACTTCTGTATGCACTGTTATTATTCTAGGTGTAAGTATCTTTTTTGTTACACAAGCAGTAACAAACAATAAATTAGAAAACACTAGTCAAACAACTCAACACTCAAGCAGCAGCTCAAAACCTGTTGAAGATAAACAAACGACGAAACAGCTTGATCAAGCAAAACAGCTTGCTGCAAGTTATCATTATGATGAAGCCATCGCCTTACTTGAAAAAGACGACGCCAAAGAAGCGCAACAATTGTTAGCAACTTTGAAAAAAGAAAAAGAATCCTTGGTAAAATGGGAAGACCCGACCAAAATCTCACACGTCTTCTTTCATAGTCTGATTGTTGATCCAGCTAAGGCTTTTCATACCCAGCAAGCACAAGGGTATAAAGATTATATGGTCACTATTTCCGAATTCAATAAAACCATTGATCAGTTATATAAAAATAACTATGTTCTTGTTAATCTAAATGGATTAGTCAAAAAAGGAACAGATGGAAAACTGACCTTTACAGGTGTTTCTCTTCCAGAAGGAAAGAAACCGTTAATTCTTTCGCAAGACGATGTCAGCTATTATGAATACATGGACAATTCAGGATTTCCAAGTAAGTTGATTGTCGATAAACAGAACCAAATCAAGAATATTTATATCGACAATAAGAAGGAAACTGTTGGTGACTATGATATGGTTCCATTGATCGATTCATTCATTAAAAAACATCCCGATTTTTCTTATCAAGGCGCCAAAGGAACATTAGCTTTAACAGGCTATAATGGTGTATTAGGTTACCGTACATCAAAATCAGAATATGGTGATAACGAAAAAACAAACAAAGAAATCGAAGCAGCCAAAAAAGTTG
>NZ_JBEXUD010000117.1:0-1701 GCF_040614215.1 Dactylosporangium sp. NPDC006015
CCCGACGAGGTCGTCGAGGGCCTGGTCGGTGCGGCCGGCGGTCGCGGCGCCGATGGGGATGTCGGTGCCGGCGCCGAGCTTGGACAGCAGCACCGTCAGCGCGGCCCGCAGCAGCATGAACATGGTCACGCCCTGGGCCCGGGCCAGGTCCTGCAGCCGGGTGTGGAGCTCGGCGTCGACGTGGATCGGCACGACGTAACCGCGGTGACTGGCCACCGCCGGGCGCCGCCGGTCCGCCGGCAGCTGCAGTTCTTCCGGGGCACCGGCCAGAGCCTGCCGCCAGTAGGCGACCTGCCGGGAGATCAGGCTGACCGGGTCGGCCTCGTCGCCGAGCAGGTCCCGCTGCCACAGGGCGTAGTCCGCGTACTGCACCGGCAGCGGTGTCCACGCCGGCGCGCGACCTTCGGCCCGGGCGGCGTAGGCGAAGGACAGGTCGTTCGCGAGGGGGCGCAGCGACCACCCGTCCCCGGCGATGTGATGCACCACGACGACGAGGACCCGTTGACCGGTTTCGGTGGTGAACAGCGAGGCCCGGATCGGGACGTCGGTCGCGAGGTCGAAGGTGTGTTCGCTGGCCGCCGTCACGGCCTCGTCGAGGTCGGCCGCGGCGACGTCGCTCGCCTGGAGCTGCCAGTCCACGGTGTCGAGGGGGATGACGTGCTGGAACGGCCGGCCGTCGACGGTGGGGAAGACGGTGCGCAGCACTTCGTGCCGGCCGATGACGTCGAGCAGTGCGGCACCCAGCGCGGCCGGGTCGACATGGCCGGGCAGGCCCAGGACCAGCGGGATGTTGTAGAGGGCGCTCGGGCCTTCGAGCTGCCCGATGAACCACAGCCGTTGCTGGGCGAACGACAGCGGAAGGCGGTCCGGGCGTTGCCACGGGACCAGCGCGGAGCGGGCCTGTTGCGCGCCGGGCAGGTGGGCGGCGAGCCCGGCCACGGTCGGGGCCTCGAACAGCGTCCGCAACGTCAGCTCGACGCCGAACACGGCCCGGATCCGGCTGACCAGACGCACGGCCAGCAGGGAGTGTCCGCCGAGGTTGAAGAAGTCGTCGTCGACCCCGACCGCGTCCAGGCCCAGGACTTCGGCGAAGGCGAGGCAGAGCAGCTCTTCCCGCACGGTGGCCGGGGCCCGGCCGGCGACGGCGGCGGCCGCGAAGTCGGGTGCGGGCAGGGCCCGCCGGTCCAGCTTGCCGTTGGCGGTCAGCGGCAGCGCGGCCAGTAGCACCGTGGCGGCGGGCACCATGTAGTCGGGCAGCCGTTCGGCGACGAACCCGTGCAGCGTCGCCGGCAGGTCGTCGCTCGCACCGTCGACGGGGACCACGTAGGCGACGAGGCGCTTGTCGCCGGTCGTGTCCTCCCGGGCGATCACCGCCGCCTGCGCCGCCTGCGGGTGAGCGAGCAGGGCGACCTCGATCTCGCCCGGCTCGACCCGGAACCCGCGGATCTTCACCTGCTCGTCACCACGACCCACGAACGCCAGGACACCCTCACCGGTCCAACGCACGACATCGCCCGTGCGGTACAACCGGCCACCATCATCGAACGGATGCGCGACAAACCGCTCCGCCGTCAGCGCACTCTGCCCGACATATCCGCGGGCCAGGCCGGCACCCGCCACATACAACTCACCGGCCACACCCACCGGCACCGGCATGAGCCGCTCATCCAACACATACGCCTGAGTACCGCGAATCGGGGC
>NZ_JBEXUD010000118.1:0-1304 GCF_040614215.1 Dactylosporangium sp. NPDC006015
CCTGAGTAGGGCTGGACACGCGAAATCCAGTTTGAATCCGGGAGGACCATCTCCCAACCCTAAATACTCCTTAGTGACCGATAGTGAACCAGTACCGTGAGGGAAAGGTGAAAAGAACCCCGAGAGGGGAGTGAAATAGCACCTGAAACCGTGTGCCTACAAGAAGTTCGAGCCCGTTAATGGGTGAGAGCGTGCCTTTTGTAGAATGAACCGGCGAGTTACGTTATGATGCGAGGTTAAGTTGAAGAGACGGAGCCGTAGGGAAACCGAGTCTGAATAGGGCGACTTAGTATCATGATGTAGACCCGAAACCTAGTGACCTATCCATGAGCAGGGTGAAGGTGTGGTAAGACGCACTGGAGGCCCGAACCAGGACACGTTGAAAAGTGTTTGGATGACTTGTGGATAGCGGAGAAATTCCAAACGAACTGGGAGATAGCTGGTTCTCTCCGAAATAGCTTTAGGGCTAGCGTCGAAATGTAAGTGTATTGGAGGTAGAGCACTGTTTGGGTGAGGGGTCCGTCTAGGATTACCAATCTCAGATAAACTCCGAATGCTAATACACATGTTCGGCAGTCAGACTGCGAGTGCTAAGATCCGTAGTCGAAAGGGAAACAGCCCAGACCAACAGCTAAGGTCCCAAAATATATGTTAAGTGGAAAAGGATGTGGGGTTGCACAGACAACTAGGATGTTAGCTCAGAAGCAGCTATCATTCAAAGAGTGCGTAATAGCTCACTAGTCGAGTGACCCTGCGCCGAAAATGTACCGGGGCTAAACATATTACCGAAGCTTTGGATTGATATTTTATCAATGGTAGGAGAGCGTTCTTAACCGCGATGAAGGTATACCGTGAGGAGTGCTGGAGCGTTAAGAAGTGAGAATGCCGGTATGAGTAGCGCAAGATAAGTGAGAATCTTATCCACCGTAAGACTAAGGTTTCCAGGGGAAGGCTCGTCCGCCCTGGGTTAGTCGGGACCTAAGGCGAGGCCGAAAGGCGTAGTCGATGGACAACTGGTTGATATTCCAGTACTAGATATGATCGTGATGGAGGGACGCAGTAGGCTAAGAGATGCCAGTTAATGGATTCTGGTCTAAGCAGTGAGGTGTGAGATGTGTCAAATGCATTTCTCTTTAACATTGAGCTGTGATGGGGAAGCAACTACGGTTGCGAACTCTCTGATGTCACACTGCCAAGAAAAGCTTCTAGCGTAAAGTCATATCTACCCGTACCGCAAACCGACACAGGTAGTCGAGGCGAGTAGCCTCAGGTGATCGAGAGAACTCTCGTTAAGGAACTCGGCA
>NZ_JBEXUD010000119.1:0-1271 GCF_040614215.1 Dactylosporangium sp. NPDC006015
GATGGATTCGTTTTGAATTATAAAAGGCTTCGATGTACCAGAAAATACTCTGATAGGCTTCTTCAAAGTTCTTATATTTAAATTGATACACCCACTCTCTTTTTAAATGTCCATGCCAAGATTCAAGACTGGCATTATGATAAGGGTATCCCCTTCGACTGAAAGAGTGAGTCATCCCATAATACTTAAGCAACTCTTCATACTCTAGACTCGTATACTGGCTTCCTTGGTCAGAATGAAGAATAACAGCTTCTGGATAGTCTTGTGATTTAATGGCCTTATTTAAAGTTCTTTGCACTAATTCTACAGTCATTCGCTTGCCCAAATCCCAAGCAATAACTTTTTTAGTATAACGATCCATAATGGTTGAGAGATAAGCCCATCCTTGTTGAGTAGGAATATAAGTAATGTCGGTTGACCAAACCTTATTTTTCTTTGTAGGTTCAGTCTGTATGAGATTTTTTCGATTGATGTGATCACTTAGTGAGTATCCAGGCTTAAATTTCTTAATGACTACAGACTTGAGTTGAAGTTGCTTCATTAGCTTCTGTACCAGTTTTAACCCGACTTTTTCCCCTTGTTTAAGTAGAAGATGATGAATTTTAGTAGCACCATAGATTTCTCGGTTAGTATTGAAGAGTTGAGAAATTTTGAGTGACAGGTATTGTCTCCTTAATTGAGTTTTAGATGGATGTCGGTTAATCCGTTCATAATAACTTGATTCAGGAACATCAAGGAGTTGACAGCTTAGTCTGACATTGAGTGCTAAAGTTTGTATGGTTTGAGCCATATCCGCAGCACTCACTTCTTTTTCTCGGCGAATATGGTCAATACTTTTTTTAAGATGTCTCGTTCTTCCTTAACTTTAGCCAGTTGTCTTTTTAATTCTAGAAAATCAGCTTTAGAGACGGAGCTTTCATTAGATTTAGAGTAGAGGTCTATCCATTTATAAATTGTTGCAGGGGCCACGTCGTATTCTTTAGACAGCTGGGTGACGGATTGACCAGAATGATAGAAGGCGATAAGGGTTTCTTTAAATTCTTTTGAGTAGCGTTTTTTCATGTTTTTGTCCTTTGTCTAAATTATACAATAGTGACTCTAAGATTTAAGGATAACATCATTATTTGAACATAATGATATGTTAGAGAATTAATTATATTAGCAACTAAATCCGATTCTCTCTTTTGCACTCCAAAAGGTATCGAATAACAAACTCCGTATCTTCCGCATAATATAAATTTTCTTTAAACTTCAATTCATTACTGAATTAC
>NZ_JBEXUD010000120.1:0-1256 GCF_040614215.1 Dactylosporangium sp. NPDC006015
CCGGCCGGTCGAACCCGTCCGGGGTCAACGTCCCGGGCGGCTGGGAGGACGGTGGGCTGCTCAGCGGCCACTGGGCCGGTCACACCATGCGTAAAACAGGCGCTTATAAGGTCTATACCCAGTCAAACTATAATATTGGTTTAGTGATGCATTTATTAAACCATTCAAGTGAAGCCATGACCTTAACGTATCTTGGATTAGATCAAGCTAGTCGAGAAACGATGTTAGACCAAATTGATTTTGGGTAATGAATGTTTAGAACTTAGTAGTCGTCCAAAAACAACTACTTTTTTTGTTGAATCGTCCAAGGACGATTCGATGCTTTTGACTTGTAAGAACAGGATTGAATGAAGCCATACTGTTCGCATATTTTTAGTGGATGAACGAATAAAAAATCTCTCGTATTTTGTTTGTTCATCCATGGTTTTAGAAAAAAGAGGGACGATTTCGGAAGAAGAAAATCGTCTCTTTTTTTTCTTCTTTTTGTATGACAAAAAGAAAGATTTTTTGCCCATTTTATTTTTATAAAATGGGTAGGTGGCGTTTGCGTAAAGCAAATCGACACAATCCAAAGGGGATAAAAGGGGAAAGTGAAACTTCCCCCTTTTCAAGCCACATTGTAATACAAGAACGAAGTGTTTTGTATTACAATGTGATAGCTTACAGCAGTATTTATGGGTTTATATTTGCTATTTTGTTGTGAGGATTGTAACCGAATAGGGCGCAATGCTTATTACAAAATCAATGACAAAGGGCGATTGAGGAATGAGCGCTGGGGCATTTTATCTTTGAGGAGGCTATTTATGGATCAGAAAGAAGTATCACAAAATCAAACAAAGTACATTCAATTTAGATTATCTGAAGAACAATACAATAAGCTGAAAATTTCAGGAGAAACATATGGACTCTCTCCGAATCTTTATGCGAAAAAATTAGCACAAAAATCTCATTTAAAAAAACCTTATCTCGAACATGACCAAGCGAAATCTTTATTATTAGAACTCTCAAAACAAGGAACCAATTTAAATCAAATCGCCAAGAAACTCAATCAATTCGATCGGATGGACAACCAAGATAAAGAGCTGATCGTGGCTTTACGCTATACATACGGAGTACTCGCTCAAGCTCAAAAGGGGTATCAAGAGTTATGGCAACAATTGCAAAAATAAGCAATGGCGCAAGTGCAGCGAGCGCCCTTAATTATGCTTTAGGGCAAGACAGACCCATGCATGAAAAAACTGAACAGTGGCTACAAG
>NZ_JBEXUD010000121.1:0-1125 GCF_040614215.1 Dactylosporangium sp. NPDC006015
CGGGCCGGGCACCAGCGGCTCCGCCTGGACCTGCTGCACGGCCGGCACCTGCGGCGGCTCATCATCTTCGGCATCCCCACCGCCGACCCCGGCCCATTCGGTTATGGTTTTCATTCGTCCCTCGCTCAAAGCTCGCGTAGGCGTGTGCATAGTAAACTGGACAGCTTACGACCTCAGAGAGCCTTGCAAATTCATGGCCATTGTCAGGGGTAATGGATTTGAAGTCATAACTTTTTTGAAGTTCCACCAGCTCATCATTGACCGCCTGTGCTGTTTTCCCATCAATCAAGCGAATGATCTCCGTGCGGTATTTTCGCTCTGTGAGCGTCAAAAGCACCTTGTTCTTAGCTCTCGTAAGAATGACCGTGTCAATCTCGTAATGCCCCACTTCTAAGCGATTGTTAATGAACTCAGGCCGTTCTTCAATAGACTTACCAAAAGGATGCTTTGGCGCACGAGGTTTGATTTTCTTTGCCGCCTTATACTGCGGATAGAAAAGATGATGACGCTTGGCTTCTAACCAGCCCCAGTTGACCCAATTGTAGAGGCTGCTCAGAGAAACTCCTTTTAGAGCCTGATGAATGACTTCCAAAGAGTCCTTGTCTTCTTTAAGACGTGTACTCACATAACAATCAATCTCAGTCGTGAGTTTACTCGGACGAACACTGTGAGCCCTCAATCCTTCATAATTTTCTTGAGCCTTTTTAGCAGAGTATTTTACCTTCCGCTTGAGCTGGATTTCCCCTCGCTTCATCTCTCTGTCAATCGTCCCATGAGCTTTATTCAATAAGCGCGCAATCTCACGGTTGCTCAGTCCTTCTTTATTGTGCCAACGTTCAATGTTTAAACGGTCTTGATTGGTCAGGTGTTTCCCTTTGCTCTGGCTTGTGATAGAATAGTCTTGCATCTGAATTTCCTTTTTATACTATTTGGTCGAACTTCTAGTATAAGAGATTCAGATGTTTTTTGCTTGACTCAAGGTGGCTAACTTCATTTTACAATTTGCGAATTTATTATTTATTTATCTCTGATAATGGCCACACACAGGTCCAATTAATCAATTTTTTTATCATCAAAGGGCAGTAAAAAATGTGACCAATCCAAAAATTATACCTGGAAAGTTTG
>NZ_JBEXUD010000122.1:0-1077 GCF_040614215.1 Dactylosporangium sp. NPDC006015
CCGTCGAGCACGGCGACGTCGGGCCGCAGCGCGGGAATGCGGTGCGTCGCGTCGACGGCGGACCCGGACTCGCCGACGACCTCGATGTCACCCTCGCGCTCCAGCATCTCCCGAAGCCCGAACCGGACCACCTCGTGGTCGTCGAGCAGATACACCCGGATCATGTGGCCCCTTCCACCGTGACGTCTCGCCGGTACGGCACAAACTGCGCCACCATCGTGTCACGCCCGGCCTGCCGCCCTGTGCGCCGGTGCCGCCGCCGGCCGTCCCCGGGGCGCGGTCCGGATGGCGGCATCCCCGGCCCTGACCCGCCGCACGGGTGTGATCTGCCGGGTGATACAGCGGGTGGGGAGGTTCGCCCCGCACCGTTGCGCCGGGACGGTCGGCGACCGTGGAGAGGAGGGACCGGACCTGTTCGGGAGGGTGCGATGACCGACGTCGACATCTGGTCGGATGCCACCTTCATGGCCGCGGTCGGCGAGGCCGTGTGGGCGCCGTCGATCCACAACAGCCAGCCGTGGCGGTTCCGGCGCACCGCCGACGGCATCGAGGTCCTGGTCGACCGTGACCGCGCCCTGCCGGTGTGCGACCCGGACCTGCGCGCGGCACGCATCTCGTGCGGCGCGGCCGCCTTCAACCTGCGCCTGGCGCTCGCCGTCGCCGGAGCGCCGGCGGCCTGCACGATCGGATCGGGCGACGTGGTGGTCCACCTCGTGCCCGACCGCGGCAGACCGGTCACCCCGGCGGAGTGCCGCCTGCACCGGCAGATCCGGCGCCGGCACACCAACCGGTCCGGGTTCGCGGAGGCCCGGGTCGCGCCGGGCGTCATGACGCAGCTGGTGGACGAGGCCGCCGACGAGGGCGGCTGGCTGCACGTCGTCGAGGACGACGAGTCGGCGCTGTGGACGGTCGCGCAGCTGACCCGGGAGGCCGACGCGCAGTTGAAGGCGGACCCCGCCTACGTCGCCGAGCTGCGCGCATGGACCTCGGCGGACGACGACGTGCAGGGGGTGGGGCGCGGCTTCGACGCGCAGCTCGCGGCCTGTGCTCGATGGCTCCAGCGCCCCGGTAGGCACG
>NZ_JBEXUD010000123.1:0-1051 GCF_040614215.1 Dactylosporangium sp. NPDC006015
GGTCCAGGTGTGTGGATGGGTAGGGGAGCGTCGTGTCACCGGTGAAGCGGCGGAGTGATCCAGCCGTGGAGGTGACGCGAGTGAGAATGCAGGCATGAGTAGCGAAAGCAGGGTGAGAAACCCTGCCGCCGGATGACCAAGGGTTCCAGGGCCAGGCTAATCCGCCCTGGGTGAGTCGGGGCCTAAGGCGAGGCCGAGAGGCGTAGTCGATGGATAACGGGTTGATATTCCCGTACCCGCGTAGAAGCGTCCATGCTGAACCTTCATGTACTAACCTCTCAAAGGCATAAGACCTTCGGGTTGAGTGTCGGCGATTGGGAACTTGTGGGGTAGTAGGCAAGCGATGGGGTGACGCAGGAGGGTAGCTGGACCCGGCCGGTGGTTGTGCCGGGGCAAGCGTGTAGCCCGCAGTGTAGGCAAATCCGCACTGCTTGAGGGTGAGACGTGAAGCGGAGCCGTTTCAGGCGAAGTCAGTGATCCCATGCTGCCGAGAAAAGCCTCTAGCGAGTTTCGAGCGGCCCGTACCCCAAACCGACACAGGTGGTCAGGTAGAGAATACCGAGGCGATCGGGCGAACTGTGGTTAAGGAACTCGGCAAATTGCCCCCGTAACTTCGGGAGAAGGGGGGCCACCGATGGTGAGACCACATGCTGGTGGAGCGGTTGGTGGCCGCAGAGACCAGGGGGAAGCGACTGTTTACTAAAAACACAGGTCCATGCTAAGTCGTAAGACGATGTATATGGACTGACGCCTGCCCGGTGCTGGAACGTTAAGGGGACCTGTTAGTCCTTCGGGGCGAAGCGGAGAACTTAAGCGCCAGTAAACGGCGGTGGTAACTATAACCATCCTAAGGTAGCGAAATTCCTTGTCGGGTAAGTTCCGACCTGCACGAATGGCGTAACGACTTCCCCACTGTCTCAACCACAGGCCCGGCGAAATTGCACTACGAGTAAAGATGCTCGTTACGCGCGGCAGGACGGAAAGACCCCGGGACCTTCACTATAGCTTGACATTGGTACTCGAATTCGATTGTGTAGGATAGGTGGGAGCC
>NZ_JBEXUD010000124.1:0-1015 GCF_040614215.1 Dactylosporangium sp. NPDC006015
ATAATAGCACACTTCCAAAAGTTTTTGTTTATTTACTGACAACCATTGAGACGCTTTATCAAACGAGGGTTTCCCTTGAGGTTCAAAACCGAAAGAACGTCCATCTCGCAACATCAGATTGCTTAGTTATCGCTTGTTACCTCTGGGGCGTACTGCATTTTAGTGAAACGCTTAAAGCTAAGCACCAACTGGCTCAAAGTTTATTTCCTAATTTCCTAGAATATTCTCGCTTTGTCCGCCGTTGTAATGCCCTCTTACCGAGTATCCAAGTCATTCGCCAAGCACTCGTCTTTAAAGAGGTTGAAGGAATGAGTGTATCCATTATTGACAGCTTCCCCATTCCTTTGTGTCAGCCTATTCGTAACTTCAGAAGCAAAGTTCTTGGAGATTATGCAAATGTTGGCTACAATGCTACAAAGGGACAGTACTTCTATGGATGTAAATGTCATGCTTTAGTCAGTGAATCAGGCTATGTCATAGACTACACAATTACTCCTGCTTCAATGGCTGATAGTTCAATGACCGAGGAAGTGTTGAGTCAATTTGGGACACCAACAGTCCTTGGAGATATGGGATATCTAGGTCAGTCACTGCATGATAGGCTGGAATTAAAAGGAATTGATCTAATTACACCTGTCAGGAAGAACATGAAGCAAAAGAAAATCCTTTTCCCTAATTTTTCAAAACGTAGAAAAGTGATTGAGCGAGTTTTCTCTTTTTTGACAAATCTAGGAGCTGAGCGTTGTAAAAGTCATTCGCCTCAAGGTTTTCAATTGAAATTAGAGATGATACTTTTAGCGTATTCTTTACTGTTAAAATCAGCTAAATCACTGGAACCAGAGACTTTAAGATATTCTATCGGGTATCAAGTCATGTCTAAATAATCAACTAGCAATTCGGGTCGTAATTAACATAATTGTATATGAACCCTTTGCATTTTCATTTAACGGCTTAATGGTTTTTCGCCTTAATAATAATAACCTTTGTTAAAAATTTGATTTTTTCTTTTAAGGGC